>JAOPWM010000257.1 GCA_025965695.1 Blastococcus sp.
TGGATGGCCAGCACCGCCTGCGCGAGCCGGGGGCCCACGCCGTTGGCGGTCTGCAGCAGCTCGAACAGGCTGCGCTCGTCGTCGTCGGCGAAGCCGTAGAGGGTCAGCGAGTCCTCGCGCACGATCAGGCTGGTGGACAGCCGAGCGTTCTCGCCCACCTGCAGCCGCGCGATGGTGCCCGGGGTGCACTGCACGGCGAGGCCGATCCCGCCGACCTCGACGACGGCGCCGTCCGGGGAGACCGCGGCCACGCGGCCACTCACACTGGCGATCAACGCGCGCCTCCTGTCATGTAGGGCCCGGGACGGTTCCGGAGGGGGCCGGCTCCCGCCGTGATCATCGGGCCGCCACCCCCGTCCAGCGCGGGAGCGTGGTCTGCCGGACCGGCGCGCCGATGCCGCCGACCAGGGCCGCCCTGCGCAGCCGGTCCTGGGCCGGCCCGCGCCAGACATGGCAGACGGCGAGCGCCAGGGCGTCGGCCGCGTCGGCCGGCTTGGGCGCCTCCGAGAGGCCCAGCACGCGGGTGACCATCACGGTGACCTGCTCCTTGTCCGCCCGGCCGTTGCCGGAGATGGCGGCCTTGACCTCGCTGGGGGTGTGCCAGGCGACGGGCCGGTCGGCCTGCGCGGCCGCGAGCGCCGCCACGCCGGCGGCCTGGGCGGTACCCATCGCCGTCCCCTTGTTGTTCTGGGTGAAGACCCGCTCGATCGCCACGACATCTGGTCGGTGCTCGCGCAGCAGCGCGGTCACCGCGGTGTGCAGTTCGAGCAGGCGCAGCTCCAGGTCGAGCTCTGCCACCGTGCGGATCACGCCGACTCCGAGAGCCGTGGGTCGCACGCCGGGGCGCCCTTCGACCACGCCCCACCCGCACCGGGTGAGTCCGGGGTCGATGCCGAGCACCCGCATGAAGAGCCTCCCGTCAGCCGAACGCCTGTTCGATCGAGGTTAGCTCCGGAGGGGTCCCGTCGACCTCCGACACGCGGTCAGCCGATGAGCTCGAGGACCTCGTCGGAGACGTCGTAGTTCGCGTAGACGTTCTGCACGTCGTCGCAGTCCTCGAGGGCGTCGATGAGCCGGAAGACCTTGCCGGCGCTGTCCTCGTCGAGCTCCACGCTGACGCTGGGCACGAACCCGGCCTCGGCGGAGTCGTAGTCGATCCCGGCGTCCTGGAGTGCGGTGCGGACGGCGACCAGGTCGGTCGGCTCGCTGACCACCTCGAACGTGTCGCCGAGGTCGCGGACCTCCTCCGCACCGGCGTCGAGCACCGCCGTGAGGACGGAGTCCTCGTCCACGCCGTCGGACCTCGGCACCACGATGACGCCCTTGCGGGAGAAGAGGTAGGAGACCGACCCCGGGTCCGCCATCGACCCGCCGTTGCGGGACATGGCAGTGCGCACCTCCATGGCCGACCGGTTCTTGTTGTCGGTGAGGCACTCGATGAGGACGGCGACGCCCCCGGCGGCGTAGCCCTCGTAGGTGATGGACTGGTAGTCCACCCCGCCGGCCTCGAGGCCTGCGCCCCGCTTGACCGCGCGGTCGATGTTGTCGTTGGGGACGGAGGACTTCTTCGCCTTCTGGACGGCGTCGAACAGCGTCGGGTTGCCGGCGAGGTCACCGCCGCCGGTGCGCGCAGCCACCTCGATGTTCTTGATCAGCTTGGCGAAGAGCTTGCCGCGCTTGGCGTCGATGCCGGCCTTCTTGTGCTTGGTCGTCGCCCACTTGGAATGGCCGCTCATGAGTCCTCCTCGCTGGCGCTCGTCGCCCGCTTTCGCGGCCCCGCTGCCCTGCTCATTGAGCTCGCAAGCTCGCTCACGGCTTACCCCTCTCGTTCCCGGCGACATCGCCGGCCTGCTCGGCCAGGTGGCTGCGGACGATGTCGGCGAACATCGCATGCACCCGGCGGTCCCCGGTCAGTTCGGGGTGGAAGCTCGTGGCCACCAGGTTGCCCTGGCGGACGGCCACGATCTTACCGTCGGCCGGTCCCCCCACGACCCGGCCGAGGACGACGACCTGCTCGCCGGCCTTCTCGACCCACGGCGCGCGGATGAAGACGGCGTGCAGGTGCCCGCCGTCGAGGCCCTCGAAGGCGATGTCGGACTCGAAGGAGTCGACCTGGCGCCCGAAGGCGTTGCGGCGGACCGTGACGTCGAGCCCTCCGACGGTCTCCTGGTCCGGCGGGGCGTCCAGGATCCGGTCGGCGAGCAGGATCATCCCCGCGCAGGAACCGTAGGCGGGCAGCCCGTCGCGGATGGCGGCCCGCAGCGGCTCGAGCAGCTCGAAGCGGGCGGCCAGCTTGACCATCGTCGTCGACTCGCCGCCGGGGATGACCAGTCCGTCGACCGCGGCCAGCTCCGCCGGCCGCCGGACGGTCACCGCCTCGGCGCCCTGCTCCCGCAGCGCGGCCAGGTGCTCACGGACGTCGCCCTGCAGCGCCAGCACCCCGATGACCGGGGTCCTCACCACCCGCGGGTGGCGAAGCGCTCGCTCTCGGGGAGCGTGGAGACGTTGATGCCGACCATCGGCTCGCCCAGACCGCGGGAGACCTTGGCGATGACGTCGGGGTCGTCGTGGAAGGTGGTCGCCTGCACGATCGCGGCGGCGCGCAGCGCGGGGTCACCGGACTTGAAGATGCCCGAGCCCACGAACACGCCCTCGGCGCCGAGCTGCATCATCATGGCGGCGTCGGCCGGGGTGGCGATGCCGCCGGCGGTGAACAGCACGACCGGAAGCTTGCCCAGTTCGGCCACGAGGGCGACGAGCTCGATCGGTGCCCGCAGCTCCTTGGCGGCCACGAACAGCTCGGTCTCGTCGAGCGTGCCCAGCCGCTTGATACCGGCCCGGATGGACCGCATGTGCCGCGTGGCCTCGACGACGTTGCCGGTGCCGGCCTCACCCTTGGACCGGATCATCGCCGCGCCCTCGGAGATGCGGCGCAGCGCCTCGCCCAGGTCGGTGGCACCGCAGACGAAGGGCACGGTGAACTCGCTCTTGGCGATGTGGTGCGCCTCGTCGGCCGGGGTGAGCACCTCGGACTCGTCGATGTAGTCGACGCCGAGCGCCTGCAGGACCTGCGCCTCGACGAAGTGGCCGATACGGGCCTTCGCCATCACCGGGATGGAGACCGCACCGATGATGCCCTCGATCATGTCGGGGTCGCTCATGCGCGCGATGCCGCCCTGCGCGCGGATGTCGGCAGGCACGCGCTCGAGGGCCATGACCGCGACCGCTCCGGCGTCCTCGGCGATCTTGGCCTGCTCCGGGGTGACGACGTCCATGATGACGCCGCCCTTGAGCTGCTCGGCCATGCCGCGCTTGACGCGCTCGGTGCCGGTGGACGGGGTGCTGTCTGGGGTGGCCACGAAATGCTGCCTCTGGATCGACGGGAACTCGGGAGACAACATCGTACGGCCGGTCAGCGGCCGCGTTGACCGGCGCCGTCCGCTCCGGCGGGCACCCCGTCCAGGCGGTCGTCGATGTCGAAGTAGCGCGGCATGGGCCGGGAGCCGTGCAGGTGCAGCAGCCGGGTCAGTCGCCGGTGGCGCAGGGCGGCGGTGTCGCGCACCGCGTCGTTGTAGAACCGCCGGGCCAGCCCGACCCGCGTGCGGGTGCCGGCCAGGTCGTTCCGGAGCGCGGCCGGGATGCCGGGCAGCTCCTGGGGCAGTTCCCGCAGCTCGCGGCCGAGCAGATTCTCGGCGAGCTCGCGGTCGCCGTCCACGGGCGAGCGTGCATCCGCCGCCAACGCGGCCAGGTACGCAGCCCGCTCCTCCCCCACAGCGCCGGGATAGTTGCGGGCCAGCTCCTCGGCCAGGCCCGCGCGCCGCTGGAGCTGGCTGTCGAGGGCCGTCCAGGCGCGGGCGACGCGGGCCTCGAGCCGGCTCAGTCGGACGAGCGTCCACACCGTCCAGGCGAGCAGCAGGAGGACCAGTCCGCCGACCAGCAGCAACCAGACCTCGAGCGTCACAGGGTGTCAGGTTAGTGCTGCGCCCGTCGACGGCGGGCGGAACGCGCCTGAATCCTCGCCGGAGGAACGGCCGGGAACGCCTCGTCGTCCTCCCCTGCGGTCACTTCGCCGCCGTCGGGCGGCAGCACGGTCTCGTAGACCGCGAGGATCCGCCGGGCCAGGACGTCCCAGTCGTAGACCGCCGCCGCGCCTGCGCCGCCGGCCGAGAGCTCGGCCATCCGCGCAGGGTCGGCCAGCAGGCCGCACAGGGCGTTCGCCAGGGCCCCCGGGTCCCCGCGGCGGACCAGGACCCCGGCGTCACCGTCCTCCAGCACGCGGGCGAAGGCGTCGAGGTCGCTGGCGACGATCGGCGCCCCCGCCGCGAGGGCCTCGATGAGGACGACGCCGAAGGACTCACCGAGCAGGTTGGGCGCGCAGTAGACGTCGACCGAGCGGAGGAAGGCGGCCTTGTCCTCCTCGGTGAGCTCGCCGAGGAGGCCGACGTGGGCGCGGAGGTCGTCCCCGATCAGTCTGCGTACCTCGTCGGCGTCGCCGCGCCCGGCGATCAGCAGGCGCGCACCGGGATGCTTGCGGACGACGGTGCGCATCGCCTCGAGCAGCACCGGCAGTCCCTTGCGTGGCTCGTCGAACCGGCCGAGGAACCCGATCGTCGGTCCGTCGACACCACGGAGGTAGCCCGGCAGGGAGGGCCCGGTGGCGAAGGCACTGACGTGCACGCCGTTCGGGATGATCACCGCGTCGCCGCCGAGGTGCTCGACCTGCACGCGCCGGGCGAAGTCCGACACCGCGATCCGGCCGCTGATCCGTTCCAGCCAGGGGCGGATCACCGGCCCCCAGGCCACCAGGAACTTCGAGCGGGTGGTGGCGGTGTGGAAGGTGGCGACGATCGGCCCCTTGGCGATCATGCAGACCAGCAGCGACACCGACGGCGGCGCCGGCTCGTGCACGTGGACGACGTCGAAGTGACCCTCGTGCAGCCAGCGGCGCACCCGCGCGGCGGACACCGGCCCGAACTGGACGCTGGCCATCGAGCCGTTGTACGGGATCGGCACGGTGCGCCCGGCGAAGGTGATCCACTCGTCGGTGAGTGATTCCTCGCGCTCGGCCGGCGTCAGGATCTCGACGTGGTGGCCCATTCCCCGCAGCGTCCGGGCCAGGTCACGGACGTGGTACTGGACCCCGCCGGGGACGTCCCACTGGTAGGGGCAGACCAGGCCGATGCGCATCAGGCAGGCACGTCCCGGGCGGCCCCCGCGGCCGGATCCGGCGGCACATCGGGCCAGATCCGGCCGAGCATGTGCCAGTCCTCGGGCTGCTGCCCGATCGACCCGGCGAAGGCGTCGGCGACCGACTGCATCGCGCCGACCACCCGGTCCTTCAGCCGTCCGGTGCCGTCGACGGGGATCTCCGGCGAGAAGACCAGCCGCCAGCCGCGCCCGGTGAACTGGCAGACGGTCGGGACGAGCGCGGCACGGGTCTGCGCGGCCAGGAGCGCAGCACCACCGGGCAACGTCGCCGTCCGGCCGAAGAAGGACACCGGCACCCCGCCGCTGCCGAGGTTCCGGTCGACGAGCAGGCACGTCACCCCGCCCGCGCTCAGCCAGTCGCGCAGCACCTCGGTGCTCGGCCGTGGGCCGCCGGTGAGCGGGACGACCCGCATCCCCAGCGACTCGCGGTAGTCGAGGAAGCGGCGGTAGAGCGACTCCGGCTTGAGCCGCTCCGCGACGGTCATGAACGGACCGTTGAGGAAGTCGACGAACCAGACACCGGCGGCGTCCCAGTTCCCGCTGTGCGGCAGCGCCATCACCATGCCGCGGCCGCTGTCGCGCGCCTTCTGGAGGTGCTCCAGGCCGACGACCTCCGTGTCGGCGACGATCCGCTCGGCGCTCAGGGTGGGCAGCCGGAAGGCCTCCTGCCAGTAACGGGCGTAGGAGCGAAGGCCGCGCGCGGTGAGCTCGGTGAGCGCGGGTTCGGTCAGCGCTCCGCCGGTGACCACGCGCAGGTTGGCCCGCAGCTGCCGGGTGCCCTTGCCGTCACGTCCGGCAGCCCAGCGGCCGGCCCGGTCGAACGCGCCCCTGGCCGCGGGCTCCGGCAGCATCCGGACGGCGTGCCACCCCGCGGCGAAACCTGCGTCGGCGATCCCGGCGGTGAGCCGCGCGCGCAACGTCTCGGTCCCGGCAGTCTCCGGCACGCCGGTTCCCGTCACGGCGCGGCCGGTGGAACCGGAAGCGCGGCCCCGGCCGCCGACCGGCGAACGGCGAGGACCCGCTGGACCACGGTGACCGCGCTGCCCACGAGCAGGATCCACAGGGCGACGTGCAGCGCGTACGGGACACCCAGCCCGCTGAGGCCGGTGCCGACGAGCGCCAGGATCAGCCGCTCGGTGCGCTCCACGACGCCGACGTCGCAGGAGAGACCCACGCCCTCGGCCCGCGCCTTGATGTAGGAGGTGAGAATCCCCAGCACCAGGCAGATCAGCGTGAGCAGGACCAGCAGCCGGTCGTCACCGCTGCCGGAGAACCACCAGGCGAGCGAGGCGAAGATCGCCGCGTCGGCGGCGCGGTCACCGGTGGAGTCGAGGACCGCGCCGAACACCGAGCCGCCCCCACGGGCCCGGGCGAGGGCGCCGTCGAGCAGATCGAGCAGCACGCAGAAGGTCACCGCGACGGTGCCCCAGAACAGGTGCCCGGTGCCGAAGAGCGCGACCGCGCCGGCGACGGCGCCGACCGTGCCGGTGATCGTGACCATGTCGGGGGTGACCCCGGCGCGGGCCAGCCGGCCGACGACCGGCGCGACGACCTTGGCCACGACCGGCCGGGCGGAGATGCCGAGCACTCAGACCTCCCCGGCCGGGACGGCGGCAGCCGTCGCCCAGGCGTCGGCGAGCAGCGCCCGCGTCTCGCGGAGGATTTGCGGGAGCACCCGCGTGAGCCCGATGACCGGCATGAAGTTGGTGTCCCCTCCCCACCGCGGCACGGCGTGCTGGTGCAGGTGGTCGGCGATGCCGGCACCGGCGACCGAGCCCTGGTTCATGCCGATGTTGAAACCGTGGGCGCCGCTGACCGAGCGCACGACCCGCATGGCCGACTGGGTGAAGGCGCCGAGTTCGGCGACCTCATCGGCGGTGAGGTCGGTGTAGTCGGGCACGTGCCGGTACGGGACCAGCATGAGGTGGCCGGCGTTGTACGGGTACAGGTTGAGGACGGCGAACACCGTCGTCCCACGGGCCACGATCAGGCCCTCCTCGTCGCTCATCGTCGGGATGACGCAGAACGGGCAGTCGTGCGCACCGGTGGGCTTGCCCTCGCCGCGGATGTAGGCCATCCGGTACGGCGTCCAGAGGTGCTCGAAGACCGTCGCGGGCCCGCCGTCGTCAGACGGGACGGCGACGCGGTAGGCCTCCGGAACGTCCTCGGTCATCCGGCCGCCACCGTCTCGGCAGCGGCGCTCCCCTGCTCACCCTCGGCTGAGGGGTCGACGTTGTGGCGGGCGGCGACCCACTCGGCGATCTGGGCCACGGCCTCGGCGACCGGGACGCCGTTGCGCTGGGACCCGTCGCGGTAGCGGAAGGAGACCGCGCCTGCCTCGGCGTCGGTGGCGCCGGCGAGGAGGACGAACGGGATCTTCTGCTTGCTCGCCGTCCGGATCTTCTTCTGCATCCGCTCGTCGGAATCGTCGATCTCGACCCGGATCCCCTTCTGCTTCAGCAGCAGTGCGACGTCGGCCAGGTAGGGCACCTGCTCGTCGGTGATGGGGATGCCGACGACCTGGACCGGCGCGAGCCAGGCGGGGAACGCCCCGGCGTAGTGCTCGGTGAGGACCCCGAAGAACCGCTCGATCGACCCGAACTTGGCCGAGTGGATCATCACGGGCTGGGCGCGGCCGCCGTCGGCAGCGGTGTACTCCAGGCCGAAGCGGGCCGGCTGGTTGAAGTCGTACTGGATGGTCGACATCTGCCAGGTACGGCCGATCGCGTCGCGGGCCTGGACGGAGATCTTCGGGCCGTAGAACGCGGCGCCACCCGGGTCCGGGACGAGTTCCAGGCCGGTCTCGCGCGCCGCCTCCTCGAGGACGGCGGTCGCGTTGGCCCACTCCTCCTCGGAGCCGATGAACTTGTCGGAGTCGCCGCGGGTGGACAGCTCCAGGTAGTAGTCGTCGAGGCCGAAGTCGCGCAGCAGACCCAGCACGAAGGCGAGCAGGTGGCGGACCTCACCGGGCGCCTGCTC
>JAOPWM010000282.1 GCA_025965695.1 Blastococcus sp.
GTGGCCAGCCCGCACGTGCTCACGCTCGTGCGGGCCACGGTGGCCGCCGTCGAGTCGGAGCTGCGCTGGCAGCACCGCGAGCAGGTGCAGCACGGCCCCGCCCGGCGGCTCCCCCCGCCGCTGCAGCGGCTCGCCCCCCGGCTGGAGGTCCTCGGCCGGGAGCGGGCCCGGCTGACCCTGCCGTCCGGCCCGCTCGAGCTGTCGCTGCGTCACTCCGAGCTCCTCCTGCTGCTCGCCGAGGCCGCCGTGGCGGGGGAGGGTCGCACCACCGCGCAGCTGGCCGCCGAGTGCCACGCCGGCGATGCCGCGGCGGTCACCGTCCGGGCCGAGCTGTCCCGGCTGCGCCGGCTGGTCGGCGCCGACCTCGTCGGTTCCCGGCCGTATCGCCTGCTGGGCCGGGTCGATACCGACCTCGACCAGGTGCGCCGGCTGCTGGCCCGCGGCTCGGTCGGCTCGGCGCTGGAGCGCTATCCGGGCGCCGTGCTGCCCGGCTCGCAGGCCCCGGGGGTCGCCGTGGCCCGCGAGCGGGTGTCCGCGCTGCTCCGCCAGGCGGTCCTGCGCAGCCGCCGTCCCGAACTGCTGCTGCGTTACGCCCAGCTGCCGGAGGCCCGGGATGACGTCGTGGTGTGGCAGACCTGCCTGGAATGGCTGCCGCCCAGCTCACCCCGCCGCGCGGCCACCGCGACGCACCTGCTCCGGCTGCGCCGCGCGCCGCGCAGCCGCTGAACTCGTCGACCCGGGGGAATGCGGCCGGGGGATGAGCTCTTGGCAGCATGAGTGCGTGAGCCAGCCCCGTCGCCCCTCGGTCCACCCGTGAATCCGCCGCGGCAGAGAACCCTGCGCGTGGTCGTCGCGGTAGTCGCCCTGGCGCTGGGCGGCTTCGCGATCGGTACCACCGAGTTCGTCACGATGGGCGTGCTGCCCGACATCGCCGACGGTGTGGGCGTCGACATCCCCTCGGCCGGCCACGTCATCTCCGTCTACGCGCTCGGCGTCGTCGTCGGATCGCCGGTCATCGCCGCGCTGTCCGCCCGGCTGCCGCGCCGCGCCCTGCTCGTCGGGTTGATGGGCGCCTTCCTGGTCGGCAACGGGCTGACCGCCGTTGCCCCCGGCTATCGCACGCTGCTCGTCGCCCGCTTCCTGAGCGGGCTGCCGCACGGGGCCTACTTCGGTGTCGCCTCGTTGGTGGCAGCGTCGCTGGTGGCGCCACACCTGCGCGGGCGTGCCGTCAGCTCGGTCCTCCTGGGCCTCGCGGCGGCGATGCTCACCGGCGTGCCCGCGGCGACCTGGCTGGGGCAGCAGCTCGGCTGGCGGTCGGCGTACTGGACGGTGGTCGTGCTGGCCGCGATCACGATCGCCGCCGTGCTGGCCGTCGTTCCGTCGTCCCCCGGCCGCTCCGAGGCGACGATCCGAGGTGAGCTGGGTGCCCTGAAGCGACCCCAGGTGATCATCACCCTGCTCGTCGGCGTCATCGGTTTCGGTGGCATGTTCGCGCTCTACAGCTACATCGCCCCGGTCGTCACGGATGTCACGCACCTCTCCCGCGGGACCGTGCCGTGGGTGCTGCTCGTCTACGGCGCGGGCGGCGTCATCGGGACGGCGCTGGGCGGCCGGCTGGCCGATCTGTCGCTCTTCCCGGCACTCGTCGGCAGCCTCGTGGTCCTCGGTGTCCTCCTGGCCGCCGTCGCGCTGGTCTCCCCCTCGGCGCCTGGGCTGTTGGTGGGCGTCTTCTTCGTCTCCGTCGCCGGCTCGGTGCTCGCCATCTGCTTGCAGTTGCGGCTGATGGAGACCGCCGGTGAGGCCCAGATGCTCGGCGCAGCGCTCAACCATTCGGCGTTGAACGTGGCCAACGCGCTCGGCGCCTGGTTGGGCGGACTGGTCATCGCCGCCGGTCTCGGATACCGGATGCCGAGCGTCGTCGGTGCTGGCCTGGCCGCGGCCGGGCTGATTCCGCTGGGGCTGTCCGCGGTCCTGCGCCGTCGGGACGGTGCGGCGGCGGTGCGCGCCGCCGACACCGCTGCCGCCCGGCAGGTGCGGGTCCCCGCAGCCTGACACCTGCAACCCGGCTGCAACGTTGCCCGCTGTGCGGCTTCCGGGGCGGACGTCGTAGATCAGCCCGGCATTCCGGGCTTTTCGAGCTCTGGGGTCCCGGAACGACGGTCCACCCCTGGTCAGCGGCTGGGTAAGCCTGGCCTAAGTCGCCGCTCCGTTGACAGACTCGGCCGTGTACTCCGGAAGTGACCGGGGCCACACCTCAGAGTGGAGGTTAGATGACCGAGCGTGCGAGGTCATTGAAGAGCGCAGCACCCGTGGGCGCGAGTTCGACGAGCGCCAGCGAGGAGATCTCGTGACCCAGATTTCTGTACGGGTCGACGGCGCGGCCTACAGCGACGACGTCGAACCGCGGACGCTTCTCGTCCACTACCTGCGGGAGCAGCTGGGCAAGGTCGGCACCGTGGTCGGCTGCGACACCAGCAACTGCGGCGCTTGCACCGTCCACCTCGACGGCGAGGCCGTGAAGAGCTGCACCGTCCTGGCCGTCCAGGCCGACGGCAGCGAGGTGACGACGATCGAGGGGATCGCCTCCAACGGGACCCTGCATCCGATGCAGAAGGCCTTCCACGAGATGCACGGCCTGCAGTGCGGGTTCTGCACCCCCGGGATGATCATGGCCTCGATCGACCTCGTGAACGACAACCCGAACCCGAGCGACGACGAGGTCCGCGAGGGCATCGAGGGCAACCTCTGCCGGTGTACCGGCTACCAGAACATCGTCCGCGCGGTGCAGCAGGCGGCCGCCGAGATGAGCGGTGGCAGCACCGCCTCGGAGACCCTGGGGGCCCAGGCATGACCCTCGTCGAGGAGCCGGCCGCCACGCAGGCGCCGGAGAAGGAGATCGGCAAGGCGCGCCGCCGCAAGGAGGACGCCCGCCTGATCACGGGAAAGACCACCTGGACCGACAACATGGTCCTGCCCGGGATGCTGCACCTCGCTGTGGTCCGGAGCCCCGTGGCCCACGGGAAGATCACGAGCGTCGACGTCACGGCCGCGCAGCAGGCGCCGGGCGTGATCGCCGTCTTCACCGGCCGGGACTTCGCCGAGGAGCAGGGGTCGCTCCCTTCGGCGTGGGCCGTCACCCCCGACATGGTCAACCCCGGCCACCCGTCGATCGCCGTGGACGAGGTCAACCACGTCGGCGAGGCGGTCGCGGTGATCGCCGCCCGCACGAAGGTGGCCGCGCAGGACGCCGTCGAACTGGTCGACGTCGACTACGACCTCCTGCCCGTCGTGCTGGACATGGAGGAGGCGGTCAAGGACCAGGCGAACCTCTGTCACGACCACGTCGACTCCAACACCTGCTACCACTTCGTCTTCGACGCCGGCGAGGTCGGCACCGGTGCAGACACCGATCAGGCCTTCGCCGACGCCGACGTCGTCGTCAGCCGGCGCTTCGTCCAGCAGCGGCTGGCCCCGGCCTTCATGGAGCCCCGCTCGGTCGTGGTCCAGCCCCAGGGCGACAACTTCACGCTCTGGTCCTCCACCCAGATCCCGCACATCCTCCGGGTGATGCTGGCGATGGTCACCGGCGTTCCCGAGCACAAGCTCCGGGTCATCGCCCCGGACGTCGGCGGCGGCTTCGGCGGAAAGCTGCAGGTCATCCCCGAGGAGGTCATCTCGCTCCTGGTGGCCCGGCGCCTGGGCAAGCCGGTCAAGTGGACCGAGACCCGGAGCGAGTCATTGATGACCGCCCACCACGGCCGTGACCAGATCCAGTTCGTCGACGTCGCCGCCGACCGAGAGGGCAACGTCAAGGGCCTGCGCGTGCGGTTGCTCGCCGACATGGGCGCCTACCTGCGGCTGATCACGGCGGGCATCCCGGCGCTCGGTGCCTTCATGTACCCGGGGATCTACAAGTTCCCCGCGTACCGGCTGGAGATCGATGGCGTCTTCACCAACAAGGTCCCGACCGACGCCTACCGCGGCGCGGGGCGCCCGGAGGCCACGTTCGCGGTGGAGCGGATCATGGACGAGCTCGCCGTCGAACTCGGCATGGACCCGCTCGAGCTGCGCCGGAAGAACTGGATCCAGGCGGCGGAGTTCCCGTTCACGTCGGTGGCCGGCCTGTCCTACGACAGCGGCGACTACGAGATGGCGACCCAGCAGGCCCTGGAACTCATCGGGTACGACGAGCTGCGCGAGGAGCAGCGGCGCCGGCGGGAGTCGAACGATCCGGTGCAGCTGGGTATCGGCTTCTCCACCTTCACCGAGATGTGCGGGCTGGCGCCCTCGCGGGTGCTCGGCTCGCTCTCCTTCGGGGCGGGCGGCTGGGAGCAGGCCTCCATCCGGATGCTGCCGACCGGCAAGGTGGAGGTCGTCACCGGGTCCACCCCGCACGGGCAGGGACACGAGACCGTGTGGAGCCAGCTGGTCGCCGACTCGCTCGGCGTCCCGTTCGACGACGTCGAGGTGCTGCACGGCGACACCGCGATCTCCTCGCGGGGCCTGGACACGTATGGCTCCCGCTCGCTGGTCGTCGGCGGCAGTGCGGTGGTCAAGGCGGCCGAGAAGGTGGTCGCCAAGGCCCGCACGATCGCCGCTCACCTGCTGGAGGCAAGCGAGGACGACCTCGACTTCTCGGGCGGGACGTTCTCGGTACGGGGCACCCCCGGTACCGGCATCGGGATCCAGGAGATCGCGCTGGGCGTGTGGGCGGCGCACAACTATCCCGAGGGCATCGAGCCCTCGATCGACGCGGAGGCCGCGTTCGACCCGGAGAACTTCTCCTTCCCGCACGGCACGCACATCTGCGCCATGGAGGTCGACACCGAGACCGGGTTGGTGAAGATCCGGAAGTACGCCTGCGTGGACGACGTCGGGACGATCGTCAACCCCCTCATCGTGGAGGGGCAGGTGCACGGCGGCCTCGCCCAGGGCATCTCGCAGGCGCTCTACGAGGAGGCCGTCTACGACGCCGACGGCAACCTCACCACCGGCACGTTCGTGGACTACCTGCTGCCTTCCGCGGCGGACCTTCCGCACTTCGACACGGGCAACACGGTGCACGCGGCGCCGGGCAACCCGATCGGCGCCAAGGGGGTCGGTGAGGCCGGGTGCATCGCCAGCACGCCGGCGGTCGTGAACGCGGCGCTGGACGCCGTCCGCCACCTGGGGGTGTCCGACATCCTCATGCCGCTCACACCCGAACGGGTCTGGCGGGCCATCCATCAGGGCGGTGACGGGGGCGATCGCGCCACCGCCGGCACCAACGCCTACGGCGGGGCCTCGACCGAGACCACCTCCGGTGTCGCGACCGACGCTTCCTCGCTGGGAGGGGACCGATGATTCCCGCTGCCTTCGCCTACGCCCGGCCGACCACGATCGACGAGGCGCTGCAGGCCGTCGCCTCGGGCGGTGAGGACGTCAAGATCATGGCCGGGGGGCAGTCGCTCATCCCCGTCATGCGGCTGCGCCTGGCCGCTCCGGAGACCGTCGTCGACCTGATCAAGGTGGCCGAGCTGCGGGGGGTCCGCGAGGAGGAGGACGCGATCGTCATCGGCGCGATGACGACGCACTCCGACGTCCTCTCCGACCCGCTGATCGCCCGGTACGCGCCGCTGATCGCCGAGGCGACGGAGACCGTCGCCGACCGGCAGGTGCGCCACCGCGGCACGTTCGGTGGTGCGCTCGCGCACGCCGACCCCGCGGGCGACCTGCCGGCCGTGGCCCTGGCCCTGGACGCGGAGTTCGTCATCGCCGGCCTCGCCGGGCGGCGGACCGTGCCCGCCGCGGAGTTCTTCGTCGACTACCTGACCACCGCGCTGGAGGAGGGGGAGCTGCTCGTCGAGATCCGCGTCCCGAAGCTGCACGGCACGTGGGGCATGCACTACGAGAAGTTCAACCGGGTGGCCCAGGCGTGGTCGATCGTGGCGGTGGCCGCCCTGGTCCGGCGCGAGGGGGCACGGATCGCCGAGGTGCGGGTCGGGCTGACCAACATGGGCCCGACGCCGCTCCGGGCCGCCGGTGTGGAGGCAGCGCTGGTGGACGTCGAGGCGACCCCGGAAGCCGTCGCGGCGGCGGCCGCGCACGCAGCGGAAGGCACCACCCCGAGCAGCGATCTCAACGCCCAGGCCGACTACCGCGAGCACCTGGCGATCGTGCTCACCCGCCGCGCGGTGACGGTCGCCGCCGGGCTGTAGCGTCGGGCTAACGCCGGTCCCGTACTCGTCCGTCTCGGCCGGTCCGCCCTTCGGGTGGGCCGGCCAAGGCTCACCGCTCCAGGAGGTCAGTCGTGCAGCTGGAGAACTCGTTCACTGTGCCCGTGCCCATCGACGAGGCCTGGCGGGTGCTCCTCGACATCGAGCGGATCGCGCCGTGCATGCCCGGCGCAGCTCTCGATAGCGTCGACGGGGACGCCTTCACGGGGCGGGTGAAGGTCAAGCTCGGGCCGATCAACCTGACCTACCAGGGCAAGGCGTCCTTCATCGAGAAGGACGAGGCGGCCCACAAGGCGGTCATCGACGCGCGCGGCAAGGACCAGCGGGGCAACGGCACCGCCGCCGCCGTCGTGACGGCGAAGCTGGCCGCCGAGGGTGCGATCACCCGCGTCGACGTGCTCACCGACCTCAACATCACCGGCCGCCCGGCCCAGTTCGGTCGCGGTGTGATGACCGACGTCGGCAACAAGCTGCTCGGCCAGTTCGCCGACAAGCTGGCGGCCCAGCTCGGCGAGGGCGACGCGCAGGGCGACGCGGCCCGCGCCGAGAGTGCAGCCGTGTCCGCGACGGCGACGGCCACGGCCACGGCCACCGGCGTGGTCGAGGAGGTCGCGGTGTCCGCCGAGCAGGCCGCCGGTGACGGCGCTGCTGGCAAGGTGGTCAAGAAGGCTGCGGCCGCGACGAAGAGGACCGCAGCCGCCGCGACCGACAAGGTGACCGACAAGGCCGCGCCGGCCAAGGTCGCCCCCGCCACGGCAGCTCCTGCGAAGACCGCACCGGTGAAGGTCGTTCCTCCGCTGGGCGAGACCGTGCCGACCGCGACCGACACGGCACCGGCGGCCGGCGACATCGCTCCCGCGGCTTCCGGCACCGCCCCCGCTGCTTCCGGTACCGCCCCCGCGGGAAAGGCCCCCAGCGGCCCCCCCGGCGGCACCACGGCGCCGCCGACCCGGCCCGCGTCGGGCGCCCCCGTCCGCACCGTGCCCTCTGCCGGCCCACGGGTGATCGCGCGTCCGCAGGTGGAGCCGGAGCCGATCGACCTGCTCGAGGTCGCCGGCGGGGCTGCCATGGCGCGCTACGCCGCCCCGGCGGCGGGCATCGCGGCCGCGGTCCTGGTCGTCGTCCTGATCGTCAAGCGCCGTCGGAACCGTCGAGGCTGAGTCAGCCCGCGACCCGCCTCCCTGCGACGGTCGCTCGGGCCGGTCCCGGCGATTCCTGGAAAGGTCTCCGGGCGATGTCCGTCGGCCCGCGGGAACTGTCACACCCCCTCTGTAGATCACCCGCGTGCCCCGTCCACCCGGCCTGCACCACCCGACCGGTGGGACCGGACTGCCCCGCCGGACGACGCCCCGGCCCCCCTCTGACGAGGGAAGTCAGCCGGCGGCCGCCCGGGCGAGGTCGTCCAGCCACGACATCGCGGCAGCCGCGACGACGTGGACGTCGCGCTTGAGAGCGTGGTCGCCGGGGACGGCGTAGACCGACGCACCGGGCCGGCCGGACAACGCGGCGGCGACGTCCTCCGGTCTGCCGAAGGTGTCCCGTTCCCCCTGGACGACGACGATGGGCACCTGCACGGCGGTGAGCTCCGCGGCGCGGCTCTTCTCCGGTCGGCCGGGCGGGTGCAGCGGGAACGCCAGGGCGAGCACGCCTGCTGCCTCGTGCTCCGCCGCGGTCCGGCAGGCGACCCGGGCACCCGCGCTCCGGCCGCCGAGCACCAGCGGCCCGGTCAGCCGTCCGTCGGCGCGCAGC
>JAOPWM010000290.1 GCA_025965695.1 Blastococcus sp.
GCGTGACGAGGCCGATCGGCTGCTCACCGTCCCCGGTTCGCTCGGGATTCTGGACCGGGCCGTCGACCGCGCCGTCGCGCTGGGCCGCGGCGCGGCCACAGGCGGGACGCTGGTCCTTGCTGCCGCGGACCATCCCGTGGCGGCGCACGGGGTCTCTCCCTACGACCCGTCCGTCACCCGGGACGTGCTGCGTGCGGCGGTCGCGGGGACGTCGCTCGGTGCCACCGCCGCACGGACGGTCGGGCTGGAGCGGCGAATCGTCGATGCCGGCGTGACCGGGGGACCGCACCCTGGTGTCTCAGCCCTGGGACCGTCGGGACTCCGTGGGGACCTGGTGAACACGCCGGCGATGACGGTCGCCGATACCCAGAGCCTGGTGGAAGCCGGGCGCCGACTGGGACGGGAAGTCGGCACGGCCGGCATCGTCGCCCTCGGGGAGATCGGCGTCGCCAACACCGCGGTGGCGGCCGCCCTCGCCTGTGGGCTGCTCGGCGCCGACCCCGCCACGGTGACCGGCCTCGGATCCGGCGCGGACGCGGCCATGCTCGACCGCAAGCGCGACGCCGTCGCCGCCGCGGTGGGCCGGGCACGACGGGCTCATCCGGCGCTGGGCGATGATCCGTTGACGGCTCTGGCCGAACTGGGGGGTCCCGAACTGGCCGTGCTAGCCGGGGTGGCCCTGGGGGCGGCGCAGGTGGGCGCGGTCGTCGTCGTCGACGGCTTTGCTGTCTCGCTCGCGGCGCTGGTGGCGGTGCAGCTCGAACCCGCCGTCCAGGCCTGCCTGGTTGCCGGGCAGCGCAGCCGCGAACGGGGGCATGCCCTCGTCCTCGAGCAGCTGGGGTGCGAGCCGTTGCTGGACCTGCGGATGCGGGCCGGTGAAGGGGTCGGCGCTGCTCTCGCCACCGGCCTGCTTCTCGATGGGCTTGCGCTGCGGCGCGGGACGGCGCGGGTCGACTACTGATCGGGCCGGTCAGTCCGGCCAGATTCCGGCGAAGTGGTGCACCGGCCCGTGCCCCGAGCCGATGCCGAGTCCACCGCCGGCCTCCAGTGCCCGATGCGGGTAGTCGCGGGCGATCCACGCCGGCGGTGGCGTCCGCATCGGAGCCTCCGAGCACGACCAGGGCGACGGCCAGCTGAGGATTCGGTGGCGCACCAGTCCTGAAGGCTCGCCGCAGGCTTTCACCTACAGCCTCTGAAGCGGGCCACGCCCAGGCCTGGCACCCTGTCCCCCCGTGACCCTGGCCCAGCTGGTCCTGGACTACCTCCGCGTGCTCGCGTGGGAAAGGCCCCGCTGGACCCGGGAAAGAGTCATGCGGGGCCCTTCTGGTGCGGGCACCATGCCACTGGACACGGCCGCGCGCGCCAACGCCGTTTGACGGCACGCGAAACGCCCCGGCGGCGATGCCATCCGTGCCCACCTGACCAGCGACTAGGCGTGTGTGTGGTGGGTAGAGGACCGGGCACGCTCGCGACCGTCTGCGTGGAGGTGGCGATGACTGCGCACGACGAGCCGGACACCGCCTTGCTCGCAGTCGTCGGGATGCACCCTGCCCACGGCGGCGTGGTGTTCCGGCCGGTCGTCGACGGCGCAGTGAACGACTTCGTCGTCGAGCGGATCACCGGCGCGGCCGTCCGACTGCTCGGACCGGAACTGGCGCCGGGGACGCGGGTCAGCCAGGTCGCCGAGCGTCTCGGGGGAGATCTCGTCGGGGAGCTCACGCGGCTGGTGGCCGAGGGTGGGTGGTCGCGGATCGGCCTACCGGCTGAAACTGACGGGCAGGACCGGCTTGCCGTGGACGTCGTAGCTGCGGGAGACCGCGTGGGGGGACTGCTGGCTACCGGAGCCGGAGCACCGGCGGTGCAGGAACCACACTTCCGCGCCCTGGTGGAGTCCGCAGTGGACGTCATCCAAGTGCTCGAGGCCTCCGGGGTCACCCGCTACATCAGTCCCGGCGCTTCCGCCGTCCTCGGCTGCTCGCCGGAGGAGCTGGTCGGCCGGCACTTCCGGACGATGGTTGACCCCCGGGACCTCGCTATGGTCGAGGAGGCCTTCGCCGAGGTCCTGGCGGCGCCCCCGGGAACGGCCATCGAGGCGGAGTATCGGGTGCAGAGGCCGGACGACCAGTCCCGCTGGGTGCACGCCGTCGGCTCCAACCACCTGGCGACCCCGGCTGTGCACGCCATCGTGGTCCACTGGCGCGATGTCACGGTGCCGATGGAGCTGCGTGCCCGGCTGGAGTACGCGGCCACCCACGACACGCTCACGGGGCTGGCCAGCCGGTCTCTGTTCATCGACCACCTCGAGCTGGCGTTGGCCGCCGCCGCCCGGCACCCCGACTCCCGGGTCGCGGTGCTCTTCTGCGACCTCGACCACTTCAAGCTGATCAACGACAGCCTGGGCCACGCGGCCGGCGACGCCCTGCTGCGCGAGGTCGGCCAGCGACTTCGGGCGGCGGTGCGTCCAGGCGACACGGTGGCGCGGTTCGGCGGTGACGAGTTCGCCGTCCTCTGCCCCGAACTCACCGACGAGGACCAGGCCGGGCAGCTGGCCGAGCGGGTGGTGTCCGCGGTCGCCGGCCCTTACCGGCTCGGGGAGGGGTCGAAGGAGTTCCTGGTCAGCACCTCCGTGGGCGTGGCCCTCTCGGAGCGCCCTCCGCAGGGCGCCGAGCAGGCGATGCGTGAGGCCGACACGGCGCTGTACGAGGCGAAGCGTCGCGGTCGCGGCCAGCTCCAGCACTACTCCGGCAAGCTGAGCGAGCGCGTCGACCACCGCGTCCGCCTGGAGGCCGACCTCCGCGAGGCCCTGGTGGATGGGCAGCTCCTCCTCCTCTACCAGCCGAAGCTGCAACTGAAGGAGAACCGGGTCTTCTCCGCCGAGGCGCTGCTGCGCTGGGACCACCCCGAGAGAGGGCTGCTCCTTCCGGCGGAGTTCCTCCCGACGGCCGAGGAGACCGGACTGCTGCACTCGATCGGGGTCTGGGTGCTCCGGGCGGCGGCCGAACAGATCGCGGCCTGGGCGCGCAGCGGGTTCGGTCTCGGCGTACAGATCAACTTCTCCGACCGCGAGTTGACCGACCGGGGCATGCTGGAGCTCATCGAGACGACGGTCGCCGAGACGGGGATCGACCCGAGCAAGCTCGAGATCGAGATCACCGAGCGGGCGGCCGCCGCCGACCTGGCCCGCACGATCGAGGTGGTGCGGGCCATCCGGGCACACGGCACACACGTGTCGCTGGACGACTTCGGCACCGGGTTCTGCTCGCTGACCTGGCTGCAGCAGATCCCGGTGGACGTCGTGAAGCTGGACCAGACCTTCACCACGCGCCTGGGCGAGCATCCCGCCAGCACCGCCATCATCCAGTCGGTGCTCCGGCTGTGCTCCGCGCTCGGCCTGGGCACGGTCGCCGAGGGTGTAGAAACCGCTGAGCAGCTGGCTCAGCTCCGCGACCTCGGCTGTGACGCCGCTCAAGGCTTCTACATCGGGAGGCCGGTGGCCGCCCCCGAGCTGGAGGCCGCGCTGCGCTGACCCCGCCCCGTGGGCACGCGGGTGGCGGTCGACGACGTCCGTGAGTGGCGGTCGGCACTCACGGGGGCCTGTGTTTGCGCGGAATCGCGCTACGCACGAGCTCCGTTCAGAGGTCGGCGTCGGGCTGCACGACGCCGCCGATGCGGTCGAGCTCCCCGAGCTCGACCGGTCCGAGCACCCGCGCTCCGGCTTCCAGGTTCTGTTCCAGGTGGGCGATCGTCCTCGTGCTGGGGATGGGCAGGATGTTGGGCGAGCGGGCGAGCAGCCAGGTCAGCGCCACCTCCGACTCCGTCGTCTCCAGGGCGGCAGCCACCCTCGCCAGACCCGGCGCGGAGATCGGCGGGAATCCGCCGAGCGGGGAGCACGCCACGAAGGGGATGCCCAGGCGGGCGAGCGCGTCGACCAGCGGGTCGTCGTGCCGGTGTGCGACGTCGTAGTGGTTCTGCACGCACACGATCCTCGCGATCGCCTCTGCGTCGGCGAATCCTTGCGTCGTCACGTTGCTGACGCCCAGGTGGCGGATCAGCCCCTGCTGCTGCAGCTCGGCCAGGGTCTCCATCGGCTCGGCCGGCGACAGCTCGACCGGTTCGGGAAAGCCGGGCATGCGCAGGTGCACGACATCCAGCACGTCGGCGCCGAGGTGGTCGAGGTGGTCCTGGACAGCGCGGTGCAGCTCGTCGGGGGAGAGCGCCTGCACCCATCGGCCCTCGGACGTCCATCGGGCTCCGACGCTCGTGGTGACGGTCAGTTCGACCGGATAGGGATGCAGTGCCTTCCGGATCAGGTCGGTCACCTTGTGTGGGCCCTCGTAGTCGCCGGTGTCGACGTGGTCGACGCCCAGGTCCACGGCACGGCGGAGGACGGCGATAGCGGTCTTGTGGTCCGGCGGCGGCCGCCCCGCGGCGTCCGGTCCGGTCAATCGCATCGTGCCGTAGCCGAGGCGATTGGTCAGTCGGTCGCCCAGCGCGTACTGGCCGGATCTCTCCGCGGTGATCGTCATGGCCCGGCTCCTACCCGCCAGGCGCCCGCGACGCGCACGGACTGAGGGAGGGACGGGCACGACCTGCGGCGTCCCGACGGCGTCCGCAGGCCACCGGCCGCCCGCTGAGCGCGCTGATCCGCACCACGATCGGGCCGTTGCCGACGCTGCTCGCCGCGTACGCCGTTCCGCATGCAGTGTCCTGCCCGCGGGCCGCGTCGCCCCGGGTCCGCAGGAGTAGCCGCAGGTCGAGCGCTCGTCGGCGGGCAGGCTGACCCGCACCGGGCCGCCCGTGAGGGGAGCTCGTGCGGCTCGCTTCCGCAGGGGATCGCGACCGGCGGCGCACCTCGGGCCGCATGTCGACGTAGCGTCGACCCGTGATGATCGGGCTGGTCGAGTTCGTGCTCGTGGCACTGCTGCTCGGGCTGTTCGTCCTGGCCGGATGGGCGATCTGGACGGCGCTGCGCGGGGCGTCCGGGGGGTCTGGCGCGCTGCCGGCACGGGAGCGTGCGGAGCTGGCCGCGGCGATCGCGCAGGCCCGCTGGGCGCCCGCGCACGACGAGGTCGACGGCAGCACCCGGGTGCTGGTGCGGCGGGCCTACAGCGGTCTCGATGGCCGGCCGGTCGTGCTCGAGGAGCGGGTGCTGGAGACGTTCCCGGCACAGGACCCCGCGTGGGAAGCCCGGTTCACCGAGGCCATGTCGAAGGCCCGCTTCCGCTGCAGCTACCTCAACACCGAGGAGGGCCCGTAGTCGCCGGGTCGGCCCGCGGCAGAATGCGGGCATGAGTCAGGTCGTCACCACTGCCGAAGGAATCGTCCGAGCGCCTGCGGAGCAGGTGCTCGCCGCCCTCTCCGACTACGAGGGCACGCGTCCGCGGCTCCTGCCCGAGCAGTTCAGCGACTACCGCGTCGAGTCCGGTGGCCACGGCGCCGGGACCCGCGTGCACTGGCGGTTCGCCGCGACATCCAAGCGTGTCCGCGACCAGTTGGTGTCGGTGACCCAGCCGAGCGGGGACACCCTCCAGGAGTCGGACGCCAACTCGTCGATGGTCACGACCTGGACGATCTCCCCGGCCGATGCCGAGGTGAGCACGGTGCGGGTGCGCACCACCTGGAACGGCGCTGACGGGATCGGGGGCTTCTTCGAGCGCACCTTCGCGCCGAAGGGGATGCGCCGGGTGTACGACGAGATCCTCAGCCGGCTCGATCGCGAACTCGCCGCCGGCTGAGCGCCCGGCACGGTCGTCGATTCGCAGGGACCATGGACCGGTGACTGCCGCGCCCACCGCCGAACCCCGAGCCGTGGACCCCTCCCTCGACGTGCTCGCCGACCTGGTGGCCGACGGCGACGTCGTCGTCCTCTCCGGGGCAGGGCTGTCCACCGACTCCGGCATCCCGGACTACCGGGGCGCCACCGGCAGCCTGCGCCGGCACACACCGATGACCTACCAGACGTTCGCCCGCGACCCGCGCGGCCGGCACCGATACTGGGCGCGCAGCTACGTCGGGTGGCGGCAGATCCGCGGCGCTCGGCCGAACGACGGGCACCGGGCGGTGGGGGAGCTGCAGACCGCCGGACTGCTCGGCGGGGTCATCACCCAGAACGTCGACGGACTGCACCAGGCCGGCGGGGCGAGCGAGGTCGTCGAGCTGCACGGCGGGCTGGACCGGACGGTCTGCCTCAACTGTGGGGACGTCGCCGGGCGGGCCGAGCTCGACGAGCGCCTGCAGGCCGCCAACCCGACGTTCGGGCCGCGGGTCGACGAGGTGAATCCCGACGGCGACGCCGAACTGCCCGACGCACTGCTCGACGGGTTCGTCATGGTCGGCTGCCTGGCCTGTGGGGACGGGCCGCTGAAGCCCGATGTCGTCTTCTTCGGCGAGACCGTGCCCCGGGATCGCGTCGAGCACTGCTTCGGCCTGGTCGAGGAGGCGGGGAGCCTGCTCGTCCTCGGCTCGTCCCTGACCGTCATGAGCGGCTACCGATTCGTACTCCGCGCGGCCAAGCTCGACATCCCCGTCGCGATCGTGAACGTCGGGCCGACCCGCGGCGACGCGAAGGCCGACGTCCGTGTCGACGCTCCGCTGGGAGTCGTCCTGCCGGAGCTCGCCCGCCGGCTCGCCGCTGACGAGCTGACCGGGCGCCCGCGCCCCGCCTGACCCAGACTGGGCCGCGATGCAGACGTTCCTCCCGGTAGCCGACTTCGCCGACAGCGCCCGGCTGCTGGATTCCCCGCGCCTGGGCAAGCAGCGGGTCGAGACGCTGCAGATCCTCCGGGCGATCGAGCTGCCCGACTACGGCTGGGCGAACCACCCCGCCGTCCTCATGTGGCGCGGCCGCACGCCGGCGCTCGTGGCCTACGGACTGGCGATGGCGCGGGTCTGGCAGGAGCGGGGCTTCGCCGACAGCACCGAGAGCCAGATCGGGGAGTTCGCCCCCGAGGTCGTAGGCGTGCCCCAGCAGGAATTGGCCGCGGCCGGCCTGCTGCCGTCGTGGCTGGGGGACGACGACCTGCACCGCTCGCACCGGTCCAACCTGATCGCGAAGAACCCCGACTTCTACCGGCCGCGCTTCGCCGAGCGCTTCGGTGCGGAGCCGGCCGACCTGCCCTACGTCTGGCCCGCAGCCGACGACGTGCCGCTGGTGCCGGCGCCGGAGGGCGTACGGGTCTGGGTGGTGCGGCCCCGCGCGCACGGTGAGCTGGGTGCCTGCCTCGCGGAGGGCGTGGTCGGTCTGGGCACCCAGTCGGGAATCGACGTCGATGCGACCGGGCTGTCGCCGGCCGAGCTGCGGGTGCTGGCCAAGGAGCTGTCGGGACGGCGCCCGGCCAAGGACCTCCGGCAGCTGTCCACCTTCGTCGACGACGTCTCGTCCGGTGACCGGGTGGCACTGCCGGTCGAGCGCGGCGCCGGCCTGCTGCTGGGCGAGGTTGTGGGCGACTACCTGTTCCGGGGGCGTGAGCTGCTGCCGCATCGCCGTCCGGCCCGCTGGGACCGGGTCGTGCCGCGGTCGGCCGCGCTCCCGCCGGCCACGCTGCAGGACCCGAGAGCGCTCTTCCAGGTCACCCTCGACCCCACGGCGCTCGGTCAGGCGCCGGGCAGGGGCACGTTCTGCAACCGCACCTGACCTCGCGCGACCAGCTTCCCGTCGTCGACCCGGGTCAGGTGCACCTGCCAGAGCTGCAGCGTCCGGCCCTGCTGGATCGGCTCGGCGACGACGTCGAGCCGTCCGGAGGTCATCGGGCGAAGGAAGTCGGTGGTGTTGTTGACCCCGACCGCGAACTGGCCGCGGTCGACGACAGCGGTGCTCGCCCCGATGCTGGCGGCCGACTCCACGACCGAGCAGTAGACGCCACCGTGGACGACGCCCCACGGCGTGTGCTGTTCGGGGCCTAGGTCGACGGTCCCCGTCACCCGGGAGCCGCTGGCCTCGGTCACCTCGAACTTCAACGCGGCGACGAACGCGCCGGCGGCGGTCAGGTCGACCGACGGCAGGTCGGGGTTCATGCGTCCCACACCAGGCAGAAGGGGTGACCGACGGGGTCGGCATAGACCCGGAAGTCACCACCCCCGCCGGGCAGCCGCCGTGCACCCAGTTCGAGCACCTTCGGCTCCGCCTCGTCGACGTCGGCCACTCGGATGTCGAGGTGGAACTGCTGGGGGCGGTCGGGGTCCGGCCAGTCCGGTCGCTTCAGGTCCGGGGCCTGCTGGAAGGCGATCCGGTAGCCCGCGCCGGTGACCGTGACCCAGTCGTCCCCGGGCGACCCCTTCACCTCCATCCCGAGCAGTCCGGCGTAGAAGGTGGCGAGCGCGTGGGCGTCGGGGGCGTCGATGACGACGGAGTGGAGCTGGCCGATCATGGCGCCATCCTCGCCCGAGGACTGCGCACGCGACAGTCGGATCCCGGCCGGTCAGCGCGACGAAGCGGCCACCCGGCCTGCACACGGAGCCTCCGGTGCCGCAAGATCTTCCCGTGCCGTCGCGACCCGCTCCCGCCCGATGACCGCTCCCCGTCTCGGTTCGCTGACCTGGCTGCCCGCCACCGAGCGGCCGGATCTGCTGGGCGCACCGGTTGCCGCGGCGCTCTCCCTCCTCCCCGGCCCCGCATGGGTCGCCGAGATCGACGCGGACCTGGCCGACACCGCGGCGTTCTGCTCGGCCTACGACATCCCGCTGGAGGTCTCGGCCAACTGCGTGGTCGTGGCCGCCCGGCGGGCCGGGCAGACCACCCTGGCGGCCTGCGTCGTCCTCGCCACGACCCGGGCCGACGTGAACGGGCTGGTCCGGCGGCACCTGGGCGCCCGCAAGGCCTCGTTCGCCCCTCAGGACGTCGCCGTGGCCGAGTCGGGCATGGAGTTCGGTGGCATCACGCCGGTGGGGCTGCCCGCCGACTGGCCGGTGCTCGTCGACCCGGAGGTGGAGGCGGCGGACTTCGTCGTCATCGGTTCCGGGACCCGCGGCGGCAAGCTCGCGGTCGCGGGCTCGCTTCTCGCCGCGCTGCCGGCCGCCGAGGTGCTCGACGGTCTGGGGCAAGCGCTCGCGCCGGCCGGACCACCGTCGTCGGAGACTGGGCCGCCCCGGCCCATGCGGGCCCCGGACGACAGCGACGTCGGCTGGGGTGAGCGGCCTGGTGACTCGGCCGACGACGACCGCCGCTACCTGGAGGACCGCCCCCCGCACTGGGGCAGCGACTAGAGCTGCCCCGGCAGCGCCGTCGTAACCGGCTCGGACGGGTCGTGCCCGGAACCCATGCCCCGCTGGGAGCGGAGCAGGTCGCGGATCTCCACCAGCAGCTCGGCCTGGGTAGGCGCGGCCGGGCCGGCCTCCTCGCCCCGCCTGCGCCGCTCCAAGAGCGCCTTCATCGGGAGCACGACGACGAAGTAGACGACTGCCGCGGTGAGCACGAAGGTGATCAGCGCGTTGATGAACGCACCCCACGTGAACGCCTGCCCGTCGACAACCATCGTCCCGCCGTCGACCCCGCCGCCGCCGATCAGTCCGATCAGCGGTTCCAGGAACGATGTGGTGAATGCGGTGACCAGCGCGGTGAAGGCGGTGCCGATGACGACCGCCACCGCCAGGTCGACGACGTTGCCGCGGAGCAGGAAGTCCTTGAAGCCCTTGATCATGGAGCTCATCCAGCCACATCGGCCCGCTGACGGTGGCGCGGCGCGTCACGGCGGTGGCAGGTTCATGGTGAGGGTTGCCGTGGTGGCGGCCGCCGCGAGCCGCGCGGCCGTCTCGCCGTCGACGGCGATGACGAGCAGGCCGGCACCCGACTGCTCGTCCGCCCCCGTCGTGGCGAGGACGAGCGCACCACCGGCCAGGACCTCCGCGGCGGTGGCGCCGGGTGCGGTGGCGAGGACGTCGACCCGGTCGCCGGTGCGTACCAGCCCGGCGACGGCCAGGTCGGCCAGCCGGACCGGCGCGGCGACCTGTCCCTCCGGCAGCAGGGCGGTGAGACCCGCGCCGACGAGGCGGGCGTCGGTGATCGGCTCCCCGGCGCGTACGCCACCGGCCAGTACCCGTCGCAGCAACTGGCCCGGATCAACCGCCACCCCCGTCGGGACGGCGTCGGGCGGGTAGCCGGCCACCTCGAGGTCGCCGGCGGTGAGAACCGCGCCGGCCGGCAGGTCCCGGGCAGACACCAGGACCGTCACCAGGTCGGGTGCGCGCGCCGACGCGGGAACGGGCGCCGGCCGGACTGCCAGAACCAGCGCGAGGGCGGTGAGCAGTGCCGCGACGACCCGCCGGGCGGTGTGCACCGGCGAACGGGGACGGCGGAAGCGCGGCATGCCCCGAGGCTGGCCGACCGGGCAGCCCGGTGCAGCGGGTCGGCTCAGGTTGTGGACACGGATGCGCCTTGTGGACGACAGCGGGGCGGCGGTGCGCCCCACGAGGTCAGTTGGCGGCCTTGGACCCGCTGCCGGACGAAGGCGCCGCGGGGGCCGGTGTCGAGGAGGAGGAGGACGAGGAGGACGAACCGTCCGACGACGACGACGAGGACGAGGCGCTCTCCGACGCGGTGGCGCTCTTGCGGCTGTCGGTCCGGTAGAAGCCGGAGCCCTTGAAGACGACACCGACGGACCCGTAGACCTTGCGCACGGGGGCACCGCACACCGGGCACTCGCTGACGGGTGCGTCGCTGAAGGACTGCACGACCTCGAACTCGTGCTTGCCCTCGGGGTTGGTGCAGGCGTACTCGTACGTGGGCACGGCGGTGGCTCCCTGGTGGTACTGAGGTCTGTTGCCGGGCTGGCACTCGCACCCGGCGACTGCCAATGATGCGCCATGCCGCGACGGTCCGTCCACGTGTGTCGGCGAGCGTCGCGTTTGCGGCGGACGAGCACCAGATTGCGGTGACGTCCGTGCGCGAGATTGCGGTGGCGAGCGTGAGATTGCGCCGGCGAGCGCGAGAGTGCGGCCACCGCGGGTCCGCGTCAGTCCGCCCTGCGATGTACTTCTCGGAGATCTCCGGCTCCGCGAGGTCGATTTCGCCGCGGTTCACCGTCACGACGCCACCGGGGGATCAACCCGCCGGCCCGGGGAGCTCTAGCCGCCGAGCACGTCGAGGATCTGCCCGGCGCGGTATCAGAGGCGGACGGGTGGGCTCGGCTCGCAGGCGGGACCAGCCGAAACCGCCCTGAACTGTCGGTGCGAGGCCGGACTGTCCCGCCGCAGGGACGGTCCGGCTTCGGCCCGCTGGTGCACCACCCGGAGCCAGCCGGCGCGGGCCCAGGGGAGCGCTCTGATCCGCTGCTCGTGCGGGCGTCAGGCGTACTCGTCGGCCCACGAGCGCACCAGTTCGGCCAGGTACTCCGCTTCGGTGCCGCGCTCCCACCCGGCCGTGCCCGTCGTCGCGACCCGGCGGTAGGGCCGCAGGCGCTGCCGGAGGTCGTCGAGCACGGCCTGCTCGACGGGCGGGGGAGCAGCGTCGTCCATGAGGTCAGCCTGGCAGGTCGCCTCGACCGCGCAGTTCGGTGTTGAGCCGCGCGGCCTGCCGCGTGAGGTGGTCGCGCTCGGGGAGGTTGGGCGCCGCCCGGGCTGCTTCGGCGTAGAGCCGGGCCGCGGTTCCCGGGTCCCCGTTGCGCTCGTGCAGGTACGCGGCGACGGCGGCGTAGCGGGGGAGCGAGGGCTCGAGCTCCGCCAGGGCGGCCAGACCGGCCCGAGGGCCGTCGGCCTCGCCGACCGCGACGGCCCGGTTGAGGCGGGCCACCGGGTTGTCGGTCAGCCGCACCAGCTCGTCGTACCACTCGACGATCTGCACCCAGTCGGTCTCCTCCGTCGTCCGGGCGTCGGCGTGCAGCGCGGCGATCGCGGCCTGAGCCTGGAACTCGCCCAGGCGGTCACGGGCCAGGGCGGCCTGGAGCACCTCGACGCCCTCGGCGATCAGGCGGGTGTCCCACCGGCCGCGGTCCTGCTCCGCGAGCGGCACGAGACTGCCGTCGGGCGCCGTCCGCGCGGGACGCCGGGCGGAGTGGAGCAGCATGAGCGCGAGCAGCCCCGCCGCCTCGGGATGGTCGATCGCGGCGGCGAGTTGCCGGGTGAGCCGGATGGCCTCGGCGGCGAGGTCGACGTCGCCGGAGTAGCCCTCGTTGAAGACCAGGTAGAGCACGCGCAGCACGGTGCCGACGTCGCCGGGGGAGCCGAACCGCACACCGGAGACCGTGCGCTTGGCCCGACTGATGCGCTGGGCCATGGTCGCCTCCGGCACCAGGTACGCCTGGGCGATCTGACGGGTGGTCAGCCCGCCGACGGCGCGCAGTGTGAGGGCGACCGCGGACGACGGCGTCAGCGACGGGTGGGCGCACAGGAAGTAGAGCTGGAGCGTGTCATCCAGCTCCGTGCCCGGCCCGGGTTCCGGCTCGTCGTCGACGAGCACCTCCCGCCGCCGCCGGGAGCTGTCCGCGCGGACGGCGTCGAGGAACCGGCGCCACGCGACTGCGACCAGCCAGGCCTTGGGATCGCGTGGCGGGTCGTCCGGCCACACGCGCACGGCCTCGACGAGGGCGTCCTGGACGGCGTCCTCGGCCGCCGCGAAGTCGGCTCCGCGGCGGCCGAGGATCCCGATCACGGTGGGGATGAGCGCCCGAAGCACGGCCTCGTCCACCACGCGCGTCACTCCGTGACGGTCGCAGACGCGCCCAGGAACGGGCGCACCTCGAGCCATTCGTGGATCGGCTGCCCGCCCGCACCCGGGGCCGCGGACAGCTCGCCGGCCAGCTCGAGTGCCCGCTCGTAGCTGTCGACGTCGATGATCATCCAGCCGGCGATCAGATCCTTGGTCTCGGCGAACGGGCCGTCGGTGACCGGCGGCCGTCCCTCGCCGTCGTAGCGGACGAAGGTGCCCTGCGGGGAGAGCGCCTGGCTGTCGACGAACTCCCCGGTGCCCTCGAGCCGAGCGGCGAAGTCGTCCATGTACTGCACGTGGGCGGCGACCTCGTCCGGCGTCCACTGGTCCATCGGCACGTCGTTGACGGCTGCCGGTGCGCCCCGGTAGTGCTTGAGCATCAGGTACTTGGCCATCGTGTTCTCCCTGGTGAGGTACGGCCCGGTGTGGCCGCGTGCACCCAGGGGACGGAGCCGCACCGGGGTTCTCGACATCCCACGGTGGTTCGGGGGGGTACTGACGGGGTCAGCTGGCCCGAGACCATGGTGTTCTACTCCCCAGGCCCCGTGTTGATCGACTCCTTCGAGCTGCCGACCATCCATCTACGGCGAGGAGCACGCGGACCTGCAGACGATGACCCTGCAGGGGCACGATCTGGCCATCACCTTCCGCGTGGCAGCTCTCGCTCACAGCACCGGAGTGATGTGCCGGCCCGTGGTCACGCCGCCCTCTCGCACCATGAGCTCCAGCACCATGCCGACGCCGTCCCCCGAGGAGCTCTCCGGCAGCGCGATCGAGCAGCTCCGCGGCGCCGTTCAGGAACGTGAAGCGTCAGCCCTGGTCCGCACGGCAGACCGCGTGGCTGGCCAACCTCAGCGGCGCCTCGCCATGCTCGGCACCAGGCATCTTCCTCCCGATCAAGCCGGCGAACAGGAAACCCGGTCCCAAGTCTCGCAGACCTGAACCCACGTGAGCGTCCCACTCGGCGCACAGGCGGCAGCTCCGTCTCCGTGGATCACCGCTCCGGACGCCCTTGCCGTTCTCATGCTGCGCGCTCGGCGGTCAGCGCCAGGCAGATCCAGCACAGCGTCCACTCCGCGTCCCCGTCCCCCGGCCAGCGCCAGTCGCGGGGGTCCAGCAGCGTCACCGGGGTCAGGCACAGCGCCCGGCCGATGACGAGCCCGGCGCCGCTGACCGCGTGCAGCCGGCCCGCCGGCATGTCGACCCACCCGCCCGACCACGGCATCGGACGGATCCCGTCGGCCCCGACCGTCCACCGGCCGGACGCAGCGTGCCCGCAGCCGTCGGTCACCGCGGGTCCCCGAGCACCGCGGAAGCCCTGCCGCCTCTGTCCTCTGGAGAGAGGGGGCGGCCGCGGACCGGCGCCGACGGGTCATCGTCTGGGAGAACGGCTGCGGTGCTGCCGAAATCCGTGATCTGCCGTTTGTGGTTGCGCACACCTACACCGTGATGCCGTGGCAGAGGCCTGCTCCAGGGCCGTTGGTCCCGGTAGGGAGCGGGGTGGAGAACCTCATCTCGGTTGCGGGCGGCTCGCGCCCTGGTCGTTGTGCGACGCCGGCACGAGAAGCCGGGGGCCCGGCTGCCCGAACTCGCCGGCGTTGTGCGCGAGCACGTCCTCCCGCCCGGACCGAGCGACGGTCCGTCCACGTCCCGGTCCTCGAGGTGGGGACCTTCGGAGGAGGGGTCCCGAGCAGCCCAGTACCTTCGGTCGCGTGGCACAGCGGTGGCTGGACGAAGCTCAGCAGCGGACGTGGCGCGCCTGGCTCACCGTCTCCGAGCTGGTGCCGCGGGCGCTGGACGCCCAGCTGCAGCGCGACGCCGGCATCAGCCACGCGGCCTACGTCGTCATGGCCATGCTGTCGGAGTCTCCCGGGCACAGCCGTCGGATGAGCGATCTCGCCCGGCGGGCCAACCAGTCCCAGAGCCGGCTCTCGCACACGGTCGCCCGCCTGGAGGACCGCGGCTGGGTCCGCCGCGAACGCTCCGCCGACGACGGCCGCGGCAACCTCGCGGTGCTCACCGACGCGGGCTGGGACGTCGTCCGGTCGGTGGCTCCCGGCCACGTCGATGCCGTCCGAGAGGCGATGTTCGCGTCCCTCACGGCCGAGCAGACGCAGGTCCTGGGCGAGGCACTGCAGTCCATCGTCGATCGGCTGGACCCCGACCGCAGCCTGCGCGTCGAGCTCGCGGTCGAAGCCGACGACTGACCGCCCGCAGCGTCAGGCCAGGCCGGCGGGGCGATCAGCGGCCCAGGTGGCGGTACCGGTGCAGGCGGCTGCGGTAGCGCTCGGTGTCGTCGCGCCCGAGCAGGCCGGCGAGCTCCTCACCCAGCACCCGCCCCAGCCGCTCACAGAACTCGATCGGCTCGTCGGCGGCGTCCGGACGCTCGGGTACCACCCGGTCGACGATCCCGGCCCGCCACAGGTCGGTAGCCCGCACACCCTGGGCCTGCGCCATCTCGCCGGCATGCGTGATGTCGCGGTGCACGATCGCCGATGCGCCCTCGGGCGGCAGCGGGCCCAGCCAGCCGTTGGCCGCGGCAAGCACCCGGTCGGCCGGCACCAGGGCCAGCGCGCCGCCCCCGGTGCCCTGGCCGAGCAGCACCGCGAGCGTCGGGGCCTGCAGCATGACCAGGTCCTGCAGGCAGCGGGCGATCTCGCCGGCCAGCCCGCCCTCCTCCGCCTCCCGGGACAGTGCCGCTCCGGGGGTGTCGATCAGCGTCAGGAGCGGCAGCCGCAGCTCCTGGGCCAGGTGCATGCCGCGCCGTGCCTCCCGGAGCGCTGCCGGACCCAGGGGAGCCGTCAGGCTCTGCCCCCGCCGGTCCTGGCCGAGCACGACGCAGGGCGCGCCCCCGAACCGGGCCAGGGCGAGAAGGAGCCCGGGATCCTTCTCGCCTGCGCCGGTGCCGCTCAGTCCGACGACGTCGGTCGCCGCGGTGCGCAGGAGTCGCCGCACCCCGGGCCGGTCCTCACGCCGGGAGGCGGTCACGACGTCCCACGCGCTCCGTCCGTCCTCGGGGTCGTCGGCGTCCGTGCCGTCGTCGGGTCTCGGCCGCTCGGCACCGGCGACGTCGCGGTGCCAGGTCGACCGCGCGGCCAGCACACGGAGCGCCCGGTCGGCCACGTCGGCGATCTCCTCGTGCGGGACGACGGCGTCGATGAGACCCCGCTCGGCCAGGTGTTCTGCGGTCTGCACGCCCTCGGGGAAGGGAACGCCGTAGAGAGCCTCGTAGACGCGCGGGCCGAGGAAGCCGATGGAGGCGCCCGGCTCGGCGATCGTGACGTGCCCGGTCGAACCCCAGGACGCGAGCACGCCCCCGAAGGTGGGATTGCGCAGGTAGACCAGGTAGGCGAGGCCGGCCTCCTTGTGCCGCGCGATCGCCGCGGTGATGCCGATCATCTGGAGGAAGGCGACGGTGCCTTCCTGCATCCGGGTACCGCCGGAGACCGGCGCCGCCAGCAGCGGCAGCCCCTCCTCGGTCGCCCGCTCCACGGCGGTGATCAGCCGCTCGGCGGCGGCCACCCCGATGGAGCCCGCGAGGAAGCCGAACTCCCCCGCCACGACCGCCACACGCCGGCCGCGCAGGGTGCCCTCCCCGGTGATGATCGACTCGTCCTGCCGGGTCTTCTCCGCGGCGCGGGCCAGCTCAGCGGCGTAGGCGTCGTCCACCGCGCGCCGTAGGACGGGGGCGTCCCAGGACTTCCACGACCCCGAGTCGAGCACCAGGTCGCGCAGGTTCCGGGCGTCGACCCGGGGCGGACGGGCGGAGGTCGGGGCGCTCATGTGGCGTGTCCGTTCTCGATGTCGTCAGTCGCCGGCTGCGACACACCGTCGGGGCCTCCAGACAACCATGCGCGAATTGACGGTCCGTCTGCGCCCAGCACGGGGGGAGCGGTGTGCGCCCGGCGGGTCGTCTCGGTCTCGCCGTCCGGACCGGCGTCGAAGAACCGCAAGGGCGGGCCGGGCAGCGACAGCCGCCCCAGGGTCGCGTGGTCGACGTCGACGAGCAGGCCCTGCGAGAGCGCCTGGTCCCAGCCGTAGACCTCGTCGATGGTGCGGACCTTTCCCGAGGGAATGCCCACCGCGGCCAGACGGGCCAGGAGGTCCTCGGCGGAAATGCCGGCGAACGCGCGCTCGAGCAGGGCGATGACCTCGTCGCGGTGCTCCACACGGTCACCGTTCGTGGTCATGCCAGGCGTTTCCGGGTCGAGGTCGAACTCCGCGCACAGCCGCCGCCACAGCGACTCGTTGGCGCACGCCACCTGGACGCTGCCGTCGGCGCAGTGGAACAGGCCGTAGGGGGCGATCGAGGGGTGGTGGTTGCCCTGCGCACGGCCGACCTTGCCGGCCACCGTCCACGCCGTTCCCTGGAACGCGTGCACGCCGACCATGGCCGCCAGCAGTGACGTGCGCACGACCTGGCCGCGACCGGTCCGCTCGCGCTCCATGAGGGCCGCGAGCACGCCGTAGGCGCCGTACATGCCGGCCAGCAGGTCGGCGATGGGCACGCCGACCCGCTGCGGGTCCTCCGGTCCGCTCCCGGTGAGGGACATCAGCCCGCCCTCGCCCTGGGCGATCTGGTCGTAGCCGGCGCGACCACCCTCGGGACCGTCGTGCCCGAAGCCGCTGATCGCCAGCGTGACCAGTCGCGGGTTGAGCTCGGCGAGCACCTCGGTGCCGAAGCCGAGGCGGGCCAGCGTGCCGGGGCGGAAGTTCTCCATCAGCACGTCGGCGCGGCGGAGCAGCTCGGTCAGGACCGCTTTGTCCCCGTCGTCCTTGAGGTCGAGGGTGATCGACTCCTTGTTCTTGTTCGTCGACAGGAAGTAGGTCGACTCCCGGTCGCCCGACTCCGGCTGCACGAAGGGCGGGCCCCAGCCGCGGGTGTCGTCACCGCTGCCCGGGTTCTCGACCTTGATCACCCGTGCACCGAGGTCGCCGAGCATCATCGCGGCGTGCGGCCCGGCGAGGGCTCTGGTCAGGTCGACGACGAGCACGCCGTCCAGCGGTCCGGTCATGCGGTGGGACTCCGATCAGGTCACAGCCAGTTGTGGAGAACGGGCTCGCGTCGACGAGGGTCGAGGCCACGGACAGGGCGACCACCGCATCCACGGCGCCGATGTCCCCGGCCAGCAGGAACGGCACCGCGAGTGAGATGGCGACGCCGATGATCGCGGTCGACGACGCGAAGGCCGACACCACCCCTCCGATGTAGGCCAGCGGCAGGCACGGGCGCGCCGAGCCCGGCGACCTTCTCGTCGATCTCAGGGGACACGGTCACTCCCACGGCGTCGGGGGATGAGGTCGGTCCACTGTCTCAGTCGCCCGTGGGTAGCGCCTGCCAGCCGCCGGAGGGCGTGACCACGGCGGTGACCCGCCGGTCGTGCGGTTCGGCGGGCAGTTCGCCGACGAGTTCGTCGTCGAAGAGCAGGGCCACCAGGACGGCGTCGGGCCGGGCATGCCGCAGGGCCCGGTCGTAGTAGCCGCCGCCGCGGCCCAGCCGCACCCCGTCGTGGGACACCGCCAGCGCGGGGAGGACGACGACGTCGGCGGTCCCGAGGGCCGCCGGGGCCAGTCGCGGGCCGACCGGCTCCAGCAGGCCGAACCGGCCGGGTGTCAGCCGGCCCGTGTGCACCGCCCAGGCCAGCTCGTGGCCCTCCGACGGCACGACCGGCAACAGCACCCGGGCGCCGAGCCGGGTGACGTCGGCGGGCAGGCGGCCGTACCCGGGCTCGATCTCGTCCGGGACGTAGGCGGCGACCGTCCCGGCCCCGGCCAGCCCCTGCAGCAGGGCGGCGGACGTCGCGGTCGCCGCCGCGGTCCGCTCCGCGCCCGATCGGTCCCGGCGGCGGCCCAGGAGGAGCGCGCGGACGGCGGACTTCGCGGCGCCGCCTTCGAACGCGGTGGTCATGCCGGCAGGCTAGCTAGGCTGCCGGAATGTCCAGCCCCACCGTCCGCCCGGCCCTCGGGCCGGCCACGAAGGCCGTCATTCCCGTCGCGGGGATGGGCACGCGCTTCCTCCCGGCCACCAAGTCCGTGCCCAAGGAGCTGCTGCCGGTCGTCGACCGCCCGGCGCTGCAGTACATCGTCGAGGAGGCGGCCCGGGCGGGCCTGCCCGAGGTGCTGATGGTCACCGGTCGCAACAAGGCCGCCATCGAGGACCACTTCGACCGGTACCCCGAGCTCGAGACGGCGCTGGAGAAGAAGGGCGACGTCGATCGGCTGGCCGCCGTGAACGAGTCCACCGACATCGCGCAGGTCCACTTCGTCCGGCAGGGGGAGGCCAAGGGGCTGGGGCACGCAGTGCTGCAGGCGGCCGCGTTCGTCGGGGACGCGCCCTTCGCGGTGCTGCTGGGCGACGACCTGATCGACGCGCGCGACCACCTGCTCGAGCAGATGCTCGCCGTCCAGGCCGAGCACGGCGGTTCGGTGATCGCCCTGCTGGACGTGGGGCTGGAGAACATCGACAAGTACGGCGCCGTCGCGGTCGAGCCGCGGGAGCAGACCGGCGGGGACGGTGACGTGGTCGTCACCGTGACGGGCCTGGTCGAGAAGCCGCCGGCCGACGAGGCGCCGAGCAGCCTGGCCATCATCGGCCGCTACGTCCTCGCCCCCGAGATCTTCGCGGTGCTCCGCGAGACGGCGCCCGGCCGCGGTGGGGAGATCCAGCTGACCGACGCGCTGGCCACCCTCGTCGAGCGCGGGGAGCCCGTCCACGGGGTCGTCTTCAGCGGCCGCCGGTACGACACCGGCGACCGGCTGGACTACCTCAAGGCCGTCGTCCGGCTGGCCAGCGAGCGCGACGATCTGGGGCCGCCGATGCGCGCTTTCCTGCGTGAGTTCGTGGCCGGCCTGCCCGCAGAGGGCGCGTCGCCGTCCTGACCGGGCGTGACAGGGGCACCATCGGGCGGCGGGGCACCCGCCGGCACCGGCGGTGCCGCTCAGGCCTGGGCCGGCGATCGGTCATCGGCACGGCGAGACGACGGTGGTGAGGATGAGCGGGCACATCGAGGGCAGGGACGGCACGGACGGGGGGTTCCGGGGGTACCGGGACACCGCGCAGGTGGACATGCCCATGGCGCCTCCACGTCCCACCGGCCCGGTTGCCGACCGCCTCGAGAGCCGGCCCGCGCCCGTTCCGGAGCCCCGGATGCAGACCGAGCAGCCGGCACCGATCGCCGGTGTGCAGCTCTCCGAGGGGCTGGCCACGGTGCGCACCGTGGAGCGGCACCTGGACGAGATCCTCGCCGCGGTGCCCCAGCCGGATCCGATCGAACTGGCCGTCCTCGACGCGCAGGGTCTGCTCTGCGCCGAGGAGGTCGTCAGCCAGCGGGCGCTGCCCGCCTTCGATCAGGCCGCCCTGGACGGCTACGCCGCCCGCGCGGACGACGTCCTCGGCGCGAGCCTCGAGGCGCCGGTGGAGCTCGCCGTCGTGGGGGAGAGCATCCCCGGCGCCGCCGCGACGTCCTCGATCGGTCCGGGCCTGGTACTGAAGGTCGCCGCCGGCGCGATGCTGCCGGCCGGCGCCGACGTCGTCGTCCCGGCGGTCTGGACCGACCAGGCATCGGTGCGGGTCGCCGTCTACGCCGGACCTCCGGCCGGGAGTTACGTCCGACGGACCGGCGACGACGTCGCCCCCGGTGACCCCGCCGTCCAGGTGGGGACGCCGATCGGGCCGGCGCAGATCAGCCTGCTCGCCGCGGTCGGCCGGGAGCGGGTGCTGGTGCGGCCGAGGCCGCGGATCGCCGTCCTGTGCGCAGGAACAGAGCTGGTGGACGTGGGGACGGCGCCGGCGCCGGGTCAGCTCGTCGACGTCAACAGCTACGCCCTCGCCGCTGCCGCCCGGGACGCGGGCGCGGAGGCCTACCGGTCGGGGATCCTGCCGTCGGACCAGCGCCGGCTCACCGAGGTGCTGGAGAGCCAGCTGCTGCGCAGCGACCTGGTGCTCATCGCCGGGACCTTCGCGAGCGGCGGGTTCGACATGGTGCAGGAAGCGCTGGCCGAGCTCGGCGAGATGCGCTTCCGGCAGGTCACCATGCACCCGGGCCCGGCGCAGGGTTTCGGTCGGCTGGGGCGCGACCACATCCCGGTCATCTGCATCCCCGGGGAACCGGTGGCCGCACTCGTGGCCTTCGAGGTGTTCGTCCGTCCGGCGATCCGGCTGATGCTCGGCAAGCGCCAGCTGTTCCGGCGGACCGTCCAGGCGATCGCGGGCCAGCCGCTGATGTCTCCGCTGGGCTATCGGCAGTACCTGCACGGCACGGTGATGCGGCATCCCGACGGCGGCTACGTCGTCGAGCCCGTCGGTGACGGCACCGAGGCGCTGCTCGCCCGCATGGCACGGGCCAACTGCCTGATCGTCATCGACGAGGACGTCACGGAGGTGGCCGCCGGCGGCCTGGTCACCGTGATGCCGCTCCTCCTCGGCGGCTGAGCTGGATCCCGCCCTCCACCCCGGCTGGCCGGCGACGCTCGGCTGGGGGCCGGTGGAGCTGCACCCGCTGCGCCGGCGCGACGCCGCCGAATGGAGCCGACTGCGTGTGGTCAACGAGTCGTGGCTGAGCCCCTGGGAGCCGTCGCATGCGCTGCCCTGGCGGGAGCGGCACACCCCGCCCGTCTACCGGGCGATGCGCCGGACCGTCCTCCGGCGCGCGCGGCTGGGCACCTCGGTGCCGTTGATGATCCGCGTCGACGGACGGCTGGCCGGCCAGGTCACGATCGACAACATCGTCCGGGGCGCGCTGCGCTCGGGCTATCTCGGCTACTGGATCGACCGGGACGTCGCCGGCAGGGGCATGGCCTCGCTGGCGGTCGCGCTCGTGTGCGACCACGCCTTCAGTGAGGTGGGCCTGCACCGGGTGCAGGCCGACATCCGCCCCGAGAACGGCCCCAGCCGGCGCCTGGTCGAGCGACTGGGCTTCCAGCGGGAGGGTCTGCTGCGCCGCTATCTCGACATCGACGGCGACTGGCGCGACCATCTCACCTTCGGACTGCTCGCCGAGGACCTCCCCGGCGGCGTGCTCGCCCACTGGAAGCAGCAGATACCACGCTGACCCCCGTGGGCCCGGTCACCGCAAGGGCGACACGCCTCGCTCGTCACACCGGCCACACAAGACCTCGGCGACACACCGCGCGCCTCCCCGTCTCGGGCCTCCGGCCTGCATAACCTCGCCCTCGCGAGTGACTCATGTGACAGGTGGTGTTCGAATGGGATCGGGCGTGCTCTTGGCCGCTCTGGTCGTTCTCTGGTTCGTTGTGCTGGTGCCCATGGTGGTGACCCGCGGCGACACGCAGGGAGGCCGAGCGGAACTGGCCGACTCGGGCCGAACGCTGCAGCGGCGCCGGACGGTGGACCCCGTGGTCCACGCCGACACCGAGCGCGTCTCGGTCGACCGCGACCTGCTGCGCACCAGCGGTGAGCTGCAGGTGGACGTGCACGCCCTCCGGCGTCGCACCCTCGGCGGACTGGTCGCGCTCGCTGCGCTGTCCATGGTCGGCGTACTGGTCTACAGCCCCTGGCTGTGGACGGTGCAGGTCCTCCTCGACGTCGCCGTCGTCGGCTATGTACTGGTGCTGCGCAAGGTGGCCCGCCGCGAGCGGCTGGCCGCCCGCCGGGCAGCGCGTGCCGCGGCCCGCGAGGCGCTGCGCCCGTCGACGGCACAGCCGGCGGGGGTGGAGGCGGAGGTGCACGAGACGGTCGCGCAGGAGAAGCTGCCGCATCCCAGCGTTCCGCTGGCTCCGGTCGCCCAGTTCCGCGCCCGGGTCGTCGTGGCCCGCACGCCGGCGCCGGTCGGCTGGCAGCAGAGCGCGGTGGTCGGTCTGGACGACGACGACATCGGGTTCGCCGACATCGACGAGTACCAGCCGCGCCGGGTGGTCAACGCCTGAAATACACCCCCTGCCCCCCACCGCTCGCAAGCTCGCGTCGGGACCCTGCAGGGGGCCGGCTCTCCGACGTCGCCCCGGTGGTGGCGCCGGAGAGCCGGGACGGTATTCTTTCCGCCTGAAGGGGCTGTGGCGCAGTCCGGTAGCGCACCTCGTTCGCATCGAGGGGGTCAGGGGTTCAACTCCCCTCAGCTCCACACCTTCAGCACGAAGAAGCACCGCACCAGCCAGCCGACGCCGTCGGGGCCACCGCCCCGGCGGCGTTCGCCGTCCCGGGGCCCCTGTGAGGCCGGCAGGAGTCGGCCGTCAGGAGTCGGCCGTCAGGAAGCGACGACGGCCTGCGGCTGCAGGGATTCGGGCATGCTCAGTGCCGCCGCCAACTGCGACCGGGTGATGTAGCTCTCCTCCAGGGCGAGGTCACCCAGTCGCACCCAGCCGGCGTCGCGGGATGCCTGCAGATCGAGCAGGTGACGCAGTTGCCGGTTCGTCAGCGCTCCCCGGGCGACCAGGACGTCGCCCAGGCGACGGTGGCGGAGCACCGATCGCATCCGGGCCAGGCGGACGGGCAGGGTTTCCGCGGCCTGTTGCGCCGCCACGTGGAGCGGAGCGGCCGTGCACACGACGACCGTGAGCACCGCCCAGGCGTACAGCGTGGGGTAGTCGTGGTCGAGCATCAGGCCGGCCAACACCGAGACGACTGCGATACCCAGCCAGAGCAGGTGCGCGCGGAACGTGCGCCAGCTGTCCCCGGTCGCCGCACTGCCCTTCGCCGTCACCACGTACTGGAGTGGTCGCCCGGCGAGCTGAGCAGCGGCGGCCGCCACGTAGACCGGCGCGGTGAGCAGATCCAGCGCCAACCCCGTGAAGCCCCAGGAGCGGCGTTCGTGCTCGACCAGATTGAAACGGCGCATGCAGAGGAAGAAGAGCAGCCCGACGAGCAGGTTGGCGCCGAACAGCACGCTCCACTGCAGGAGCGGGAGATGGGTGACGGTCACCCCCCCGAGCAGGTACAGCGTCGTCAGGGTGATCCCGCCGACCCAGGCGATCGCCGTCGTCGGGTAGTGGCTCTGCAGTGCGAAGAAGGACAGCCGCTGCTGGCGGGTCAGCATCCGCGGGAAGAGGACCGGGGAGTGCTGCCGGGCGATCTCCCAGATGCCGTAGGCCCATCGCTTCTGCTGGCTGAAGAAGTCGGAGTAGGTGGCGGGTCCCTCACCCACCGCCAGGATGTCGGGGGTGTAGACGCCCTTCCAGGTGCATCCGGTCGCCTCGTTGACCGCGGCGTAGATCGCCATCGACGTCAGGTGGTCCTCGATGATGCAGTCCTGATAGCCGCCGATCTGCCGGAAGGCCGTCGGCCGGTACAGGTGGTTGGTGCCGATGAGCAGAGGCGCGTCGTGCCCGTTGCCGCCTCGCTGGATGATCCCGTGGAACAGGTAGGCGAGCTGGGCCGCACCCCGCGCCACGAAGGATTCCTGCAGGTTGCCGTACACCTGCGGTGCGACCACGAACGCCACGTCCGGGTCGGAGAAGTAGCCGAGAGTGCGTTCCAGGAAGTTGGGGAACGGGACGTGATCGGGGTCCATCTGCGCCACGACGTCGTAGTCGAGTTCGTGCTCGGCCCGCCAGCTGTTGTGGTTCCCGTGCTTGGTCCGCGCGCGGAACGGCCCGGTCGGCTGATTCCATTCCGGCCGGCCTTTGCGGCTGAAGTGCCGCGCGCCGAGTTCCTCGCAGCGTCGCCGGACCTCGGGGTCGTCCCCCTCGTCGAGCAGCCACACGTCGAGCACTCCGTCGTGGCGGATCCGCTGCATCGCCCGAACCGTGGCCATCACGAGTTCCAAGGGCTCCTTGCCCGGCACGATGGTGGTGAGGACGGCCACCCGCAGTCCGGGCTGGGGCACCATCGGGATCGGGTCCCGCGCGCGGCCGGCGTGGAAGGTGATCGTCCACGTGCGGAGCGCGGAGACGAGTTGCAGGGCCACCATGACCAGGAGTCCGGCAACCGTGGCGACGGCCATCGCCGGGTTCGGGCCGAGCCACGGCAGCTGAGCCGGAGCGAGCAGGTAACCGGTCAGCACGAGAGTGACGGCGATGTGGAGCCAGCCCAGGGCCGTGACGGCCCACCGCTGGCGACGTGTCAGCGCGTCCCGGTACTGCACGCGCGGGCCGTTCGGCGTGACGGCGCCGGTGAGCTCCGTCGCCGTGCGCCCGTACAGGCGTCCCGCCTGCCGCCGGTCGACGCCCGTGGCGGCGAGGGGTGGCTCCATAGTGCGCACGGTCCGATTCTTGGCCCAGACGTACGCGCACAGTCAGTGGATCAGGGTCGATGCCACCCGAAAGGGAGGACCGGCGAATCCGCATGAGGGACGCGATTCCGTGTCCGTGACGGCGGGTGTTCCGGGTCGGCCGACCCGGTGCGTCGGTGCGCATCGCCCGGCCGGAGGATTTTCCGCTCAGGTCCGCGGTGGCTTCTTCCGATAGGGCACCGTGGACGTCGCACCGAACTCATCCGCCCCTCGTGCGTGGGCGATCCTCAGGGCGGTCGGCTTCGTCGCTCTGCTGAGCGGAATGGTCCTGACCGGCGTCCTGCTCGGGCATCCGGCGCTACGGGGCGGGTGGTCGTGGTCGGCCGTCGTCGTCCTCCTGGTCCTCGGTGTGCTCCCGGTGCTCGCGGTGCGCCCCCGGCCACTGCTTGCGACCGTTGCGGCGCTGGTGCTCGGGTCCCTGGTCGCCTATGTCGTCGTCGCGGCTCCCTCGCAGCGCGAGGCTGAGGCCTCGGCCGGGTCCGGCTGGACCGCGGCGCCCTACTCCGAGGCGCCGCCGGGGCTGGCCCCTGCCCCTGTCCCGCCGCCCCTGCAGCGCCCCACGCTCGGGATCTCCACCGCGACCATCGAGGACCTGGACGCCTTCATCCTCGCCACCGGCACGCATCCGGAGGTCTTCGACGTCTTCGAGTCCTGGTCGCTCGACCGGCCGCTGGACCGCTACGTGGCCGACAGCGTGGCTGCGCGTGGCGTGCGGCTGTCCATCACGTGGGAGCCCTGGGTGGCCGACGGCGGGGCGCGACAGCGCGGCTACACGCTCGCGTCGATCATCAACGGCTCCCATGACCCGTACATCGACATGTTCGCGACGTCGATCAAGGAGTTCGGCCACCCGGTCACCATCCGGCTGATGCACGAGATGAACGGCAACTGGTACCCCTGGGGCCTGGGGGTCAACGGCAACCGGCCCGGCGAGTACGTCCAGGCCTGGCAGCACGTGCACGACCGGTTCGCCGCGCTGGGTGTCACCGACGTGGCCTGGATGTGGGCACCGAACGCCGTCTACACCGGGTCGGCTCCGTTGGCGTCTCTCTACCCCGGTGACGTCTACGTGGACGACGTGGGACTCAGCAACTACAACTGGGGGCACTACAGCCACGACGGGTTCGCCACGGAGTGGATGAGCTTCGGAGAGCTCTTCGACGAGAGCATCGCCCAGCTCCAGGCCCTCACGACCCGGCCGCTGTGGGTGGCCGAGACCGGTAGCTCCGACAAGGGCGGCAGCAAGGCTGCCTGGGTGACCGACACCCTGGCCGAGGCATCCGCGCGGCCGGAGATCGCCGGTCTGATCTGGTTCGACCAGGTGGACGACGGCGCGGGCGTGGACTGGCGGATCGAGACAGAGGCGGACGTGGTCGATGCCTGGCGCGCCGGGTACACGAGCCGACCGCCCGGCTGACCGCGCGCGAGCCCGTTCCCGGCGGATCAGGGTCCCGCCCGGGCGACCGGTAGGGGCTCAGCGGGCGTTGCGGAAGTCCGGTGCCCGCTTCTCGATGAATGCGCGCACGCCTTCGCGACCCTCGGGATCGGCGGCCGACTCCGCGATCAGCCGGGCCTCGTCGTCCAGCTGGTCATCCAGGGTCCGGACGGCGGCCCGGCGGACGAGGGCCCGCGTACGCACCATTGCGCGGACGGGTCCCGCGGCGATCTCCTGGGCCAGGGCGATCGCGGACTCGCGCAGGTCGTCGTCCTCGACGAGACGGCCGACCAGACCGAACATGTGCGCCTCGGCGGCGTTGAGCGAACCGTTGGTCAGCATCAGTTCCAGGGCCCGGGGCGCGCCGAGTGCCCGGGCGAGAGCCCACGACGAGCCGCCGTCGGGGGAGAAGCCGATTCCGCCGTAGGCCGGCCGGACCTTCGTCGAGCGTCCGCAGACCACGAGGTCGCAGGCGCCGATGAGGCCGATCCCGGCACCGGCCACGGCACCCTGCACGCCGGCCACGACGGGCACTGCGGTATCGAGCAGCAGCCGGATGACCTCGTGCCAGTCGTGTGCGAGCTGTCCGACGAAGGCGCCGGGGTCATCGGCGGCGCCGAAGGACTGCACGTCCCCGCCGACGCAGAAGCGAGGGCCGTTGCCCAGCAGCAGCACGGCCCGGGTCTCCTCCGGCCGGTTCGACAACGCGGCGGCGAGCTCCTCTGCCAGCTGCGGGTTCAGGGCGTTGCCGTCCTCGGGGCGGTCGAGCGTGATCCGCCAGACGTCCCCGTCGACCTCGGTCAGCACGACCGGCCGGTCCTGCGCGTCGCTCATCGTCGTCCCCTCCGGATGCGGCTGGTCCCGTCACCGTAGGCGGCGGGACCAGCCGGGCGGGAGTCGTGTCAGGAGCGGGTGGACGCGGAGTGCCGGGCCGAGGCCTCGGACTGACGCTCGCTGTCGATCGCTGCCGGGGCCCCGCCGAACTCGTCGGCGACCTCTCCGGCGACGTCGTCCAGGTCGCCGTGCCCCGTCGCGGAGTGGCCGTCCTCGTCCAGGCCTGCGTCGGCCTGGGCGAGCATGCGGTGGCCGGTGGACAGAACCAGGACGGCGGCGAGGACCGCCACGGCACCCACGGCGAACGGGACGTGCACGTTGAGGTACTCCGCGAGCTTGCCTGCGGCGAACGGCGCGAGACCGCCGCCGAGGAAGCGGACGAAGCCGTAGGCCGCGGAGGCGACGGGCCGTTCCACGGGCGAGACCAGCATGACCGCCTGCGTGGTCAGCGTGTTGTTGATACCGATGAAGGCGCCACTGACGATCACCGTGGCGATCAGGACCGGGACCCGGTCGGCCCAGATCGACATCACCACCAGGTCGACGGCGAACAGGCCGAGGGCGGCGTACAGCGAGCGGGCGGTGCCGAAGAGCGCCTGGAGCCGCGGGGCGCCGACCACGGAGAAGAAGGCCACGAGCAGCCCCCAACCGAAGAAGACGAAGCCCAGCCGGATGGCCGAGAGGCCCATCGGGAAGGGCGCGAAGCCCAGCATGGTGAAGAAGCCCCAGTTGTAGAGCAGCGCGGTGATGCTCATGGTGAGCAAACCGCGGTGGCGCAGCGCCTTGAGGGGGGCCAGCAGCGAGGTGGGGTGCGCCGGCTTGGGCGTCTTGTCCAGCAGTACGAGGGTCGCGACGAGGGCGACGGCCATCAGCGTGGCGACGCCGAAGAACGGCCCGCGCCAGCTGATGTTGCCGAGCAGACCGCCCACCAGGGGGCCCGCGGCGATGCCGAGGCCCAGGGCCGCCTCGTAGAGCACGATCGCGCCGGCGAATCCGCCGGAGGCCGAGGCCACGATGACGGCCAGCGAGGTGGCGATGAACAGGGCGTTGCCCAGCCCCCAGCCCGCCCGGAAGCCGACGATCTGGCCGATGGATCCCGACGACCCGGCCAGCGCGGAGAACACCACGATGATCGCCAGGCCGGCGATCAGGGTGCGCTTGGCGCCCAGGCGGCTGGAGACCCAGTTGGTGCCGAGCATCGCGACAGCGGTGACGACCAGGTAGCTGGTGAACAGCAGGGTCACCTGGCTGGGCGTCGCGTCCAGCTGGTGAGAGATGGCCGGGAGGATCGGGTCCACCAGGCCGATGCCCATGAAGCTGACGACGCAGGCGAGGGCGACGGCGTAGACCGCCTTCGGCTGCTTGAACATGCTGGAACCGGCGGTAGAGCTCACCGGGTCACCTCCGCAGGGGTCGAGGACCGGCGCAGCGCGTCGGCGAGTCGGGTCAGGGCAGGGACGGCGTCGGCGATGCGAGCGACGTCGTCGGGGGACAGGCCGGTCAGGGCGCGGTCGAGGCGCTCGGTGCGGTCGGTGCGACGCTGCGCCACGAGGGTCTCGCCGCCGGGGGTGAGGCTGAGCAGCACGACGCGGGCGTCCCGCGGATCGCTTCCTCGGTGCACCAGCCCCTGGTCGACCAGCCGCGCGACCAGGGCGCTCATGGACGGCTGGGTGACGCCCTCGGCCGTGGCCAGTTCGGTGAGCCGGGTCGGCCCAGAGTCCGCCAGCCGGGTGAGCGTCGCCGCGGCGGTGCGGCTGAGCCCGTCCCGGCGGGTGGTGAGGGCGCTGAGCCGGAGGACGAGGGCCTCGAGGTCCGCGACGGGCAGGCTCGGTTGCACACGCACAGTTGTACAACACAACTATGTATATGGCTAGTCGATCGTCAGAACCATGACGGGAACCACATCCGCCGCAACCACTCCGCGTGCCCCAGCGGTTCCCCGGTGAGCACCGGGTAGAAGAAGACGAATGTGGCAGCGACCAGGGTGACGTAGAGGCAGACCGCCCCCAGGCCCACCTGTCGTCGGAGCGGGTCGTCGTCGGGCCGGCCGAGGGCGTCCTGCAGTGCGAGGGTGACCGCCAGCACGAAGAACGGCACGGCCGGCGCCATGTAGAAGATGAACATCGTGCGCTCGGGGTTGATGAACCAGGTCAGCCAGCCCGCGGCGATCCCCACCGCGACCGTGATCGCCGTCGGGTCCCGACGCGCGACGATCCGCCAGATCAGCCACACCAACGCCGGCGCGAACGCGAACCAGAGGGTCGGCGTCCCGATCATCAGGATGTAGCGGATGACCTGTCCGCCGGCGGGGTCGGCGAGCCCCTGGGGGTTCCAGAGCAGGATCGGCCGGCCGTCGACGAGCCAGGTCCACGGGCCGGACTCCCACGGGTGCGGCGTCGACAGGTTGTTGTGGAACCTCAGCCACATGGCGTGCTCGTGCCACAGCGAGCGCAGTGCATCCGGGACGAAGCCGAACGCGGTGTCCGGGTGCTGCTGCGCCCATGCCTTGCCCTGCGACGTCTCGCCGAGGAACCAGCCGGTGAACGACGCCAGGTACGTCAGCACCGGGACGGCGGCCAGCGCCCAGACCGCACCGGGGAGACCGCGGCGCAGCGCGGTGCGCGTGGGCTTCGGGAACCCGGCTTCCCGCCACGGCGCCCGGTCCCTGAAGAGAGAGAGGACTGCGAAGAAGGCCAGGAACCAGATGCCGCTCCACTTCACCGCGCAGGCGCAGCCGAACAGGAGACCGGCCGCGATCCGCCAGCCCCGCGGGCCGAGCCGGAACCCGGCCGCCGGGAGGTCCGTCATCGCCCGGACGCGTGCCCGGACCTGGTCGCGGTCGACGACCAGGCAGGCGACCGCGGACACCACGAACACCTGCAGGAACGCGTCGAGCAGGCCGATCCGCGACAGGGAGAAGGAGAAGCCGTCGAGCGCGAGGAGCAGCCCGGCGAGCAGGCCCAGGAGCGTGGAGCCGGTCAGCCGCCGGGCCAGCCGGGTGAGGACGACGACCGCCACCGCCCCGGCGACCGCGGAGGGGAAGCGCCAGCCGAAGGAGTTGTAGCCGAACAACTGCTCGCCGGCCGCGATCAGCCACTTCCCCAGGGGCGGATGGACGATGAACGAGTAGCCGCGGTTGTACTCGAAACCCCACGTCAGGAGCTCGTGCGCCTCGGGCGGGTAGTAGGCCTCGTCGAAGAGCTTGTCGGTCGGGTAGCTGATGCCCCAGAGCCGGGTGGCCAGGCTGACCACACCCAGCACGGCGGTCAGCACCCACGACAACCGGCCGTCGTCCGGCAGGGCAGGGGTGCCGTCGCGCCGCGGGCGGGGGAGGGGCCACCGCCGGGACGGGCTCGGCGTCTCGGGTTCCCGAGGGCCCGGGTCCGCCCGCTCGGGTGCCAGCACCGCCATGCCGCCAGGGTAGGGGGACGGGCTGTGTGCCCCGCCGTGACAGGCTCCGCGTGACCGAGCGTGCGAGGTCACCGAAGAGTGCAGCCGTCACACGGGGCCGACGAGCGCCGGCGAGGAGGAGCCCGTGAGTGGTCGTTTGGTTCTCGGAGGCGCGCCCCTCGGCCAACCCGGCGACGTGGGCCCGCGGCTGCGTGAGGTGCTGGCGTCGGCCGACGTGCTCGCCGTCGAGGACACCCGGCGGCTGCACCGGCTCGCCTCGGACCTGGGCGTCACGTTCACCGGGCGGGTGGTCACCTTCCACGAGTCGGTGGAGAAGGCGCGGCTGCCGGGCCTGCTGGCCGCGCTCGCCGACGGCGCCACGGTGCTGCTGCTCACCGATGCGGGCATGCCGTCGGTGTCCGACCCCGGCTACACGCTGGTGCGGGCGGCGATCGACGCGGGCATCCCGGTCACCTCGGTGCCCGGGCCGTCGGCGGTGACCACGGCGCTGGCCGTGTCGGGACTGCCGGTCGACCGGTTCTGCTTCGAGGGGTTCCTGCCGCGCAAGGCGGGGGAGCGCCGCTCTCGCCTCGCGTCCTTGGCGGACGAGCGGCGCACGATGGTCTTCTTCGAGTCCCCGCACCGGCTGGCCGACTCGCTCGCCGACGCCGCGGCCGCTTTCGGGGACGCGCGCGAGGCCGCCGTCTGCCGGGAGCTGACCAAGACCTACGAGGAGATCCGCCGGGGTCCGCTGGCCGAGCTGGTCGAGTGGGCGTCCGCGGGCGTCCGCGGGGAGATCACCCTCGTCGTGGGTGGGGCCCCGGAGCAGACGGTCGAGCTCGACGCCGCGCAACTGGCCGCCGCGGTGGCGGCGGAGGAAGCAGCCGGGGCCACCCGCAAGGACGCCATCCGCGCTGTCGTCGTCCGCACGGGGTTGCCCAAGCGCACCGTCTACGACGCCGTCCTCGCCAACAAGACCCCCTGACCCAGCGCGATTGCGCGCGACTGTGCGTCAGTCCACGTCATTGCGCCCGGTTGACGTGGATACGTGCACAACCATCCGGCCTGTGGACAGCCGGAGCGACGGAACCCGGGAGTCCGGCACGGTTCCGGCGTGCGCCCGGCGAGTGGTCCCGAGGATCTGCGCTCCGACGTGTTCCGCGGTGCGGCGGCGGTGCAGGCCGGGATGTTGACCCGTCGACAGCTGGGCGGACCGACCTGGCGTCGCCTGTTCCGGGAGGTCTACGTCCACGCCGCCGTGCCGATCACTCACCACGTCCCCCGGGTTGACGTGGATACGCGCACAACGGAGGCGGCGAGGGCCTACAGCCAACCGTTGCGCTTGAAGCCCCGGTACAGCAGGGAGCAGACGGCCACGATCGCGAGCAGGACGAATGGATAGCCGTAGCGCGACTCCAGCTCCGGCATGTACTGGAAGTTCATTCCGTAGACGCCGGTGATGAGGGTCGGGACGGCGATCATCGCGGCCCAGGCGGAGATCTTGCGGGTGTCCTCGTTGTCGGCCAGTGAGGTGCGGGCGAGCGAGGCCTGCAGGATCGAGGAGAGCAGCTCGTCGAGGGCGCTCACCTGGTCACGAACCCGGATCGCGTGGTCGAGCACGTCTCCGAGATAGGACCGCATGGCGTCCGGGACGACGTCGATCTGCCGCTCGGCCAGCATCTGCAAGGGAACCTCCAGCGGGGAGACCGCCCGCCGCAGCTGCATCAGCTCCCGCTTGAGCTGGTAGAGGCGGCCGATGTCGTCGGTGCGCTCGGGGCTGAAGACCGACGCCTCCAGCTCGTCGACGTCCTCCTCGACGGCCGCGGCGACGTCCACGAACGCATCGACGGCGTGGTCGGCGACGGCATAGAGCACGGCGGCCGGTCCCAGGCTGAGCAGGTCCTGCTGCCCCTCGAGCCGGTGCCGCAACTCGCTGAGCTTGCCGTGTGCCCCGTGCCGCACCGTGATCACGTAGTGCGCGCCGAGGAAGACCATCACCTCGCCGGTGTCGACCACTTCGCTGGTCGCGGTGAGCTGTTCGTGCTCCACGTACGTCGCGGTCTTGAGCACTATGAAGATCGCGTCGTCGTACCGCTCGAGTTTCGGACGCTGGTGCGCGTAGACCGCGTCCTCGACCGCCAGAGGATGCAGCCGGTACTGCTCGGCGATCTCGCTCAGCTCCGACTCGGTCGGCTCGTAGAGACCCAGCCAGACGAAACCGTTGCGCTCGGTCGCGACTCGCAGCGCCTCCGCGGGCGGCACCGGATCCTGCCGGCTGCCGTCGACGTAGACGGCGCAGTCGACGACGGCCTCGATGTCGGGACGGCGGCCCGGCGTGCGCTGCTGCCGGCCGGCCGGTCGAGGACGCAGGGTCGGTGGTGAACCAGCCGGTCGGGGCGGCGCGCTGTCCGGAAGCTCCAGCGGAGCGCCGACCAGGGCAGCCGGAGAGATGTCACTGCCACTCACGACGGTCACCTCCTCCGGATGCCCGTCGACGTCGCCGGGTGCGTGCAGCGTAGGCATGCGGCGTCCCGCCACCCGTGCGACGCTGCCGGGGACGACGACTGGAGCCGGCAGTGCGCCGGCGCCCGAGGAGGACTCCGTGGCCGCAGGCACGCGCCGGATCAAGTCCGTCGAGGACTCCATCCGCGACACGGACGAGCCAGAGCACCGGCTCAAGCGGCATCTGTCCGGGCTGGACCTCACGGTCTTCGGCGTCGGCGTGATCATCGGCACCGGCATCTTCGTGCTCACCGGCGAGGTGGCGAAGACCGCCGCGGGGCCGGCAGTCGCGATCTCGTTCGTCATCGCCGGCGTCGTCTGCGGGCTGGCCGCGCTCTGCTACGCCGAGTTCGCCTCGACCGTGCCGGTTGCCGGGTCCGCCTACACGTTCTCCTACGCCACGCTCGGAGAGTTCGTCGCCTGGATCATCGGCTGGGACCTCGTCCTGGAGCTCGCCCTGGGCGCCGCCACGGTCTCGGTCGGGTGGTCCGGCTACCTCAACCAGTTGCTCGGCGACCTCGGCATCCCGCTGCCGACGTCGATCGCCGGGGAGACGGCGACGGTGAACATCCCCGCGATCTTCATCGCGCTGCTGATGACCGCCGTGCTCATCCTCGGCATCAAGCTGTCATCACGGGTCACCACGGTCATCGTCGTCATCAAGGTCGCGATCGTGCTGCTGGTGATCGCGGTCGGCATCTTCTACGTGAAGGCCGCCAACTACACGCCGTTCGTGCCGCCGGCGACGTCGAGCGAGGGCGGCAGCGGGTTGACCGCTCCGCTGATCCAGACGCTCTTCGGGTTCACGCCCAGCACCTTCGGGGTGGGCGGCATCCTCGCCGGCGCGGCGATCGTCTTCTTTGCCTTCATCGGCTTCGACATCGTCGCGACCGCCGCGGAGGAGACGAAGAACCCCAAGAAGGACCTGCCCCGCGGCATCATCGGCTCGCTGGTGATCTGCACCGTTCTCTACGTCGCGGTCTCGCTCGTGGTCGTCGGCATGCAGAAGTACACGGACCTGTCGACGACGGCGCCGCTGGCTGATGCCTTCCGCAGTGTGGGGCTGCCCTTCCTCTCCGGCGCCATCTCGGTCGGTGCCCTCGCCGGACTCACCTCGGTCGTGATGATCCTGATGCTCGGCCAGTCGCGGGTGCTGTTCGCCATGAGCCGCGACCGCCTGCTGCCGCCGCGGCTGGCGGCGGTGCACCCCCGCTACGGGACGCCGTACAAGATCACCCTGATCACCGGAGTGATCGTCGCCGCGCTCGCCGGCTTCATCCCGCTGAGCACGCTGGCCGAGCTGGTCAACATCGGCACGCTGTTCGCCTTCGTGCTGGTCTCGATCGGCGTCATCGTCCTGCGCCGCACCCGCCCGGATCTGCAGCGCTCGTTCCGGGTGCCAGGAGTGCCCCTCGTCCCGGTCCTCTCCGTGCTGGCCTGCCTGTACCTGATGCTCAACCTCCCCGGCGAGACGTGGCTGCGGTTCGGCATCTGGATGGTCATCGGCATGGGGCTCTACTTCGCCTACGGGCGGTCGCACAGCCGGTTCAACACCCCGGGGGACCGGGAGGACGCCGCCGCCGCGAACGCCGCACGACGCGCCTGAGCCGCCCTCACCCCGATGGGTGAGATGTCCCGCGGGGATCTTCAGCCACTCCTGGAACACGCCGAGCTGACCGGTAACACCGGCAACCGGTCAGGAGAGTTCCGTGGCGATCAGCGTCCTCGACGTCCGCGACACGTTCGCAACGCCGCACGTCACCGTGCCGGCGCGTGCGGCGGTCGCTGCGGCGGCCGAGGCGGCTCCCCGCCGGCTCCCCGTGACCGTCGTGTCGGCCGGTCTGATCGGCGTCCTCGAGGCCGTCGGCCTGCTGGCCGTCGCGCTCACCGGACTGGACGGGGTCCTCTCCTCCCCGTCGCGGCCGGCCGGCTGGATCGTCGCCGGTGGGCTGCTCCTGCTCGCGGCGTGGATCGTGCTGTGCGCCGGTAGCGGTGCCGCCCTCATCGACGGCGCGGGCCGCAAGCTGCTCCTGGGCGTCACCTACGCCGAGATGGCCCTGGTCGCGATGCTCATGGTCATCGCGACGGCGACGCCGGTCCCGACCCCGGGCGACATCCCCGCGCCCGCTCTCGGCCTGATGGCTCTGGCCGTCCCGGTCGGCAAGCTCCTGCTGGCGGGCGCACCGTCGGCCCAGCGCTGGGTGGCCGAGGGGCCGCGCACCCGGGTCCGCCGCGTCGACCCGGTGCGGACCCATCGCCTCCTCGCCACGGTGACACTGGCGGTCATCGGCCTCTCGCTCGGCGCCGTGGCGGTCCTCGCGCCGGTGCAGAGCGGCGGCCCGAACGACCCGGCGTCCGTCGTCAGTTCGCACTGAGCCCACCGCACGGCGAGCCGGGTGGACGGCGCTCACTAGTCTCGTGACGTGAGTGATCGGCACATCCTGACCGCAGTCGCCTGGCCCTATGCGAACGGGCCGCGACACATCGGCCACGTCTCCGGGTTCGGTGTCCCCTCCGACGTCTTCAGCCGTTTCCACCGCATGACCGGGGACAAGGTCCTCATGGTCAGCGGTACCGACGAGCACGGCACCCCGATCACCGTCGCGGCCGACGCCGAGGGCGTCACGCCCCGGGAGATCGCCGACCGCAACAACCGGATCATCGTCAACGACCTGGCGAGCCTCGGGCTGAGCTACGACCTCTTCACCCGGACGACGACGGGAAACCACGCCGCGATCAGCCAGGAGATCTTCCTCGGACTGCTGAAGAACGGCTACGTCTTCCCGAAGACCACGCTCGGTGCCATCAGTCCGTCGACCGGCCGCACCCTGCCCGACCGCTACATCGAGGGCACCTGCCCGATCTGCGGCTACGACGGCGCCCGCGGCGACCAGTGCGACAACTGCGGCAACCAGCTCGATCCGATCGACCTGATCAACCCGGTCAGCAAGATCAACGGTGAGACACCCAAGTTCGTCGAGGAGGAGCACTACTTCCTCGACCTGCCCGCCTTCGCCCGGGCGCTGGGTGACTGGCTGGCCACCCGCAAGAGCTGGCGGCCCAACGTCATGAACTTCTCGGTGAACCTGCTCAAGGACCTCAAGCCGCGCAGCTACACCCGGGACATCGACTGGGGCGTGCGCGTGCCGTTGGAGGGCTGGATCGACCGGCCGGACAAGCGCATCTACGTGTGGTTCGACGCCGTCGTCGGTTATCTGTCGGCGTCGATCGAGTGGGCCCGCCGCTCCGGCGACCCGGAGGCGTGGCGGCAGTGGTGGCAGACGCCGGACTCCGACGCCTATTACTTCATGGGCAAGGACAACATCGTCTTCCACTCCGAGATCTGGCCGGCCCAGCTCCTCGGCTACAACGGCGCGGGCGACAGGGGGGGCGCGCCCGGCTCGCTGGGCCCGCTGAACCTGCCCACCGAGGTGGTCTCCAGCGAGTTCCTGACGATGGAGGGGCGCAAGTTCTCCTCCTCGCGCAACGTCGTCATCTACGTGCGCGACTTCCTTGCCCGCTACGACGCCGACGCACTGCGCTACTTCATCGCGGTGGCCGGTCCGGAGAACCAGGACACCGACTTCACCTGGGCGGAGTTCCTCCGTCGCAACAACGACGAGCTCGTCGCCGGCTGGGGCAACCTGGTCAACCGCTCGGTCTCGATGGCGGCCAAGAACGTCGGGGCCGTCCCGACGCCCGGTGAGCTGACCGACGCCGACCGGGCTCTGCTGGCGACGACGTCGGGTGCCTTCGCCCCGGTCGGGGACATGTTGTCCCGCAACCGGCAGAAGGCCGCCATCAACGAGGCCATGCGGGTGGTCGGCGAGGCGAACAAGTACCTGTCGGACCAGGCGCCGTGGAAGCTCAAGGAGGACCCGGCGCGCCGGGACACCGTCCTGCACACCGCGCTGCAGGCGATCAAGGACTGCAACGCGCTACTGACGCCGTTCCTCCCGCACTCCTCCCAGCAGGTGCACGAACTCCTCGGCGGCACCGGGGTGTGGTCGGTCGCGCCGGAGATCCACGAGGTCACCGACCTCGACGACGGGTCGCCGTACCCCATCATCACCGGCCCCTACGACGGGGGACAGGCGGTCTGGGCGTCCACTCCGCTACCTCCGCCGGGCACTCCGCTGGCCGCGCCGAAGCCGGTCTTCACCAAGCTCGACCCCTCGATCGTCGACGAGGAGCTGGCCCGCCTGGAAGAAGGCGGCACGGGGGCATGAGCCGTTCGGCCTCCTCACGGGCCAACCGGCGGGGCGAGCCGCCACCGTCCCCGGAGCCGCTGCCGGCTCCCGCGCTCGACAGTCACACCCACCTCGACATCGCCGTCGGCGGGGAGTCGCGGCTGCCCACGGACGCGGAGGTCGACGCCGAGATCGAGGCCGCCGTCGCCGTGGGCGTCCCGCGGCTGGTGCAGGTCGGCGTCGACGTCGCGTCGTCACGCTGGTCGGCGGACCTCGCCGCCCGGCACCCGAACGTCCTCGCCGCGGTGGCCGTGCACCCGAACGAGGCCGGCACCGGGGCGGCCGACGACGACGCGCTCGCCGAGATCGACCGGCTCGCGGCCCTGCCCCGGGTGCGGGCCGTGGGGGAGACCGGCCTCGACCGGTTCCGTACCGGCCCCGAGGGCTGGGCTGCCCAGGAGGCGTCCTTCCGAGCCCATATCCGGATCGCCAAGGAGCACGGCGTCGCGCTGGTCATCCACGACCGGGAGGCCCACGGCGAGATCCTCACGGTGCTCGAGGACGAGGGACCGCCCGAGCACACCGTCTTCCACTGCTTCTCCGGCGACGCGTCGTTCGCGAAGGCCTGTGTCGAGCGCGGCTTCGTGCTCTCCTTCGCCGGGACACTGACCTTCGGCAACGCCGGCTACCTGCGGGAGGCGGCCGCGCTCACGCCGGTGGACCAGTTGCTGGTGGAGACCGATTCCCCGTTCCTCACGCCGATGCCGCACCGGGGCCGGCCGAACGCCTCCCGGCTCGTGCCGCTCACCGTGCGGGCGCTGGCCGACGTCACCGGCGTCGATCTGGCCGAGCTGTGCCACACCCTCACCTCCACGGCGGAACGAGTCTTCGGCTCGTGGAAGGAAAACGACCAGCCGGTGTCGTGACGAGCGGGGGCCCGAAGGGTCCCCCGAGGAACGACGAGGTCACCCGCGCAGCGGATCCGCGGAGCGGGAGGCCGGAGGCTTCCCCGACGTGGAACAGGCGGGGCTCAGCGCAACGGGGGACGGCAACTGGTGGCGGTGTCGTCCGGTAGGACGACAATCAACCCCGTGGGCCGCCTCATCGCAGTCATCCTGTTCATCGCCGTCCTCGTGCCCGGGGTCCTGCTGGGCCGGGCGTGGTGGCTGGCCGCCGGCCGACGCGTGGTGGCTGCGGGATCGGTCGAGCTCGCCGAGCCGACCCCCGAAGGCGCCCAGGCTCTCCAGCGACAGGCCCAGCACGGACGGCGGCTGCGGCGGCTGGGCCTGCTGCTGGGCATCGCCGGCGTGATCGGCAGCGTGGTCCTGTTCGCCGAGGCGTCGGTCTTCCTGTGGGTCCCGGTGCTCCTGGTGGGTCTGCTGGCCGGCGTTCTGCTGGCCGAGGTCACCCGCCCCCGCCCGCGCTGGAAGACCGCCGTCCCGCCCCGCCGGCCGCGTCAGGGTGAGCAGATCGCCGGCTGGCTCGTCTGGACGATGCGCGCATCCGCCGTCGCCGAGCTGGTCGTGACGATCGACCTCTGGCGAGGCGGCAAGCTCCCGGACGGCGTCGCCTGGGCCGCCCTCGTCGTCCCCCTGCTGGCCTGGCTCCTGGCAGAGGTGGCGTTGCTCCGGGCGCTGCTTCGGCCGCTGCCGGCGCAGGGTGCCGACGTGCCGGTCGACGAGGCGCTGCGTACGTGGACGGCGCACCTGGTCACCGCCGCCGTCACCGTGCTGGCCCTGCTTCCCCTGGGCGCACTGCTGCTCGCCGCCGGGATCGACCCGACGCGGGTCTCCGAGGGCGTCGACCTGCTGCCCGTCACCCTGGTGGCGGGCGGTTTCTCGGCGCTGGCGGCCGGGGTCGCAGTGGCAGCTTTCCTACTGACCTGGCTGCGGCCGGTGCAGGCGAACGCGCGGGCGCTGGCCGGCTGAAGAAGTCGAAGGACCCCGTCCTTCTCACCCCTCGCAAGCTCGGGGCGAGCCTCCGGACGGGGCCTGGCCCCGCCACTCGCAGGCTCGCGGCGCGACCCTGCAGGGGGCCGGACGCTGTGGCCTTCGTCACTGGGACCGGCATCACTTTCTCGGGTGTCCCGCTAGCATCTCCCGGCACGCCCGTCACAGAACGTATCGGCGCGCCCACCCTCGGCGTCTGAGACTCTCTGCTTCACTCCCTGTGCACAGTTGCCAGTCGCAGCGTGTTCGTTATCGTGTCGTGACCGACAGCCGGGGTGGAGATCGACCCGGGCGGCGTTCACCCGGCCTGGAGCCTCCGCTCCGGGCCGGACTGCCGTCCGAGCCGGCACCGTGACCGGCGAGCCGTCCTGTGGACGGCGCGCCTGTTCTCCTGCCCGGGTCCTGTGACCCGATGGAAGTGTTTGTGCGCCGCTCGCTCCAGGTCGGTCTGTTCGCCGTTGTCCTGCTCGGACTCGTCGGCGGCACGCTGGCCTTCTTCGTCGCCCAGAAGTCCGTGACGCTCACCGTCGACGGACAGGTTCGGCATGTCGGCACCTATGCCGACACGGTCGCTGAAGTGCTGGTCGACGAGGGTCTCGAGCCCGCTGCGCACGATGTGCTCCTGCCCTCCGCCGGGGAGGCGGTCCGCGACGGAGACACCGTCATCCTCAACCGCGCCCGCCCGCTCGGCCTCACGGTGGACGGCGTCTCGCGCCAGGTGTACGTCACCGCGCTGTCGGTGGACGAGGCGCTGGCTCAGCTGGGCTACCGCGCCGACGACCTCGTCCTGTCGGCCAGCCGCAGCGAGCGACTCCCGCTCCACGGCATGGAGCTGACGATCACCACGCCCAAGGAGATCGTTCTCGTGTGCGACGGTCAGCAGCGCGTCGTGACCACGACCGCCGCCACCGCCGGCGACCTGCTGGCCGAGCAGGGCATCGCGCTGAGCCAGACCGACAAGACCAGCTTGTACCTGAACCAGGGCCTGCTGAATCGCATGCGGCTGCAGGTCTACCGCGTGCAGATCAACGAGACCGCCGAGACGACGGCTGTTCCGGCGGAGCGGGTGGAGACCCCCGACCCCAACGCCTTGGAAGGTGACCGGACCGTCACCACGCCGGGTGTCGCGGGCCAGCAGGTCACCCGCTACCGCGTGACGGTCGTCGACGGGGTCGAGGCCTCCCGCGAGGTGCTGGCGACCGCTGTCACCGTCCCGCCGGTCACCGAGCAGGTCACGGTCGGCACCAAGCCGCGCCCGGAGGTCGCCCCGACCGCCGACGGTCTCAACTGGGCCGCCCTCGCGAAGTGCGAGTCCGGTGGCAACCCTCGTGCGGTGAACAACTCCGGCCCGGGCTACTACGGCCTCTACCAGTTCGCGGTCAGCACCTGGCGATCCGTCGGCGGATCGGGAAATCCGGTCGACGCCTCGGCCGACGAGCAGACCGCGCGGGCCCAGATGCTGTACAACAAGGGCGGCGCAGGCCAGTGGGGCTGCGGCCGCCACCTGTTCGACTGATCGGAATCCCCTGAGCACTCCACCCGAGCAGTCCGACGGGCTGCTGGGCCCCGCCGCCATCCGCGAGCTGGCCCAGCAGTTGGACCTGCGGCCGACCAAGACCCTCGGGCAGAACTTTCTGCACGACGCCAACACGATCCGGCGGATCGTGCGCACCGCCGGCCTCCGGCCCGACGACGTCGTCCTCGAAGTCGGACCCGGGCTGGGCTCCTTGACGCTCGGGCTCCTGCCGGCGGTCGCCCGCGTCGTGGCCGTGGAGATCGACGAACGCCTGGCCGACCAGTTGCCGATCACCGTCGGTGCGCGCCGGCCGGATCTGGCCGACCGGCTGACGGTGGTGACGGCGGACGCCCTGCGCATCCAGGAGCTGCCCGGCCCGCCGCCGACCGCGCTGGTGGCGAACCTGCCCTACAACATCGCCGTCCCGGTGCTGCTCAACCTCCTGGAGCTGCTGCCGACGCTGGACCGGGCCCTGGTGCTCGTCCAGGCAGAGGTCGCCGAGCGCCTGGCCGCACCGCCCGGAGGCTCGGCGTACGGCGTGCCCTCGGTCAAGGCCGCGTGGTACGGCGACGTGCGCCGGGCCGGCAACGTCGGCCGGCGGGTCTTCTGGCCCGAGCCCAACGTCGACTCGGGGCTGGTCTCCCTGGTCCGCCGTCCGCCCCCGCCGGGGGATCGCAGGGCCACCTTCGCCGTCATCGACGCCGCCTTCGCCACCCGGCGCAAGGGGCTGCGCGCGGCTCTCGCCATGTGGGCCGGTAGCCCCGCCGCGGCCGAGGTGCGCCTGCGCGCGGCCGGGATCGATCCCGCGACCCGCGGGGAGAGGCTGTCGGTCACCGACTTCGCACGGTTGGCCGCGACGCCACCGGTGGAGCCGTGACCGTGGCCGGTGAGGTCGTCGCGCGAGCCCCGGCGAAGGTGAACGTGCATCTCGCGGTCGGGCCGCTGCGGCCGGACGGTTTCCACGAGCTGCGGACGGTCTACTTCGCGGTGTCGCTGTTCGACACGGTCACGGTGCGGGCGGGCGAGGGGCTGGCCGTCTCCGTCACGGGAGTCGACGCCGACGTCGTCCCCACGGACCGCCGCAACCTCGTCTGGCGGGCAGCGGTTCTGCTGGCCGAGCACGCAGGGGTGCGCGCCGACGCCACGATCGCCATCGCCAAGGCGATCCCGGCCGCTGCCGGGCTCGCCGGCGGCAGCGCCGACGCCGCGGCTGCGCTCGTCGCCCTGGACGCCCTCTGGGGCACCCGGGTGTCCCGGACGGACCTCCACCTGCTCGCCGCCCAGCTGGGCAGCGACGTGCCCTTCAGCCTCCTCGGTGGCGTCGCCCTCGGCGCCGGCCGCGGCGAGCAGCTCTCGCCGGTGCTCGCCCGCACCCGCTGGCACTGGGTCCTGGGTATCGCGGGCGAGGGCCTCTCGACCCCCGCCGTCTACGGCGAGCTGGACCGACTGCGGGCGACCGGCACGCTGCCCGGCGACAGCGGACTGGCACCCACCGACCCGGTCATCGCCGCCCTCCGCAGCGGACCGCCGTCGGCGCTCGCCGGCGCGCTGGCCAACGACCTGCAGGCGCCGGCGCTCGCCCTGCGACCCGAGCTCGGCCGGGCGCTGCGGGCGGCGACCGGCGCAGGGGCCCTCGCCGCCCTGGTGAGCGGCTCCGGGCCGACGGTGGCCGCGCTGGCCGAGGACGAGCAGGGCGCCATCCGGCTGGCGGCGGAGCTGGCCGGTGTCGGGCTCTTCCGCACCGTGCGCGCCGTCCGCGGCCCCGTGCCGGGCGCGCGGCTGGTCGGCTGACGGGAGCCGTCTGTGTCAGGCCTCGGCGGTGGGCAGCTCCCGGTCCTCGACGAGGTTCGGCTCCGGTTCCAGGTGCGCGAGGCCGTTGTAGGCCAGATTGACCAGGTGCGCGGCGACCTCGTGCTTGTCCGGCGAGCGTGTGTCCAGCCACCACTGTCCGACGAGAGCGACCATGCCGACCAGCGCCTGGCTGTAGAGCTCGGCGAGCTGCGGGTCGTAGCCGCGGGAGTCGAACTGGCTGCCCAGGATGTGCTCGACCTTGCGCGCGACCTCGCCGATCAGTGAGGAGAACGTGCCGACGCCGCTGGTCACCGGCGCGTCGCGGGTCAGCACGCGGAAGCCGTCGGTGTGGTCCTCGATGTACTCCAGCAGCACGAGGGCGGCCCGCTCGAGCATCTCGCGGGGGTGGCCGGGCGTCGACAGCGCGGAGGCGAACCGGTCCAGCAGGCGCTGCATCTCCCGGTCGACGACGACCGCGTACAGCCCCTCCTTGCCCCCGAAGTGCTCATAGACCACCGGCTTGCTGACGTCGGCCCGGGCGGCGATCTCCTCGATCGAGGTGGCCTCGTAGCCCTTCTGCCCGAACAGTTCGCGGCCGATGTCCAGCAACTGCTGGCGCCGTTGGGCACCGGTCATCCGGACCCGGGGCCGCGAAGCACTGCTGGTCATGGCGGTCATCTTCCCCTCGAAGCACCGCCGCCCGGTCGGCCTGCGCAGTGCAGGCCGCCCGGGCGGAGGACAAGCCGGTGTGTGCAGTCGCTCAGACCGACGCCGGTGCAGGGAGACGGCGCTTGGCCGCCAGCCGGACCGGGTCGGGCCACTTGACGTCCTGGGCCCAGCCGAGTTTCTCGAACATCCAGATCACCCGGGCACTCATGTCGATCTGGCCGCGCAGCACGCCGTGACGCGCGCAGGTCGGGTCCGCGTGGTGCAGGTTGTGCCACGACTCGCCGCCGCTGAGGATCGCCAACGGCCAGAAGTTCGTCGCCCGGTCGCGGGAGGCGAAGGGGCGGTTGCCCACGACGTGGCAGACCGAGTTGATCGACCAGGTCACGTGGTGCAGCAGCGCGACGCGGACCAGCCCCGCCCAGAAGAACGCCGACCAGGCGCCCATCCAGCTACCGGTGACCAGGCCACCGATGACGGCCGGCAGAGCGAAGCTCAGGAAGGCCCAGACGATGAACAGCCGGCTCGTGATCCGCAGGCCGGTGTCCTTCAGGAGGTCGGGCGCGTAGCGCTCGGCGTTGGTCTGGCGGCGGTCGAACAGCCAGCCGAGGTGTGCGTGGAACATGCCCTTGACCAGGGCCCGGGTGTCGTCCCCGTACCGCCACGGCGAGTGCGGGTCGCCCTCGCGGTCGGAGAACGCGTGGTGCCGGCGGTGGTCGGCGACCCACTGGACGACGGGACCCTGGATGGCCATGCAGCCGACGACGGCGAGCGCGATGCGCAGCGGCCGGGTGGCCTTGAAGGACCCGTGGGTGAAGTACCGGTGGTAGCCGACGGTGACCCCGAGCAGGGTCAGGAAGTAGAAGCCGACGGCGAGCCCCACGTCGAGCCAGGACAGCCCCCATCCCCAGACGGCGGGCACCGCGGCGGCCAGCGCGAGGAAGGGCACGACCACGAAGACGTAGAGCGTGATCTGTTCGAGCGCGCCCTTCTCCTTGCCGAGCGCGTTCACCGGTAGGCCGGCGTTCGGGTCGGCGGTGCGGGGCGGGGCCGTGGGCCGGGTGAGGGCGGGAGCGGACAAGCGATCTCCTGAGCGGTGTCGGGCCTGCTCCGGAACGCGGTTATCAGACCGGCGTTCACCGAAGCTACGTCCCCGTAACCTACGGCACCGTAGGGAGTGCGGCGACCCGGAGTCGGGTCCGCCGACAGTGGACCGATCGGTGCCGATGGATGCCTCCGGCGCCACGCGGCCCTAGGCTCCGGGACGGGTGCCGTCTCATGGCGACGCCTCCGTGGCCGCCTGCGCCACGGGTGGGGGATGGGGTAATCGGCAGCCCGCCGGCCTTTGGAGCCGTGCAGTCTCGGTTCGAGTCCGAGTCCCCCAGCGCACAGCAACCTGTCGCCGTCCGAGGAGATCCGTGATCCCGCAGGAGCCATCGGTGCCCGCCACCGCCGGGGGGCCGGTGTTGGCCGCCGTCGTCGTCCTGGCCGCCGGGCAGGGCACCCGCATGCGTTCGTCGACGCCCAAGGTCCTGCACTCCCTGGGTGGGCGCAGCCTGCTCGGCCACGTGCTCGCCGCCGTCGAGCCGCTGCACGCGGGTGCCACCGTGGTGGTCGTCGGCGCGGGCCGCGAGGCGGTGGAGCAGCACCTGACGCGGATCGCCCCCGAGGCGCTGCCCGTCGTCCAGCACGAGCAGAACGGCTCCGGTCACGCCGCGGCCGTCGCACTCGCCGCCGTCCCCGATCTCGACGGTCCGGTGCTGCTGGTCAACGGGGACGCACCCCTGCTGCGCGCCGCGACGGTGACCGCACTGGTCGACGCCCATCGCGCAGCCGGGAACGTGCTCACCGTCCTCACCGCGGAGGTCGACGACCCCACCGGGCTGGGCCGCATCGTGCGGGACGACAGCGGTGCGGTCCGCGCGATCGTGGAGGAGCGGGACGCCACCGACGCCCAGCGGGCCATCCGCGAGATCAACGCCGGCGTGTACGTCGGCGATGCGGCGGCCCTGCGCCGCAGCCTGGCCCGCCTCGGCGCCGACAACGACCAGGGGGAGCAGTACGTGACCGACGTGCTCGGCCTGCTCGTGGTCGAGGGGGCCCCTGTCGGAGGAGTGCTCGCCGAGGACGCCGACGACGTCCTGGGGTGCAACGACCAGCGCGAGCTCGCCGCCCGCCGGCGCACCCTCAACGACCGCGTCCTCGACGACCTCATGCGCGCCGGGGTCACCGTCGTGGACCCGCTGACCACCTGGGTCGACGTGACCGCCTCCGTGGCGGCCGACGCCGTGCTGCAGCCGGGCACCCAGTTGCTCGGCACCACCTCGATCGGTGCCGCAGCGACCGTCGGACCCGACAGCACGCTGATCGACACCGAGGTGGGCGCGGGCGCATCGGTGGTCCGGGCGCACTGCCACGAGGCGGTCGTCGGACCGCAGGTGTCGGTGGGCCCGTTCGCCTACCTGCGACCCGGGACCCGACTGGGCACGGGCGCGAAGGTCGGCACGTTCGTCGAGACCAAGAACGCCGACATCGGCGACGGTGCCAAGGTGCCGCACCTGACCTACGTCGGTGACGCCACCATCGGCCGCGGTACCAACATCGGCGCCGCCAGCGTCTTCGTGAACTACGACGGGGTCACCAAGCACCGGACGACCATCGGGGAGCACGCCAGGACGGGTGCAGACAACATGTTCGTGGCGCCGGTCACCGTGGGGGACGGCGCCTACACTGCAGCCGGTTCGGTGATCACCTCCGACGTCCCCCCCGGGGCGATGGCCGTCGCGCGGGCGCCCCAGAGGAATGTGGCAGGCTGGGTTCGCCGCCGCCGCTCCGGGACGCCCGCGGCCGCGGCCGCGGAAGCGGCCGAGAACCGGGCGGAGGCACCCAGGGATGGCCGGTCAGAGGCCTCCGGGGCGGACACCGAGCAGTAGGGACGACGAGCCGATGAGCGCGATCCGGCAGGCGAACAGCAAGAGCCTCATGCTCTTCTCCGGACGGGCCTACCCCGAGCTGACAACCGAGATCGCCGGGCACCTCGGAGTGACGCCGACGCCGACCGCGTCGTACGAGTTCGCCAACGGCGAGCTGTTCGTCCGGTTCGAGGAGTCGGTGCGCGGCTGCGACGCCTTCGTGGTGCAGAGCCACACGGCGCCGATCAACACCTGGCTCATGGAGCAGCTGATCATGGTGGACGCGCTCAAGCGTGCGTCGGCCAAGCGGATCACCGTCGTCGCCCCGTTCTTCCCCTACGCCCGCCAGGACAAGAAGCACCGCGGCCGCGAGCCCATCTCCGCCCGCCTGGTCGCTGACATGTTCAAGACCGCGGGCGCCGACCGGCTGATGGCTGTCGATCTGCACACGGCGCAGATCCAGGGCTTCTTCGACGGCCCGGTGGACCACCTCTTCGCCCTCGACCTGCTCGTGGACCACGTGAAGCAGCGGTGGAGCGATCGCGACCTGACGGTCGTCTCGCCGGACTCCGGCCGGGTCCGCGTCGCCGAGCGCTGGACGGACAAGCTCGGCGGCACGCCGCTGGCCTTCATCCACAAGACGCGCGACCCGATGCGGCCGAACGAGGTCAAGGCCAACCGCGTCGTCGGCGAGGTCGAGGGCCGCGTGTGCATCATCGTCGACGACATGATCGACACCGGCGGCACGATCGTGAAGGCCGCCGAGACGCTCTTCGACGCCGGTGCCGCCGAGGTCATCGTGACGGCCACCCACGGGGTTCTCTCCGGCCCCGCGATCGACCGGCTGAAGAACAGCCGTGTCAGCGAGGTCATCGTGACCAACACGCTCCCGATCGCACCCGAGCGGCAGTTCGACAAGCTCACCGTCCTGTCGATCGCGCCGCTGCTCGCCCGCGCGATCAAGGAGGTCTTCGAGGACGGCTCCGTCACGAGCCTCTTCGACGGGGCGTCGTAACTCTGTCGCCCTTCCGGCCGGCGCTTGTGGAGTGTTCCTCGTGCTCCAGGAGTTCTTGGCTTCAGGGGCACGAGGACAACCCGGAAAGCGGCCCGCAACGGGCGCTGGGGTAACCTTGCCGCTGTTGCCCGGCGAGGGAGACGGTCCGTCCGTACTCCGTGATCGACGTGCGTCTGCCCTCAGGGGTGTGTCGCGCCCGTTCGCCGGCGCGCAGACCCGATCCACCTCTTGAGGAGCACATCACCGTGGCTGATTTCCGCCTCCAAGCCGAGACCCGGACCGAGTTCGGCAAGGGCAGCGCTCGCCGCACCCGCCGCGCCGGCCGCGTCCCCGCCGTCCTGTACGGGCACGGGCAGGACGTCGTCCACCTGTCGCTGCCGGCCCGCGAGTTCGCCGCCGCCCTGCGCAACGGCGGCGCCAACGCCCTGCTGACCATCGTGCTGGACGGCAACGAGCAGCTCGCTCTCACCAAGGCCGTGCAGCGCGACCCGCTGAAGCGGACCCACGAGCACATCGACCTCCTCCTCGTCCGCCGCGGCGAGAAGACCACGGTCGAGGTCCCGATCATCATCGTCGGTGAGCCCGCGCCGGACACGATCCCGAACCACCAGCTGAGCACCGTCTCGATCGAGGCCGACGCCACGCGACTGCCCGACAACATCGAGGTCGACGTCACCGGCCGCTCCGCCGGTCAGAACATCACCGCCGGCGACCTCGTGCTGCCCAGCGGCGCGACGCTCATCACCGACGCCGAGTCGCTCGTCATCGGATTCCTCGGTGCCCCGACCGCCGAGGCGCTGGAGGCTGAGCTGGCCGACGCCGAGGCCGAGGCCGGCATCGAGCGCGAGGAGTCCGACGAGGCGGCTGCCGAGGGCGGGGAGTCCACCCCGGCCGAGGGCTCCAACGAGTCCTGAGCAGGATCCGCTGACCGATCGCACGACCCCCGGGGGCGCCGGCACTGCCGGCGCCCCCGGCTCGGGCGTGCCCGACGGCGGGGTGCCCGAGGGCCCGTTCCTGATCGTCGGGCTGGGCAATCCCGGCCCGGGGTACGCCGGGAACCGGCACAACGTCGGTGCCATGGTCCTCGACGAGCTGGCCGCGCGCGCCGGCATCCGGCTCTCGCCGGGCAAGGGTGCGCGCTCGCGGGCGCTGGCCGGTGAGGGACGCCTCGCCGGGCGCCGCGTCGTGCTCGCCCGTCCGCTGACCTACATGAACGAGTCCGGGGGGCCCGTCCGCGGGCTGCTGGACTACCACCACCTCCCCGCCGAGGACCTCGTGGTCGTCCACGACGAGCTCGACATCCCGTTCTCCGCGGTGCGGCTCAAGCGGGGTGGCGGCGAGGGCGGGCACAACGGGCTGCGCTCGATCACCCGCTCGACCGGGACGAAGGACTACCTGCGCGTGCGGGTCGGCATCGGCCGCCCGCCGGGGCGACAGGATGCGGCGGACTTCGTCCTGAAGGACTTCTCGGGGACTGAGCGCAAGGAACTCGACCTGCTGATCGCCGAGGCCGCCGACGCCGCCGAGGCGCTGCTGGTCCGGGGGCTCGAGGCCGCCCAGAACGAGGTCCATCCCCGCACCTGAGCCGTCGACGGCTCCGTCCCGGTGACGCTTGCCACGCCGTACGCCTCCATCGGGTGAACGGTGCCGCGTCCGCATTGACCCTCCCATGACTCTCTGTGAGTGTTGCGGCAAGATCGAGTCTCCATCCGCACGAATGGCCAGCTCACAGCTGTGACATGTGATCAAGCGGTGGTCTCGCGACTACGCAGTGTCACGGTTTCCGGGGGGAATGTCATGCTTCTTGATCAGCGACATGTGGGCGACAGGGCCGTCGCTCTGACCGGCGTCACCGGTTCCTCCTTCGCGCCCGCTGCGGTGCGTCCACGATCCCTCGGTCGCCGCGCCGAGCCGAGCTGGGTCCGCTCCTACACCACGTCGCTGGTCGCCTTCGAAACCCTCGTGGCCGCCGTCGTCGGCGGAGCCACCGTCCTCGGTCGGGCCGGCTCGCTCAACGCCTCGAGCCTGCTGCTCTGGGCCGCTGCAGCTCTCGTCGTCGCGTGGCCGACGCTGCTCGGGGCCACCGGCGCCTACTCCGAGCGGGTCTACGGCACCGGCAGCGACGAATACCGCCGGGTCGGGCGGGCCGGCTTCATGCTGCTCGCGCTCACCAGCATCCTTTCCTACGCGGCGGCCCTGGACCTCAGCCGGATCTTCGTGGCCGTCGCCATCCCGGCCCTCACCGCGGTCAGCCTGCTGGGGCGCTATGCCGCCCGCATCCAGCTGCGCCGCCGGCGGGCCCGCGGTCTGTGCACCAAGCGGGTCGTCGTGGTGGGCCGCGGTGGAGCCGTCCTGGAGCTGGTCGCGCACGTGCGCCGGGCGCAGTACGCGGGGATGGACGTCGTCGCCGCCTGTGTGACCCCCGGTGACCGTGCCCGGGTGGCGGAGATCGCCGGCGTGCCCGTCGGAGGTCTCGACGACGTGGTGTCCCTTGCGGCCCAGCTGAAGGCCGACACCATCGCTGTCACCTCGGCCAGCGAAACGGCTGCCCAGTACCTGCGCCAGCTGTCCTGGCAGCTGGAGGGCTCCGGCCTCGAGCTCCTCGTGGCTCCCGGCCTGATCGAGGTCGCCGGCCCGCGGCTGCACATCCGGCCGTTCGAGGGGCTGCCGCTGCTCTCGGTGGAGCAGCCGCGGTTCGAGGGCTGGCGCCGGGTGATCAAGCACGGCATCGACCGCGCCGTCGCCACGCTGGCGCTCGTCCTGCTCGCGCCGGTCCTGGTGTCCCTCGCCCTGGCCGTGAAGCTCACCAGCCCTGGGCCGATCCTGTACCGCCAGGAGCGCGTCGGTCTGAACGGTAAGTCGTTCACCATGCTGAAGTTCCGCAGCATGGTCGTCGACGCCGACCGTCAGCTCGACGACCTCCGCGGCGACAACATCTCCGACGGCCTGCTCTTCAAGATCCACAACGATCCGCGTGTCACCCCGGTCGGCCGGCTGCTGCGTCGGCTGTCGCTCGACGAGCTGCCCCAGCTGGTCAACGTGCTGCGCGGCACGATGTCCCTGGTCGGACCCCGCCCGCCGCTGCCCGGCGAGGTGGCCCGTTACGACACGTCGGTGAGCCGCCGGCTGCTGGTGAAGCCGGGTCTGACCGGCCTGTGGCAGATCTCCGGCCGCAGCGACCTGTCGTGGGAGGAATCGGTCCGGCTGGACCTGCGCTACGTCGAGAACTGGTCCTTGGCCCTCGATCTGCTCATCCTCTGGAAGACCGGTCGAGCCGTTCTGTCGCGCTCCGGCGCCTACTGAGTGCTGCCGGTCCGTCACCCCGGAGGGTTAGAGCCCTCTCTCAGATGAACTCGAAAGACTTACGGTCGACATAGCACGCGGTCCGTCGACGCCGACGGACCGCAACGGCCCAGCCGTCCCTGACGTCGACCGAACGGACTCCTCACGTGACCTCGATGGATATCGCGATGGTCGGGACCCGCGGGGTCCCCGCCCGTTACGGAGGCTTCGAGACCGCCGTCGAGGAGGTCGGGAGGCGGCTCGCCGCCGCCGGTCACCGGGTCGTCGTCTACTGCCGGACGGCGAAGGACGGCGGGACCGCGCCCCCTGACCGGTACCTCGGGATGGAGCTGGTGCACCTCCCCGCGGCCCGCAAGCGGTCGCTGGAGACCCTCAGCCACTCGGCGCTCTCCGTCGCGCACCTGATCCGGCACCGGACCGACGCCGCGTTCGTCTTCAACGCCGCGAACGCACCGCTGCTCCCGTTGATCCGCGCCGCCCGGATCCCCGTGGCCACGCACGTCGACGGGCTGGAGTGGCAGCGGGCCAAGTGGGGTGGCGCCGGCCGCCGGTACTACCGGACCGCCGAGTCGCTGGCGGTGCGCTGGTCCGACGCGCTCATCGCCGACGCCGTCGGCATCGCCGATTACTACCGCCGCGAGTTCGAGGCGCCGACGTCGCTGCTGACCTACGGCGCCCCCCTCATCGCGCCCGGCTCGGACCGGCTGGCCGAGCTCGGCCTGGAACCCGGCGGCTACCACCTCGTCGTGGCCCGCTTCGAGCCGGAGAACCACGTCGACGTCGTCGTCGACGGCTACCGCCGCAGCGCGGCCACCAAGCCGCTGGTCGTCGTGGGCTCTGCGCCCTACTCCGACGAGTACACCGCGCGGGTGCACGAGCTCGCCGACGGCCGCGTCCGCTTCCTCGGTGGAGTCTGGGACCAGACGCAGCTCGACCAGCTCTACGGCAACTGCTTCACCTACCTTCACGGGCACTCCGTCGGCGGCACCAACCCGTCGCTGCTGCGCGCCCTCGGTGGCGGTGCGGCCGTGATCGCCTTCGACGTCGACTTCAACCGTGAGGTGACCGCCGAGGCCGGTCGCTACTGGAGCGGTGCCGGCGACGTCGCCGCGCTCGTGGACGCCGCCGAGGCCGACCCGTCCGGGGTCGCCCGGGACGGCGCTCTCGCCCGTGACCTGGCCAAGGGCTACGACTGGGACGACGTCGCCGCCGGATACGAGCAGCTGGCCCGCCGGCTGGTGGCCCGTGACGTACCTGACAGGCGTCCCAGCGGGCGACGCATCGTGGCGCCGCTCGCGACGGGCGGCCCCGTGACATCCTCGGCCGGCGGGACGAGGCGGTCATGACTGCCCGTCCGACCACTATCGAACATAGAGCGGTCTCCCCGGGTGCGGGGAACGAACCCACGCGGGGAGCGACATGACGACGACCAGCGTGCGTCCGACCGCGGCGCCGACCGGAGGCCTCGGGGACACCCTGCGGCGGCTCTCCACGGCGCAGAAGGGGGCGAAGGGCGCGCCGGCGTACTCGCGGTTCGTGAACCGCAAGCTGGGCCGCGTCCTCGCCGCGCTCGCGTTCCATGCGCGGCTGACGCCGAACGCCGTGACGGGCATCAGCGCGGTGTTCACCGCCTCCGCCATCGCGACGCTGGCGCTCGTGCGGCCGTCGTGGGGCATGGGGATCGCGGTGACTGCCCTGCTGGTCGTCGGCTACGCCTTCGACGCCGCCGACGGCCAGCTCGCCCGTTTGCGTGGTGGGGGATCCCCGGCGGGGGAGTGGCTGGACCACATGGTCGACGCCGCGAAGACCTCGAGCCTGCACCTGGCGGTGCTCATCGGCGTCTACCGCTTCGGCATCGTCGAGCGGGGACCACTGCTGCTGATCCCGCTGGGTTACTGCGTGGTGGCCGCCGTCCTCTTCTTCGGGACCATGCTGAACGAGGCGCTCCGGGCGCGGCACGGCGCGGTGACCCGCGCGGCGCGGACCGACGAGCGGCCGAGCGTGCTGCGCTCGCTCCTGGTGGTCCCGACCGACTACGGCCTGCTCTGCTGGGTGTTCGTCCTCCTCGGCGCACCGGCCGCCTTTTTCTCCGCCTACTCCTTCCTGTTCGTCGCCACGACCGGATATCTACTGCTCGCTTGCTTGAAGTGGTTCCGGGAGATCGGCAGACTGCCCCGGTGACGGGGGGCAAGAACGACGCAGGCAAGGGCAACGGCCAGGGCAAGGGCCAGAGCAAGGGCCAGAGCAAGGCCAACGCCGGGGACGGCGCGACGGGCACGGTGACCGCTCCGGCGCCCGACCGCCGCCGCCGGCTGCTCCTGGCCGGAATCGCCGCGGTGGTGGTCATCGCCCTGGTCGTGCTGGTCCTGGTGCTGAACGGCGGCAACGGGGCGACCCGCGACGCGGGCGCCTCCGTGTCGACCACGAGCGCCGCCACCGACACGAGCGTGCCGCCGCCGCTCCCGACGCCCACGCCGACGGGTCCCACGGACGTCGTCGACCAGCCCCCGCCGGCCCTGCCCGAGGTGCCGCTGGACGCGACGGCGGCCGTGGGCAACGGCATCGTCGCCACGCTGCCCAGGATCGAGGCCATCGAGGGCTCGGCCGTGGGCCCCGGGAACATCGCCGGTCCCGCCCTGCGGGTGACCGTCCGGATCGAGAACGGCACGGGGGCCGACGTCTCGCTGGACGGCGTCGCCGTGAACATGTCCTACGGCGCCGACCACAGCCCGGCCTCGCCGCTCGACGACCCGTCCCGGCGGCCCTTCGGCGGCCTGCTGGCCGCGGGGCACTCGGCGGACGGAATCTATGTGTTCAGCGTGCCGGCTGACGCCCGGGACTCCGTCACCATCGAGGTCGGCTACCAGGCGGGCGCCCCGCTGCTGCTGTTCACCGGTCCCGTCGCCTGATCGGCGATCGATCACCGACAGTCATCGACAGTGGCAGCGACTTTCGACAACCCCTGTTGTGAGCAGCGCTGATGAGTAACGACGATTCCTCTGGTCACCTCGTCGATGTCACGCTTAGTATCCGCGGCAAGGTCGCGAAGATCGTCGACCGAACGGGGATCGGGGACGGATCATGCGCGCAGGGACGACGTCACGGCCCGTCAGGGCGCTCGCCGGGGCGGTGAGCCTGCTCCTGACGGCCGGTGTCCTGGCGTTGCTCGTGCCAGGGGCCGCGCAGGCCGACTCCGCCCCGCCGGTCGCCTCGCCCGCCGACCCGACGACGGTCTCGGCCGATCCACTGCCCACCGTGCAGATCAACGGTGTCGTGTGGTCGCAGGTCGCGGTCGGCAACACCGTCTATGTCGCCGGCTCCTTCAGCCAGGCCCGGCCCGCCGGTGCCCCTGCTGGAATCCAGGAGACGGTCCGCAGCAACCTGCTGGCCTACGACATCAAGACGGGCGTCCTGAACACCGCCTTCGCGCCGAGCCTGAACGCCCAGGCGCTGGTCGTCACCGCCTCGCCGGACGGCTCCCGGATCTACGTCGGCGGTGACTTCACGACCGCCGACGGGCAGCCCCGCAGCCGCGTCGCGGCCTACAACACGGCCACCGGGACGCTGGTCGACACCTTCCGACCGAGCGTGAACGGTCAGGTCCGTGCGCTCGCCGCCACGAACGACACCGTCTACATCGGCGGCAGCCTCTCGGCCGTCGGTGGCGTCAGCCGCAGCCGGCTGGCCGCCGTCTCGGCCGCCGGCGGGGCGCTCCTGCCCTGGGCGCCCGTTCCCGGCGTGGGGCCGACCACGGGCAACCGGGACGGCAACACCGCCACCAGCAACGTGCCGATGGCGATGGTCGTCACCGGCGGCGGAGACCAGGTCGTGGTCTCGGGCCGCTTCGACGCGATGAACGGGGTCAAGGCCACCGGGATCGTGGCGCTGGACCCGGCGAGCGGGGCGAACCGGCCGTTCGCGATCAATGCGCTGATCACCAACCAGGGCGTGAACTCCGCGATCTACAGCCTCTCGACCGACGGCAGCACGGTCTACGGCAGCGGCTACGACTACTACGGCCCGGGCAACGTCGAGGGCACCTTCGCCGCCACCGCGAACGGCGGGGCGCTCGTGGAGATCAACGACTGCCGTGGTGACACGTACTCGACGTTCCCGATGAACGGGGCGCTCTACGTCGCCAGCCACACGCACAACTGCGAGAGCATCGGCGGCTCGATCGAGCAGAACCCGCGGGTGGAGAAGCGCGGGACCGCCTACACGCTGACGCCCACCACCGTCGTCCGGTGGGGCACGAACGTCAACTGGGTGGGCAAGCCGGCCGGTACGCAGCTGGCCTGGAACCCCGAGATCAGCGCCGGCAGCTACACCGGGCAGTTGCAGGGCAGCTGGAGCGTCACCGGCAACGGCCAGTACATGTCCTACGGCGGCGAGTTCCCGCGGGTCAACAACCTCTCCCAGCAGGGCCTGGTGCGGTTCGCGATGCCCACCATCGCGCCCAACCGCGTCGGCCCGCTGACCAGTGGCTTCGCCGCGGCAGCGACCTCGTCGGCGCCGGGCGTCGCCCGCATCAGCTGGCGGGAGACCTGGGACTACGACAACGAGTACCTGACCTACCGGATCTACCGCGACACGGCCACGAACCTGGTCGGCCAGGTGACGCGCGCCTCGCGGTGGTGGAACCTCGAGCAGGCCGGTCTCTCCGACATCGGCCAGAGCGGCTCGCACCAGTACCGCGTGGTGGCGAGTGACCCCTTCGGGAACACCGCTACCACAGCGTGGGCCACGGTCACCATCCCGGACGGCCCGGCAAGCGCCCGTCCCTACGTGAATGCGGTCGCCACCGACGGGGCGACCGACCACTGGCCGCTGAGCGAGACCTCGGGGACCACCGCGTTCGCCGACATCGGCGGCAACGACCTGACCGTCGGCCCGGGTGTCAGCCGCGGTGAAGGTGGCGCCATCACCGGAGACCCGGACACGGCGTCGACGTTCGACGGGACCTCGTCGGGGACGGCGGCCGCGCAGCGGCTCCAGCAGGCGCCCGGCGTCTTCAGCGTCGAGGCCTGGTTCCGCACCACGTCCACCAGCGGCGGGAAGATCCTTGGCTTCGGCGACTCCAACACGGCCGCGAGCGGCACCTACGACCGGCATGTCTACATGGACGGCGCGGGGCGGGTGATCTTCGGCGTCACCGAGACCAACCAGCGCCGGACGATCCAGAGCGGGACCGGCTTCAACAACGGCCTGTACCACCACGTCGTGGCGTCGCTGAGCAACGCGGGCATGGTGCTCTACGTGGACGGCGTCCAGCGCGCCACCCGGAGCACGACGACCGTGGCGCCGAACTACTACGGCTATTGGCGAGTGGGCGGGGACTCCACCTGGTCCGGGTCCCCCTGGTTCAACGGCCGGATCGACGAGGTGGCCGTCTACCCGACGGCGCTCTCCCAGAGCCAGATCTCGAACCACTACGCGCTGGGGAGCAGTGGGGGCGCGCCGCCCAACGTCGCGCCGTCGGCCTCATTCACCGCGATCACGACCGGTCTCGACGTCGCGGTGAACGCCTCGGCGTCGACCGACTCCGACGGGACGATCGCCAACTACTCATGGAACTGGGGTGACAGTTCCCAGCCCGAGTCGTCCGGCACCACTGCCACCTCGACGCACACCTACGCGACCGGCGGCCAGAAGACCATCACGCTGACGGTGACCGACGACGACGGCGCCACGAATTCGACGTCCCGCACCGTCACCGTCACGGCCCCGCCGGTCAACCAGCCGCCGGTCGCGGAGTTCAGCGCGACCCCGAATGGGCTCGGCGTGTCCTTCAGCGGCGCGGCATCGTCCGAGCCCGGCGGAAGCATCACCTCGTGGGCGTGGGACTTCGGCGACAGCTCCGCGGTGGTCACCGAGCCCGATGCCGCGGTGTCGCACTCCTACTCCGCGGCCGGCCAGTACTCGGTGACGTTGACGGTGACCGACGACGACGGTCAGGTGGCCACGGTCACGCACCCGGTGACGGTGAACGACAGCCCGGGTCCGGCGGTGCTCGCCAGCGACGCATTCGATCGGACCGTCACCGGCGGACTGGGCACCGCGAACGTCGGCGGGGCGTGGACGGTGGCGCAGTCCAGCGGTGCCCGGCAGTCGGTGACCCCGGGCGTCGCCGCGATGACCCTGCCCGCCGCGAACCAGAACACCGCGTCCTTCCTCGGTGACGTGTCGACGACCAGCGTCGACGTGCGCACGTCGTTCTCGTTGGACGTGCAGCCCACGGGGAGCGGCACCTACGTCTACGTGATCGGGCGGCGCGTCTCGAACAACAACGAGTACCGCGTGCGGGTCCGCGTGCTGGCGGACCTCCGCGTGGCGTTGACCGTGTCCCGGGTCACCACGAGCGGAACGACGGCCACGGAGGCCTGGCCCGGCGGCGAGATCATCGTGCCCGGGTTGGCCTACACCGTCGGGCAGACGCTGAACGTCCGTGTCCAGGTCTCTCCGGACGCCGTCGCCGGCACCACTCGGATCGTGGCCTACGTGTGGCCGGCGAGCGGGACCGAACCGGTGACGCCGTCCATGGTTCGAAACGACACGACCGCGGTGCTTCAGGCGCCGGGGTCGGTCGGCCTGATGGTGCATCGGCCCGCCGGGACCACGGCCGTGACGGCCGTCCGGTTCACCTCGTTCACCGCCACCACCGGACCCTGACGCCCGCAGGAAATCGTCGAAATCCTGATGTTCTGACCACGGAGAGTGATTATTTCGGCTGTTTGCGGCCGATCTCGGGTCGGGTCTGACCGGATCGGGTGACGCGCGGACCCGGTTGCACCGTGCATCGTTACTCCCAGTAATTCGGCGCGGCTCGCGGGGGGTCAGGTCGGAAACGGGGGACGGCAATGAGTTCGTGGTCGATCGTGCGCGCGCGCCTAGTGGCAGGTCCGGTGGCTCTGCTGCTGGCAGCCGGGACGTTGGGACTCCTCGTCCCGGGGACGGCGCAGGCCGATTCCGCCCCACCGAGCACCTCGCCCGCGACGCCGACCACCGTGACGGCCGACGGCCTGCCGACCGTGCAGATGAACGGCGTCGCGTGGTCCCAGGTCGTCGTGGGCAACACCGTCTACGTGGCCGGTTCGTTCAGCCGCGCCCGGCCCGCCGGCGCAGCCGCGGGCACGCAGGAGACGGTGCGCAACAACCTGCTCGCCTACGACATCCGTACCGGTCAGCTGATCACGTCGTTCGCGCCGAGTCTCAACGCGCAGGCGCTGGTGGTCGCCGCGTCGCCGGACGGCTCGCGTATCTACGTCGGGGGTGATTTCACCCAGGTCGACGGCCAGACGCGAAACCGCGTGGCAGCCCTGACCCCGGCCGGCGCGCTGATCTCCACGTGGCGGCCCAGCGTCAACAGTCAGGTGCGCGCCATCGCGGCGACCGACGACACCGTCTATCTCGGCGGCAGCATCACCGCCGTCGGCGGCGTCAGCCGCACGAGGCTGGCTGCGGTCTCCGCCGCCAACGGTGCGCTGCTGCCGTGGGCGCCGGTGCCCGGCGTCGGGTCCACCGAGGGGAACGAGCTGCCCAACAACGACCCGCGCAACCAGCAGACCAGCAACGCCGTCCTCGCCCTGGTCCTCACGAACGGGGGCGCCCAGGTCGTCGCGGCCGGGCGGTTCGACTCGCTGAACGGCACGAAGGCCACCGGCGTCGGCGCGCTCGACGCGGTCAGCGGCGCAACGAGGGACTTCGCCGTCAACCGGCTGATCACCAACCAGGGCGTCAACTCCGCGATCTACAGCCTGTCCACGGACGGCGCAGCCGTCTACGGCACCGGGTACGACTACTACGGCCCGGGCAACCTCGAGGGCTCGTTCGCCGCGACCGCTGACGGCGGGCAGGTCATCGCCATCAACGACTGCCACGGCGACCACTACTCGAGCTTCGCCGTGAACGGCGCGCTCTACTTCGCGGGTCACCCGCATGACTGCGGCAACATCGCGGGTTACCCCGAGGAGAACCCGCGGATCAACAAGTTCGCGACCGCGGTGAGCACCGGCGCCACGGGCACCGTCGGCGGCGGCACGCTGACCAACGGCAACCTCCAGGGGCAGCCGGCACCGTCGCTGCTGAACTGGTTCCCGACCATGAGCGCCGGGAGCTACACCGGTCAGGCGCAGGCCGGCTGGTCGGTCACGGGCAACAGCGACTACGTCGTCTACGGCGGCGAGTTCCCGCGGGTCAACGGTGTCGCCCAGCAGGGACTCGTGCGTTACGCCGTCCCCGCACTCGCGCCGAACAAGATCGGCCCGAACGTGAACGACGGGCTCATCCCCACGGTGGTGTCCCTGTCGCCCGGCAGCGTCCGCGTCTCATGGCAGTCGACCTTCGACCAGGACAACGCGAACCTCACCTACAAGGTGGTCCGCTCCGACAAGCCGGCACAGCCGGTCTTCGAGACGACCGCGACGTCGACCTTCTGGAACCGCCCGTCGCTGGGCTTCGTCGACCGGAACGTGCAGGCGGGCACCCGGTACACCTACCGCGTCTATGCCTACGACCCCTTCGGCAACTCCGCGACGCGGTCGAGCGCCTCGGTCACCGTGTCCACGGACACGGCCTCCGGGGGCCTGTACGAGGACACCGTCCTCGCGGACACCCCGGAGCACTTCTGGCGGCTCGGTGAGGCCGCCGGCACGGCCAAGAGCTACGACCACGCCGGGTTCGACGACCTGACGCTCAGCAGCGGCGTCACCCAGGGCGCGGCCGGCGCGCTGGCGGGCACGGGCAACACGGCCGCGACGTTCGACGGCACGTCGGCCGGAACCGGCGCGACGCCGTCGCCCGCGCCCGGTCCGCAGACCTTCAGCGTGGAGGCGTGGTTCAACACGACGACCACGGTCGGCGGCAAGATCGTCGGCTTCGGCAACGCCGCCACCGGCAACAGTGGCAGCTACGACCGGCACGTCTACATGGACGACTCCGGGCGGGTCTACTTCGGTGTCTGGCTGGGCTGGGGCGCGACCCTGGAGAGCGACCGGTCCTACAACGACGGCGCCTGGCACCACGTGGTGGCCACCATCGGCCCGGCCGGCATGACGCTGCACCTCGACGGTCAGCTCGCCGGTCAGCGTTCCGACGCCACCGGGGCGCAGGACTACTCCGGCTACTGGCGCATCGGCGGGGACACCCGCTGGGCGGGCTCCAGCGACTGGTTCGCCGGGCGGATCGACGAGGTCGCCGTCTACCGGTCGCCCTTGACGGCCACCCAGATCCAGCGCCACTTCGTGGTGGGCAGCACCGGGGAGACCTTCAACGAGCCGCCGACGGCGAGCTTCACGTCCTCGGCGAACGGCACCGCGGCCTCCTTCGACGGCTCAGCGTCCACCGACCCCGACGGCAGCATCACCCAGTACGGCTGGGCCTTCGGTGACGGCGCGACGGCCACCGGAGCGACCGTGCGGCACACCTACGCCGGCCCGGGCGCGTACCGGGTGACGCTGACCGTGACCGATGCGCGGGGAGCCACGGCCACGTCGTCCCGTGCGATGGGGGTTGCCGCCTCGGGGGCCCTCGGCGGCCCCTACTCGCAGGCAGTGCTCGACGGCGGCGCCGTCCACTACTGGCGCTTCGGTGAGCCGTCCGGCTCCGCCTACGACTTCGCCGGTGCAGCGGATCTGCAGATCGGCTCGGGCGTGGCACGCAGCGCGGCCGGCGCCATCGCTGGTGATGCCGACACGGCCGCCACGTTCGACGGCACCGGTGAGGGGCGGGCGTCGACGCAGACGCCGGCCCCGGGCCCGAACGTCTTCAGCATCGAGACCTGGTTCCGGACCAGCTCCACGTCCGGCGGCAAGCTGGTCGGGTACGGCAACCAGTCCTCGGGCAACAGCTCGAACTACGACCGGCACCTCTACATGGACGAGTCCGGACGGCTCCGGTTCGGCGTGTGGACCGGGTCGATGAGCACCGTGGAGAGCACCGCCGGTCTCAATGACGGCCGGTGGCACCATGTGGTGGCGTCGCTGAGCTCGCAGGGCCTGGCCCTGTTCGTCGACGGCCAGCTCGCCGGCAGCCGCTCCGACGTCACCGCCGGCCAGCCTTATGACGGATACTGGCGGATCGGCGGGGACAGCTCGTGGGCGGGCGCGAACTACTTCGCCGGCGCCCTCGACGACGTGGCGATCTACCCGGCCGCGCTGTCGGCCGACACCGTGGCGCAGCACTACGCGCTCGGGACGTCGACAGCTTCGCCCAACCTGGCACCGACGGCGTCGTTCACCTCCTCGGTGTCCGGCCTCGACGTCGCCGTGGACGGGACCGCCTCCGTGGACCCGGACGGTTCCGTCGGCTCCTACGCGTGGGACTTCGGGGACGGGACGACGGCGACCGGCTCGACGGCGGCACACACCTACGCCACGGGCGGCACGTTCACCGTCACGCTCACGGTGACCGACGGCGGCGCCACCGGCACGGACGCGCAGCAGGTGACGGTCACCGCACCGCCGCCGAACCAGGTGCCGGTCGCGGCGTTCAGCGCCACCGGCACCGACCTCACGGTCGCGCTCGATGCGGTCGGCTCCAGCGACCCGGACGGCGACGTCGTGTCCTGGACGTGGGCCTTCGGTGACGGCTCGTCGGGCACCGGCGAGACGGCGACGCACGACTACCCAACGGCCGGCACCTACCGGGTGTCGCTCACGGTGACCGACGACGACGGTGCGACGGCGACGACGGAGCATGACGTCACCGTGACCGCGCCGCCGGCCGGTCCCGCCGTGCTCGCCGACGACACGTTCGGCCGCACGCTCACCGGGGGTCTGGGCACTGCCGACACCGGAGGTGCCTGGACGGTGTCGGCCGGCGGGACGCGTCAGTCGGTCACGCCTGGCGTGGCGGAACTGCGGCTGGACGCTGCCGGCAACAACACCGGCGCCTTCCTGGGTGCGGTCTCCCAGGCTGGCGCGGATGTCCGGACGACGTTCTCCATCACCGCCACCCCGACCGGCAACGGAACGTACGTGTACGTGACCGGCCGCCGGGTGGGCTCGGGCCTGGAGTACCGGGTCCGCGTGCGGCTGCTGGCCGACGGGCGGGTCGGACTGGCGCTGTCCCGCCTCTCCGGCGGGACGGAGGCGTTCCCGGGTGGCGAGGTGATCGTCCCGGGCCTGACGTACACCGCCGGTCAGGCGCTGAACGTCCGGGTCCAGGTCTCCGGCACCGGGACGACGCAGGTAACCGCGCGGACGTGGCTCGAAGGTTTCCCGGAGCCCGCGGCCCCGTTGCTGACCCGGACGGATGCGACTGCTGCCCTGCAGGCGGCCGGCGGGGTGGGCCTCATGGTGCACCGCCCGAGCGGCACGACCGCCGCGACGGCCGTCCGGTTCACCGCTTTCCGGGTGACCGAGCTGCCCTGACGGACGAAAGCAGTACCGGCGCCGCCCTGCCGACCGTGACGGTCGACGGGGTGGCGCCGGCGGATTCGCCGAGCTCGAAGTTCATCGTCCTGTGCCCTGCCGACTACAGAGAGTTATCAGTACCCCGCCCGTGCGGGTGATTCCCCCTGCTCAGCCGTCAAAAAGTCCGTGACTCCATGTCATCGTCACTCTCGGTGCTCGTCGTCCGGTTCGGACGGCATCCGGGCACCACCGGGGGAACACGGGGGAACGATCGTCATGTCTGTATCGTCGGCATCTGCGCCGAAGCGGGTCCTGTCACTGTTCGTGGCGTCCCTGCTCACCACGGGGGCCGTGGCGCTCGCGCTGCCCGGCACCGCCCAGGCGGACTCCCAGCCGCTCGCCGGCACCCCGGCCACCGTCGCCGCCGACGCCCTGCCGACCGTGCAGATCAACGGCGTGGCGTGGGCGCAGACCGTCGTCGGCAACACTGTCTACGTCGGCGGTGACTTCTCCACGGCCCGCCCGGCAGGCGCCGCGGCCGGCACCCAGGAGACGCCCCGTAGCAATCTGCTGGCCTACGACATCCGCACCGGCGAGCTGATCACCTCGTTCGCCCCGGTCCTCAACGGCCAGGTGCTGGCCGTGACGGCCTCCCCGGACGGTTCGCGCCTGTACATCGCCGGCGACTTCACCCAGGCCGACGGCCAGGTCCGCAACCGCGTGGCTGCCTTCGACACCGCCACCGGCGGGCTGGTGAGCACGTGGAAGCCGAACATCAACAGTCAGGTGCGGGCTCTCGCCGCGACCGCGGACACCGTGTACCTCGGCGGCAGCATCACCGCCGTGGGCGGCGTCAGCCGCACCCGCCTGGCGGCGGTCACCGCCGGGGACGGCACCCTCCTGCCGTGGGCGCCCCTGCCCGGCGTCGGTTCCACCGCCGGCAACAGCGACGGGAACAAGAGCACCAGCGACCAGGTGATGTCCCTGGTCCTGACCGGCAACGGGACGCAGGTCGTCGCTGCCGGCCGGTTCGACTCGCTCAACGGCGTCAAGGCGACCGGTGTGGGCGCGCTCGATGCGGTCACCGGCGCCACTCGCCCGTTCGCGATCAACCAGAAGATCACCAACCAGGGCATCAACTCGGCCATCTACAGCCTCGTCACCGACGGCACCAACGTCTACGGCACCGGCTACGACTACTACGGCCCGGGCAACCTCGAGGGCTCGTTCGTGGCGAAGGCCGACGGCGGCGCGATCGTCGAAATCAACGACTGCCGGGGCGACACGTACTCGAGCTACCCGTCGAACGGCGTGCTCTACGTGGCCAGCCACACGCACAACTGCGCGCCGATCGGCGGCTTCCCGGAGCAGCCGGTGCGCGTGCACAAGTTCGCGACGGCCTACACGACCGCGCCCTCCGGCGTGGGGGGCCCGACGACCTTCTCCAACAAGAACATGGTCGGCCAGCCCGCGGGCAAGCAGCTGGATTGGTTCCCCACCATGACCCCCGGCACCTACACCGGCCAGGGTCAGGCCGGCTGGAGTGTGACCGGCAACGGCCAGTACGTCGTCTACGGCGGTGAGTTCCCGCGGGTCAACGGCTCCGGCCAGCAGGGTCTGGTCCGTTACGCCGTCCCGGCCCTGGCGCCCAACAAGGTGGGTCCGGCCGCCGGCCCCACGGCCACGGCCACCTCGCCGCAGGCCGGCCTGGCGAAGATCACCTGGACCACCACCGACGACCAGGACAACCAGCACCTGACGTACTCGGTCTACCGCGAAGGTGTCGCCGCGCCGGTCTACGAGACCGTCAAGGGCTCGCTGTGGTGGCAGAACAGCGAGCTGACCGCCACCGAGGCCGGCGTCAGCGGCTCGCTGCGCTACCGCGTCGTCGCGACCGACCCCTTCGGCAACCAGGCCGTCGGCGAGTGGGTCAGCGTCGACGTGACCGCGGCGGCGGGCACCACAGTGCACCCCTACGCCGACACCGTGAAGGCCGACGGCGCGCAGTCGCACTGGCGGCTCGGGGAGTCGTCCGGTTCCACGGCGGCCGACAGCATCGGCAGCTCGCCGCTCGCGGTCGGTACCGGTATCACCCGCGGAGTCGCAGGTGCGCTGAGCGCCGACACCAACACCGCGTACGGCTTCAACGGCACCGCGCAGGCCACGCTGGCCACCGTGAGCGCCGTGGCGGCACCGAACGTCTTCACCGAGGAAGCCTGGGTGCAGACCAGCGCGAAGAACGGTGGCCGGATCCTCGGATTCGGCAACGCCAAGACCGGCAACAGCTCGACCTTCGACAGGCAGGTCTACCTGGACGCTCAGGGCCGGGTGAACTTCGGCGTGAAGACCACGCGGCTGTTCTGGACCGTGAACCAGGTCGTCACCAGCCCGACGGCGATCAACGACGGCAAGTGGCACCACGTCGCCGCCACGCTGAGCCCGGCGGGCATGGCGCTCTTTGTCGACGGCAAGCTCGTCGCGTCCCAGACCGGGACGACGACCGGGCAGGCCTACAACGGCTACTTCCGCGTCGGTTCCGACAAGGCCATCGCTGGATCGGACACCTTCAACGGCAAGATCGACGAGGTCGCCCTCTACCCCGCGGCGCTCACGGCCGACCAGGTCGCGGTCCACGCAGCCGCCGGGAGCATCGCGCAGGTCGCGGCGAACCTGGCGCCGACCGCCCGGTTCGCGAGCTCGTCGACCGGCCTGGCCGCCACCCTCGACGCCACCGGCTCGAAGGACGCCGACGGCACGATCGCCACGTATGCCTGGACCTTCGGTGACGGCTCCACCGGCACCGGTGCCACCGCCACGCGTACCTACGCCGCGGCCGGTACCTACCTGGTGACGCTGACGATCACCGACAACAGGGGCGCCACGAGCACGGCTACCCGGATGGTCAGCGTCGCGCCGGTCGTGCCCAACAAGGCCCCGACGGCGGCCTTCACGGTCTCGGCCAAGGACCTCGCGCTCTCCGTCGACGCCGCCGGTTCCGCCGACAGCGACGGCGTCGTGAAGGCCTATGCGTGGAACTTCGGTGACGGCTCGACCGGCACCGGTCCTACGGCGTCGCACGCCTACGCCGCGGGCGGCACCTACCACGTGACCCTCACCGTCACCGACGACAAGGGCGCGACCGGGGCCACCGGCCAGGACGTGAAGGTCGTGGCCCCGCCGGTCGAGGTGGTCGTCGGGAAGGACTCCTTCGGCCGGTCGGTGACCGGCGGTCTCGGCACTGCGGACGTGGGCGGCGCCTGGACGGCGTCGGCCGGTGCCGCACGCCAGTCGGTGACCGCCGGCGTGGCCGCGCTGCGGCTCGACGCGGCCAACCAGAACACCGGGTCCTACCTGGGCGGGGTCTCCGTGACCGACGCCACGGTGCAGACCTCGTTCAGCCTGGACGCGATGCCGACCGGTGGCGGGACGATGGTGTTCGTGTCCGGCCGGCGGGTCGCCGCCAACCAGGAGTACCGGGTCCGGGTGCGCTTCGCGCCCGACGGCCAGGTCGGACTCGCCGTCTCCCGCTTGTCCGGCGGCACGGAGGGCTTCCCCGGTGGCGAGGTCATCGTCCCGGGCCTGACATACACCGCCGGCACCCAGATGAACGTCCGGGTCCAGGTCTCGGGGACCGGCACCACGCAGGTCACCGCCTCGGTGTGGGTGGCAGGTACGGCCGAGCCCACGACGCCGATGCTGGTGCGGACGGATGCGACGGCGGAGCTGCAGGTGCCGGGTGCTGTGGGCGTCAACGTCCACCGGCCCGCCAGCGCAACGGCGACCAACGTCGTCCGGTTCACCGGCTTCACGGTCACCACGATGGCGGCCGCACCGGTGGGTCCGCCGCCGGCGGCGAACGTCGCCCCGACGGCCGCGTTCACCGCGAGCCCGGCGGGCCTGGCGGTCTCGCTGGACGCGGCCGGCTCGGCCGACTCCGACGGCACCGTGGCGAGCTACGCGTGGAACTTCGGGGACGGCGCGACCGGGGAGGGCAAGACCGCCTCCCACACCTACGGCTTCTCGGGCACGTACCCGGTGACGCTGACGGTGACCGACGACGACGGTGCGACCGCGACCACCACCACGGACGTCACGGTGCTGGCCCCGCCGGTGCTGGAGGTCGTCGCGAGCGACACCTTCAACCGGACGGTCACCGGTGGTCTCGGCAGCGCCGACACCGGCGGTGACTGGACGGTCGTGGCCGGCGGCACCCGGCAGTCGGTGACCCCTGGCGTGGCCGAGCTGCGGCTGGACGCGGCCGGCAACAACACCGGGTCCTACCTCGCGGGGGTCTCGCGCACCGATGCCGACGTCCGGACGACGTTCTCGCTCACCGAGCTGCCGACCGGGAACGGGACTTACGTCTACGTGACCGGACGGCGGGTCGGCACGGGTCAGGAGTACCGGGCGCGGGTGCGGGTCCTGGCCGACGGCCGGATCGCGCTGGCCGTATCCCGACTGTCCGGGGGTACGGAGGCGTTCCCCGGGGGCGAGATCGTCCTCCCGGGCCTCACGTACGCCGCCGACACCGCTGTGAACGTCCGGGTGAAGGTGTCCGGCACGGGCACCACACAGGTGGAGGCGACGGTGTGGCTCGCGGGGTTCGCCGAGCCGGTGACACCGTCGATCACCCGGACCGACACGACCGCCGAGTTGCAGGTGGCCGGCGGGGTCGGCCTCGCCGCTCACCGGCCCTCGGGCACGACGGCCGCGACGGCCGTGCGCTTCGCGGCCTTCACGGTGACGCCCGCGGTCTGAGCGGAACAGTTCACGGCGTCGGGGCCGGCCCACGGGTGGGCCGGCCGCGACGCCGTCCGCGGACGACTACCCTCAGTGATCCCGCCCGAGGTTCACCCTGGCGACCACCCGGTCGTGTGACACGGGGATCCACTTATCGCGTGCAAGGTCACTGTCTGCACTCGTCGTCCGTCGGACGACGTTTCGATGACAGGTACAGGGGCATTCGCATGAGTTCGTCCACGGGGCCGGCGCGCGGTACGGCGCGAGTGGTCGTCGCATTCCTGGCGGCGGCGATGATGGCGGTCGCGGGACCCACCGCCGCGCACGCGGACTCGGCGCCCCCGACTCCCTCCGCTGCCAACCCTGTCACCGCTTCGGCCGACGGGCTGCCGACCGTGCAGATCGACGGCGTCGGATGGACGCAGACGATCATCGGTAACACCGTGTACGTCGGCGGCGCGTTCACCAGCGCTCGCCCCGCGGGTTCGCCGGCCGGGACCAACGAGACCCCACGGGCCAATCTGCTCGCCTACGACATCCGCACCGGCGCGCTCATCACGTCGTTCGACCCGGTGGTCAACCAGCAGGTGCTGGCCATCACCGCCTCCCCGGACGGGGCGCGGATCTACATCGGCGGCGACTTCACCACCGTCGACGGGCAGACCCGAAACCGCGTGGCTGCCCTCGATGCCGCGACGGGCGAGCTGATCGCCGGGTGGGCCCCGAGCGTCAACAGTCAGGTGCGGACCCTCGCCGCGACGAACAGCACGGTGTACATGGGCGGCAGCATCACCGCGGTGGGCGGCGTCAGCCGCAGCCGGCTGGCCGCAGTGACCGCGAGCAACGCCGGCCTGCTGCCGTGGGCGCCCGTCCCCGGAGTGGGTCCCACCAGCGGAAACCGCGACGGCAACCCCTCCACCAGCGACCAGGTGCTCGGGATGGTCCTGACGTCGGGCGACACGCAGGTCGTGGTGTCGGGGCGGTTCGACTCCCTCAACACCGTCAGGGCGACCGGGGTCGGGGCGCTGGACGCCGTCACCGGCGCGACGCGGCCGTATGCGATCAACCAGCTGATCACCAACCAGGGCATCAACGCGGCCGTCTACAGCCTGTCGACCGACGGGACCGTCGTTGTCGGCACCGGCTACGACTTCTCCGGGCCGGGCAACCTCGAGGGCTCGTTCACCGTCGTAGCCGATACCGGCCGCGTCCTCGCCATCAACGACTGCCACGGCGATCACTACGACAGCTTCGTGACCGGTGGCGTCGTCTACATCGCCGGGCACGCCCACGACTGCAGCAACATCGGCGGCTTCAAGGAGCAGAACCCGCGGGTCAACAAGTACGCGACCGCCATCAGCGTCGCGCCGACCGGCACCGTGGGTCCGTTCACCCTCCGCAGCAACGCCTTCTACGGCAAGCCGTCGCCGTCGCTGCTGAACTGGTTCCCGACGATGAACGCGGGCACGATCACCGGCCAGACCCAGGCCGGCTGGAACGTCACGGGCAACGGCCAGTACCTGGCCTATGCCGGCGAGTTCCCGCGGGTCAACGGGGTCGACCAGCAGGGGCTGGTGCGGTACGCGATGCCGGGCACCGCGCCGAACCTGATCGGGCCGTCGTTCGCCGAGTTCACCACCAGCGCCGCGGAGACCGGGCCGGGCACGATCCAGGTCACCTGGCGTGCCACCAGCGACCAGGACAACCAGTTCCTCACCTATCGGGTCTACAAGAACGACGACACCACCACGCCGGTGTACGAGGTGGTCCAGGGCTCGAGCTTCGCCGACCGGCCGGTCATGACCTGGACCGACCCCGGAACCGCCGGCACCACCTATCGGGTGACCGCGACCGACCCCTTCGGCAACCGCGCCACGACGCCGTGGGCCGCGGTCAGCACCACCGCGGTACCGACGCGTCCGTACGCGGAGGCGGTGCTGGCCGACGGCGTCACCGAGCTGTGGTCCCTCGGCGAAGCGCCGGGGGCGACCCTTGCCGGCGGCCAGCGGAACCTGGCCGTGCTCGTGCCGGGCGCGGGCGTCACCGCCGGTGTCCCCGGTGCGCTCATCGAGGACCCCGACACCGCCTACTCACTCGACGGCACCCCCGCCGGGAGCATGGTGCTCGGCTTCGACGTCGGCGGCGGGACCATCGCCCCGTTCCCCTTCCAGGCCCCGGAGACCACCACCGGCGAGATCTGGATGAAGACCACCTCCAGCCAGCCCGGTGATCTCATGGGCTTCGGCAGCGCGGCGTCGGGGGACAGCCCCGACACCGACCGCACCGTCACCATGGGCGCCGACGGCCGCCTCAGCTTCTCGGTCGACGTCGATCCCACGACGACGCGGACGGTGACCAGCGCCGCGTCCTACAACGACGGCGCCTGGCACCACGTGTCGGCGACCTACAGTCCCTCGGGGATCCGGCTCTACGTCGACGGCGGACTGGTCGGCTCCTACCTGGACGTCCCTGCCAACCTGTCGCTGAACGCGTACCTGCGCGTCGGCGGAGACGCCGGCCGGTACTTCCAGGGCAGCCTCGACGAGCCGGCGTTCTACCTGATCGCCCCGCAGCCGTCACAGGTGATGAGCCATTACCGGCTCGGTTCCGGTGCGGCGGGGAACACCGCCCCGACCGCGACGTTCACGACGACGACGACGGCCCTGACAGCGAACCTGGACGCGATCGCCTCGACCGATCCGGACGGCACGGTCGCCTCCTATGTGTGGACCTTCGGCGACGGCAGCACGGGAACGGGCCCGACCGTGAGCCACTCGTACGCGGCCGCCGGCACCTACTCGCTCAGCCTCACGGTGACCGACGACGACGGCGCCACCGGGTCCCGCTCAGCTCTGGTGACGGTCATGCCGTCGAACTCACCGCCGACGGCCTCGTTCACCTCGACGGCCATCGGGCGCGCGGTCTCGGTCGACGGGGGAGGGTCCTCCGACTCCGACGGCACGATCGCCAACTACTCGTGGAATTGGGATGACAGCACGGCGGCCGGCTCCGGCGCGACCGCCACGCACACCTACGCCGCGGACGGCACCTACACCGTCGCGCTCACCGTCACCGACAACGCGGGCGGGACCCGCACGATCGCCCACACGGTGACAGTGAGCGCGGGGCCGGCCGTGCTCGCCGACGACGAGTTCGGCCGCACGGTCACCGGCGGGCTGGGCACGGCGCCCGTCGGCGGGCCGTGGACGGCGTCGGCCGGCAACACCCGCCAGTCGGTCGCCCCGGGCGTCGCGACGATGCAACTCCCGGCGGCCGGCAACAACACCGCCTCCTACTTGGCCGGGGTCTCCTCGGCCACGACCGACGTCCGGACGACGTTCTCGCTGAGCGCGGCGCCCACCGGGAACGGCACCTACGTCTACGTGACCGGCCGGCGGGTCTCGGCCACGCTCGAGTACCGGGTGCGGGTGCGCCTGCTGGCCAACGGCACGGTCGGGCTGGCCCTCTCGCGGCTCTCCAGTGGCACCGAGGCCTTCCCGGGTGGCGAGACGATCGTCCCCGGGCTGACCGTCACCGCCGGGTCGCCGGTCGACATCCGCGTGCTGACCTCCGGCGCTGCGCCTACCCAGGTGCAGGCATGGGCGTGGCGTAGCGGGACCACCGAGCCCGCGGTGGCGTCGATCACCCGCTCGGACGCCACTGCAGGCCTGCAGGTGCCCGGCGCCGTGGGTCTCGCGGTGCACCGGCCCACGGGCACGACGGCGGTCACCAGCGCGCGGTTCACCGGCTTCCGGGTGACCGGTGCCGGCGGCGGGACGCCCACGAACGTGGCCCCCACGGCGTCGTTCACCGCGACGCCGACGGCGCTGCAGGTCGCAGTGGACGCGACGGCGTCGGCCGACTCCGACGGGACGATCCCCTCCTACGCATGGAACTGGGGTGACAGCAGCCCGGCCGGCTCGGGTGTCACCGCGACCCATCCGTACGCGAGTGCCGGTACGTATCCAGTGACACTGACCGTCACCGACAGCGGCGGAGCAACGGCGACCACGACCCGGTCGGTCGTCGTCCCAGCGGCGCCGCCGGCCAGCGTGGCCCCGACGGCGTCGTTCACCGTGACGCCGACGGCGCTGCAGGTCGCAGTGGACGCGACGGCGTCGGCCGACTCCGACGGGACGATCGCCTCCTACGCATGGAACTGGGGTGACAGCAGCCCGGCCGGCTCGGGTGTCACCGCGACCCATCCCTACGCGACGGCCGGCACGTACACGGTCACGCTGACGGTCACGGACAACACCGGCGCCACCGGCAGCACCACTCGCCCGGTCACCGTGACCGGGCCGACCGGTCCCGCGCCGATCGTCAGCGACTCCTTCGGACGCACGGTCACCGGCGGTCTCGGCACCGCTGAGGTCGGCGGCCCCTGGACGGCGTCCGCTGGGGCCACCCGCCAGTCGGTGAGCCCGGGCATCGCCGAGCTTCGACTGGATGCGGCGAATCAGAACACCGGCTCCTACCTCGGCGGGCTGTCGCAGACCAGCGCCGACATCCGGACGACCGTGACGCTCACGACGGCGCCGACCGGCAACGGGACGTACGCGTACGTGACGGGCCGGCGCGTCGCAGGCCAGGGGGAATACCGGGTGCGGATGCGGTTTCTCGCCAACGGCACCGTCGGCCTGGCGCTCTCCCGCCTGATCGGGACGACGGAGGCGTTCCCGAACGGCGAGGTCATCGTCCCCGGCCTGACCTACACGCCGGGCACCCCGCTCAACGTGCACGTCCAGGTCTTCGGCACCGGGACGACGCAGGTGCGGACGACGGTGTGGGCGACCGGGACCGAGCCGGTGACGCCGTCCATGACCCGCACCGACGCAACCGCTGCGCTGCAGGCCCCGGGCGCCGTGGGGCTCACCGCGCACCGGCCGACCGGGACCACGGCCGCGACCGCCGTCCGGTTCAGCGCCTTCACGGTCGGGCCGGTCGCCTGACCGGCCCGACCGCCCCTTCCGGGGGACCGCAGGCGCCGCGGCCCCCCGGAAGGGGTGGTCGGTGCCTGCGCGTCCCCCGGCCCGTGGCCACGCGCTGAGAGGATCGGACCATGACGCGGGGGCTCGGGGGACTGGTGCGCCTGCTGCGGGGCCCCGCGACCGGAGCGCTGGCCGGGCAGGTCACCCAGGCGCTGGCCGGACTGGTCCTCCAGGTGGCCGCGGCGCGCTTCCTCGGTGCGGCCGGCCTGGCCACCTTCGCCCTCGTCTACGGGCTCGTCGTGCTTGTCACCGCCGTCGCCAGCGGCATGGTCGGTGACTCCCTCACCGTCCTGGACCGGACGGCTCCCCGCGTGCGGGCGGCCCTGCACGTCTGGTCGGCCCTGGTGGCCGGCGGAGCAGGGCTTCTCGGTGCCGTCGCCGCGGCGGTCACCGGTGTCGTTCCCGGCTGGGCGGCCGTCGTCCTGGGGCTGGCGGTCGTCGCGTTCGTCCTCGAGGACACCCTGCGCCGGCTGCTGATGGCCAACGGGCGGTACTGGTCGCTCCCCGCCGTGGACATGACCAGCCTGGTCGTCGCCCTGGCGACGCTGGTCCTCTGCCGGGCCGCCGGGAACCTGACGCTCGCCTCCTTCATGCTGGCTCTGCTCGCCGGCCAGACCGCCGCGGGGATCGTGGCCTGGTGGCGGGCGCCTGCGGAGGACCGGCCGCGAGGGCCGTGGCGGGCGCCCGACCTGGGCGCGGTGTGGTCCTTCGGGATCTGGCGGGCAGCTGCGCAGACCATCCGTCCGGGACTGCTCACCGGTCTGCGGCTGGTCGTCGTCGCCGCCGTGGGAGCGGCGGCGTACGGACCACTCGAGGTGGCGCGCGTGTACACCGCGCCCACACTCACGGTGGTCGCCGGCCTGGGGTCGTTCCTGCTGCCGCACTACGTCGCCATGGGGCGGGCGTCGGCGCACGACCGACCGGTGACCAGGGCCCTGCGCTCGGCCGACCGGGTGGCGCTGGGGCTGGCCGGCACGGTTGCGGTGATCTCCCTGTTCGCGGTCCTCCTGCAGCCGGTGGTCGAGCCGCTGCTGACCGGTGGGGACTACCCCATGCCCGTCCTGGCCGTCGCGGGTTGGGGTGCCTACGCCGTCGCAGGAGCGATCCTGCTGCCGTACTCCGGCGTCGCGACCGTCCAGCGTCGCCAGCGCCGGGTGCTGGGTTTCCGCCTGCTGGAGTCCGTGGCCCTCGGTGTGGTCGCGCTGCTGGTGTTCCTGGTCGACGGCGGCGAGGCGTGGGCCCCGCTGGCGCTGGCGGCCGGGCCGCTGCTGGCGGCGGTCTCGGTGCGGCAGGCCGTCCTCCGGCCGCTGGCGCGACGGGAGCACGCGGTCCACCGGGCCCCCGTCGGAGTCTGACTCAGCCGGCGGTGGCGGTCAGTTCGGCCACGGCGGAACGGATCCGGCCGACGACCTCCGCCCAGCTCGGCACGTGCACCTCCGGGCTCGCGCTCGGCGGGCCGGCCAGTTCGCCACGGACGGCGGCCGCGATGGCCGAGGTGTCGAACGGGTCGAAGAAGACCGCGTCCGGGGCCAGCTCACGGAAGGCCGGGATGTCGCTGAGCACCATGGGCGCGCCGCAGATCGCCGCCTCCACCACCGGCAGGCCGAACCCCTCGTCGAGTGAGGGGAACACGAACAGCCGGCACTCTTGGTACAGCCAGCGCAGTGCGCCGTCGCTCACCCCGCCGACGAAGCGGAACCGCCGGTCGGTGGGATCGATGCGGGCGATGGCCAGGCCGTCGGGCTCGCCCACGACCACCAGCGGGAAGTCCTCGGTCACCAGGTCGTGGTCACGTAGCGCATCGATCAGCCGGTTGACGTTCTTGCGGGCGTTGAGCCGGCCGACGCAGAGCAGGAAGCGCCCCGGGGTCAGACCCAGGTCGGGATCGGCCGGCACCGCCGACGCGAAACTCTCGGGCACGCTCAGCCCGACCGGGCGGACCTTGCCCGCCAGGCGCGGGCGGGCCCGGGCGATCCGGTCGGCCTCGGCGCGGGTCGAGGTCAGGATCAGGTCGGCGAATCGGGCCGACCACGGCATTCCGGCGAAGTAGACCCGCTCGCTGCGGGTGAAGAACTCCGGGTGCTCCTCGAACATGAGGTCGTGGATGAACGTGGCGCGCACCGCGCGGGAACGCAGCGGCGTGTAGTTCTGCGCCAGGACGACGTCGACGTCGGCGAGCGAGCCCATCTCGGTCATGGCGGCGAGGCCGTGCGGGGAGCGCCGCACGGTCCGCAGGTCGACCGGAAGGTCGGCGAGCAGCGCGACCGCCTGCTCCTTCTCGCGGCGGGGGACGGCCACCACGATCTCGTCGTCCGGCCATCCGGCCGCCCACGTGCGCAGGAAGGAGTCCACGACCCGGTGCCCGGACGGTGGCCCGTCCCCCAGCCAGTAACCGTCGAAGAGCACCCTCACTGGCCGTCCTCCCGTTCCGGCCACCCGCGGCGGTCCACGGGGGGAGGGTAGCCATGCGGGGCGGAAACGCCCCCTGTCACTGTCTGCGCCCGTACCATGACGCGCCATGACCACTGCTGCGACGCTGCAGGTCGGCGCGCGGAGGCCGGCCGGCCAGGGTGCCGTCGTCCGGTTCATCGTCGTCCTGCTGCTCGTCGCCTGCACCGTGGGCTGGCGGCGCGGTCAGTACTTCGCCGGCTCCCTGGACCCCGTCGTGGTCGCCAAGGGCGGGCTGAGCGCGCTGGCCCTGGCGCTGGCGTTCTTCGCCGCCCAGTCCGGCCCTCGCCGGCGCCTGGGCACCGGCTCGGTATGGATGCTCGGTGCGGTGCTCGGCAGCTCCGTGTTCGGCGCGCTCGTGCACGGGACGCTCATGGCCAGCGGGTTGGTGGCGGTGCGTGTCGCGGTGCTCGCCGCCGCCGTCTTCTTCCTGCTGCGCGGCTCGGGTGTCTACGAGGTCTTCTCCTCCCTCGCCCTGGCCTGCGGGGCCGTGGGACTCGTAGCGGCGCTCACCGGGGTCTCCAGCGCCGCCTCCGGGCGGCTGGCCGGCGGAGTGCCGCCGCTGAGCCCGAACGAGCTCGCCCTGCTGGCGGGGGTCGTCGTCGTCTTCGTCGCCTGGCGGATCGTCCTGGGTGAACTGTCCTGGCGGCTGGGCGCCCCCGGGGTGATCGCGCTCGGCATCGCCTGGGCGACCGGGTCCCGGACGGCGCTGCTGATGCTGCTCGCTGCCCTTGCGGTGATGGCGCTGCACGTCCGCCGGGCGCGCGTGGGGCTGGTCGTCGGTGGTCTGGTCCTCGGCGGGCTCGGCGCGATCACGGCGCTGACCACCGGGGTCCTCAGTGGGTTCCTCCAGCGCGACGGTGCCGGGGTGAGCACGCTGGAATCCCGTTTCGTGGCCTGGGACGCGGCCGCCTCGTGGGCTGACTCGCTCTGGCAGCTCGCATTCGGTGGCGGCCTCTCGGTCAAGATCATCCAGGTCCAGGGCCAGTGGTGGAACGAGCAGCCGCTGGACAGCAGCTGGGTCTCCCTGCTCGTGCAGACCGGAGTCCTCGGCCTGGTGGTCTCCGCCGGCTGGGCGGTCTGGGTGCTGCGGGGCGTGCTCCGGGCTCCCCGCGAGCACCGGGCCCTGTTCCTGGGGCTGTGGGTCTTCCTCGTCGGCCGCAGCCTCGTGGAGAGCGGGCTGTTCGACGCGACGCCGTCCTTCCTCGGCTTCTTCGCCCTGTCGCTGCTGGCAGAGGGCGGTAGCCGGGCCCGACTGGGCGAGGAAGCCCAGACGGTGGCACGGCACCCGGTCGACGGACCGAACCCGCCGCCAACGCCGGTGGTGCCGCGGACGGCCCTCGTCGTGCGGGACCGGTTCTGACCGGTCTGCGCGGAGGCTCCGAGCCGCAGCGGCCGGGGGCGTGTCGGTAGGTCAGCGGCCGCGCCGCTGGTCCGCTGTCCCCTTGTGCTTGGTGTCCGGGACCTCGGGCCGGCCACCGTCGCCGCCGGCGACGGCCGGGGCCCCGTTACCGGCCGGAGCCGGCTCCTCGAGGCCCGCTCGCCGGGCGGTGGCGCCGGGGTCGGAAGTGGTCCGCAGCTCCGCCGGCAGGGCGGGCAGCGGCG
>JAOPWM010000009.1 GCA_025965695.1 Blastococcus sp.
TTCAACCAGACCCTCGAGCACGCCGGCCGGGTCGCGGACTTCATCGAGCTCGCCGAACTGATGTGCGTCGACGCCCTGCACCGCAACGAGAGCTGCGGCGGCCACTTCCGCGCCGAGAGCCAGACCCCCGAGGGTGAGGCGCTGCGCGACGACGAGAACTTCGCCTACGTGGCGGCCTGGGAGTGGACGCCGGAGAACGAGCCGCCGGTGCTGCACCGCGAAGCCCTCGAGTACGAGTACGTCCACCTCGCCCAGCGGAGCTACAAGTGACGATCACCCAGGGCGGCCCCCATTCGGCCGTCGACCGCTCGTCGGAAAAGCGCGGGATGTCGCTGACCCTGCGGATCTGGCGGCAGCCCGGCCCCTCGGTCAAGGGGAAGATGGTGACCTACAAGGTCAGCGACATCTCCCCCGACATGTCCTTCCTCGAGATGCTCGACGTGCTCAACGAGCGGCTGATCATGGACGGCGACGACCCCGTCGCCTTCGACCACGACTGCCGCGAGGGCATCTGCGGCATGTGCGGCGTCATGATCAACGGCCAGGCGCACGGGCCGCAGCAGACCACCACGTGCCAGCTGCACATGCGCTCGTTCAAGGACGGCGACACGATCGACATCGAGCCGTGGCGGGCCAGCCCGTTCCCGGTGATCAAGGACCTCGCCGTCGACCGGCGGGCCTTCGACCGGATCATCCAGGCCGGCGGCTACATCAGCGTCCCGACCGGAACGGCGCCCGAGGCCCACTCGACGCCGGTCCCGAAGAAGGACTCGGACGCGGCCTTCGACTCGGCCACCTGCATCGGCTGCGGCGCCTGCGTGGCAGCGTGCCCGAACGCCTCCTCGATGCTGTTCACCGCCGCGAAGGTCACCCACCTCGGGCTTCTGCCGCAGGGCCAGCCCGAGCGCGACGACCGGGTGGTCAACATGGTGGCCCAGCAGGACCGTGAGGGCTTCGGCGGCTGCACCAACATCGGCGAGTGCTCGGCGTCCTGCCCCAAGGGCATCTCGATGGAGACGATCTCCCGGCTCAACCACGACCTGCTCGGCGCGCTGCGGGCCGGGGCGCGGCCGAAGAGCTGACGTTCTCGCACGACCGCTGACGGGCGGGGATCCCTCCGGGGCTCCCCGCCCGTTCGGATCTTCGGGCTCTCCCGGTCAGATGCAGGAATGGATGTAGTCGAAGTCCATCGTGTACTGGGTCATCTCCACGATGCCTCCGGGCGTCAGCGGCTCCAGCCCACAGTTGGCCACCGCTACCTCCCGGGTCGAGCCGGTGGGTCGCCAGTTGGACAGGCCGTTCAGGCTGCTGGTGGCGTCCACACCGTCGCCGACGATCTCGCCCCACTGGTAGCGCGTCGAGTACAGACCCACCCCGCGGACGCCGATCGCGGTGAAGTACTCCGTCATGCCCTCGAGGACGGCGGCATTCCGGGTACCGCCACCGACCGTGTGGTCCCACGAGTTCACGGTCTCCACGTCCAGCCACCACATGTACTGCTTCGGGTTCCTGATGCCCCGGATGGTGGCGTCGTCGCGGGCACGTTCCCACCCGTACTGGTAGGCGCACGCCCTCGAGTTGGAGCCGTCGCAGGTGCCGTGGTGGTTCCTGCCGGACTGGGGCCACACGGCGCTCTGCCCGCCTGGGTTCCCGGTGTTCACGTACAACTGGATGTCGTCGTGCACGGTGCCGCCGCTCGCCTCCGCCGCCCAGGCAAGCTCAGTGGCCAGACAGGGATTGGTCGTGGTGGGCCTGCCGCCGTTGACCCCGATGATGGCGAAGGCATGTCCGGTCGGCAGCGGCCGACCGCACTGCGGATAGGAGACGTCGACTCCCTGCGGCGAACTGGTCGACGGCGCCGCGAAGGCAGCGCCGACAGCCCCAGGCATGAGCACGATCGCGGCGAGCGCCGGCAGAACCGTCGCCGCCCGGGGCACCCACCGTCGACATCCCCTGCCAGGCCAGGCCCTGTGTGTTCGACGGCGCGCGGGGAGGCGCGACGGACGGCGTTCAGGCTCGGTCAGCATGGTCATGGACGCTCCCTGCTCGGCGTTCGGCCTCGGAAAGGGCGCCCACCGTTGCGAGACGATCGGGAGCCTGTCAATCAATCGGCTCACGCCCATGACGTCGTCCGACAGGCACCGGGCACTGCGCGGCCGGGCGCGCGCCGCTGATGCGCAGGTCGCGCGGCGAGTTACGGAACGCGGAGGCGCTGGTGGGCGGCGCGCCCGCCCGTCGTCCATGACCCACAGTGGTGGCCGGGTCACGTGCGGCGCCCGCATCCGGCCATGGCCAAGCCCGGGTGGCCACCAGTCGGTTTGATATGCAAACCTAGCGGGGTGCACTTCCCCCTCGCCGACCTCCCGGGCCGGCCCTGCTCGATCGCCGCATCGCTCGAACTCGTCGGCGAACGCTGGGCGCTGCTCGTCGTCCGCGAGGTGTCGCTGGGCAACCACCGCTTCAGCGAGATCGCCCGCGGCACCGGTGCTCCGCGTGACCGGCTGAGCGCCCGCCTCAACGCTCTCGTCGCGGCCGGCGTGCTGGAGCGGCGTCCGTACAGCACCGCTCCCCCGCGGGCCGGCTACCACCTGACCGAATCCGGCCGTGACCTGCTCCCGGTACTCCAGGCGCTGCTGCAGTGGGGTGACCGATGGGTCGCCGACTCCCCGCCGGTCGAACTGCACCACTCCCACGGCACGCCCGCCGACCACGTGGTCGAGGCCGTGTGGACCTGCCGTACCTGCGGCGAACCGGTGAACGCCTCCCGCGTCCAGCGGGTGCTCACCCCCTCCGGCCGCGCACTGTCCGGCCTGCCCCCTGAAGAGGACGACGATGACCGCTGAGGCCCCCGCCGAGCTGACCGCTCCCGAGGAGTGGGGTGAGCCGCGCTCCCGCACGGTCACCTGGCACGACCCGCTGATCACCGCTACGGGCGCCCTCGAGCGGTCCGGGCTGGAGACGCTGCAGGCGCTGCGGGACGGCGTCCTGCCGCCGCCGCCCATCGTGGCCCTGATGCAGATGGACCTGGTCGCCGTCGAGGAGGGCCGGGTCGAGTTCACCTGCCTGGTCGACGAGTCGGTGTACAACCCGATCGGCGTCGTCCACGGCGGCCTGGTGTGCACGCTGCTGGACACGGTCGCGGGATGCGCGGTCCATTCCACGCTCCCACAGGGGCTGGGTTACACGTCGATCGAGCTGAAGGTGAACTACCTGCGCCCGGTGCACGCGACCAGCGGTCCGCTGACCGCGATCGGCTGGGTCGTGAAGCCCGGCCGGCGGATCGCGTTCGCCGAGGGCGAGGTCCTGGACGCCCAGGACCGGACGGTGGCCACGGCGTCCAGTTCGCTGCTGGTCTTCCCGCTGCCGGCGAGCTGAGCGGTCAGACGCGCTCGTCGGCCGCCTCGCGGTCCCGCAGCCAGGCCCGCAGCTGCTCCGGCGGCAGCGGGCGGCTGAGGTGGTAACCCTGGACGACGTCGCAGCCGAGGCGAGCCAGCGCGTCGACGGTGGCCTGGTCCTCCGCGCCCTCAGCGACGAGCACCAGATCGAGTGCGTGAGCCAACTGCAGGGTCGAGGTGACGATCGAGGCGGCCCGTGAGCTGCCGGTCATCGCGGCGACGAACACCCGGTCCAGCTTCAGCTCGGTGACCGGCAGCGCAGCGAGGTAGGCCAGGCTGGAGTAGCCGGTGCCGTAGTCGTCGATGGAGACGCCGACGCCTGCGTCCCGAAGCCGGGACAGCACCCGCACCGCGCGCTCCCGGTCCTCCATCAGGATGCTCTCGGTCACCTCGAGGACCAGGGCGACGGCCGGCAGGTCGAAGCGGCGCAGCAGGGCGGCCACCTCGTCGGGGAACTCGTCGTCGACGAGGTTGGACGGGCTGACGTTGACCGAGACGGTGAGCAGGCACCCGTCGTCGGCCCACAGCCGGCACTGCGCGAGCGCCAGTTCCACGACCGTCGAGGTCAGCCGGCTCATGAGCCCGGCGGACTCGGCCAGATCGATGAAGGCGTCCGGGAAGAGCAGGCCGCGGCTCGGGTGCTGCCACCGGACCAGCGCCTCGACGCCGTCGATCACGCCGGTGGCCAGCGCCAGCTTGGGCTGGTAGTGCAGGACGAGCTCGCCGTCGGCGATACCGCGCCGAAGCTGCTCGACCGCCTCCAGGCGGTTCCGGCCGTCGCCGTCGCGCTCCTCGTCGTAGACGGCGACGCCCGCGCGGGTCGTCTTCGCCGAATACATGGCGAGGTCGGCGAGCTGGAGCAGCTCCTCGGCCGTGGCCGAATGCTCGGGGCCGATCGCGACCCCGACGCCGGCGTCGATGGTCAGGCTCATGCCGTCGACGCGGAAGGGTTGCTGCAGCTGCGCGCGCAGTCGCGCGGCGAGCGCCAGCGAGCCGGCGGCGTCCAGGTCGTCGACCACGACGACGAACTCGTCCCCGCCCAGGCGGGCGAGCAGGTCCTCCTCGCGGAGCTCGCGGCTCAGCCGCGGCCCGACCTGGCGGAGCAGGGCGTCCCCGACGGCGTGACCGAGCGAGTCGTTGATCTCCTTGAAGCGGTCCAGGTCGAGCACCACGACGGCGACGCCGCGGCCCTCGGCCAGCCGGTCGTCCGCGGCCTCCAGTGCCTCGAAGACCGAGCGCCGGTTGGGCAGCCCGGTGAGCTCGTCGGTCCGGGCCTGCCGTCGGCTGTCGGCCAGCCCCTGGACCTCTCGGAAGGTCAGCACGGTGCGGGCGAGCGCGGCCAGGACTGCACCGAACGCCAGCGTTCCGGCCATGGCGTCGCCCTGGCGGGCATACCCCAGCAGTAGCAGGACCAGCGCCGCCAGCGCGCAGACGCCCGGGACGACGAGCGCGCGCACGCCGTCCAGCCGGTGCGTGCCGCCCGTGCGGGGCGCCTGACAGGCGGCCAGCCCGAAGCAGAGGAAGGCGATCCCCCAGCCCATGTCCAGCGGTCCCCCGACCTCGTAGGTGCCCTGCACGACGCGGTAGGCGTACACGGCGTCGGTCAGCACGAAGAGCGCGGCGCCGCCGGTGAGGAACCACCAGTTCGCACCGGCGCCGCGGCCGATCACGGCGAGCGCTCCGGCCAGCAGGATCAGCAGCAACAGGTCGGCGATCGGGTAGACGATGACGAGCGTGCTGCCGCCCCTGCCGTGCAGCGACTCCCCGAGGGCGAACGCCGTCGCGAACCCGGCGGCGGTCAGACCGGTGACGACGCTGTCCAGCCACATGCTCGAGGTCAGCCGGCGCACCCGCGCGCGAAGCATGAGGAACAGGGCGACGCAGACCAGCGGATAGAACGCCGTGAAGCCGGCGTCGAACCAGGCCGGGCGCTCGACGACGGGCATTCGGCGACTGTCGAGCTCATAGCCCAGGGTGCCGACGAAATAGGCGGCGACGGCGCCGGCGAAGCACAGCCAGGCCCCTCGGTCCTGCGGCGCCAGCAGCGCCCGGCCGACGAGGAGGCCCACCAGCCCGACGAGGAACACCGCCTTGCCACTGACCGCCAGGGTGGCCAGCACACCGGTGGCGCCCACGGCGTGCGCCAGCAGCGACAGCGCGTACGTGGTGCCCAGCGCACCGGCCAGGAGGCGCACGGCCAGCAGGGAGTGCTCACCGCCCCGCACCCGGACAGAGGTGTCCCCTCGGCCGCCGATCCGGTGCTTGCGCATGCATGTCCATCGGCTGGATCGGACCGTTCCTGCAGCCGTGCGGGCGGACGTTCCTGCCCACGTCCCCCGAAGGGGGGTCGGCCGGCCGACTCCGCGACCGTGAGCTGCGGCTCTGCCGATCGCACCGCCCACCCCGGCCGGGTGACGAGCACCCGCACGGCGTTCAGTTCCGCCCCGGATCTGCCGTGGTCGGAGACAAGTCGCCGGGCACGTGAGGGAAGGGCAGGGATGGACATCGAGGAAGGCGGCGCCGCGCGGCAGCCCGTCGGCGGGCTGGGCGCGACCGCTCGGCGGCTCTGCCTCTCCGCCCTCGTCGCGGCCCTGCTCGCCCTGTCCGCCGCCCTCATCCCGGGCTTCCTCGGCAACCCGCCCTTCCTGACGGACTTCACCGTGCCGTGGTGGGCCATGGCCATCGCCTTCGCCTGCACCGAGACATTCGTGCTCAACATCCAGGCACGGCGGGAGACCCAGACCATCTCCTTCAGCGAGCTCCCACTCGTGATCGGGCTCTTCTTCGCCTCTCCCCTCGCCCTGCTCGCCGGGCGCATCCTGGCCTCGGCCGCCGTGATGATCGCCGTGCGACGGTCGCCACCCATGAAGGTCACGCTCAACGTGGCCCTGCTCCTCGCCGAGACGAGCGTCGCCATCGCGCTGTTCACGGCGATCGCCCCCGACGCCACCTCCCCCGGACCGCTCACCTGGCTGGCTGCCTATGCCGGTGCCCTGGCCGGTGACGTGGTAGCCGCGATCGCTGTCGGTTGTGCCATCACCATCTACGACGGCAGCGTCAACATCCGGTCGTTGCTGACCGATGCCGGCTCCCTCGCCGTGCCGGCGATGGGTGCCACGCTCGGCCTGATCGCCGTCCTGACCTTGGCGGCGTCTACCACCGGAGGGTGGCTGCTGCTGGCCTTCGGGATCCTGTCGCTGCTGGCCTTCCGCTCCTACGCGTCCCTGGCCGAGCGGCACCTGAACCTCGAACGGCTCTACCGGTTCAGCCGGGCCGTGAGCAGTTCCCCCGAGGTCGACGAGGTCATCGGGAACGTCCTGGCCCAGGCCAGGGACCTGCTCCGGAGCGAACAGGCGACGGCGGCGTTCCTCTCGGCCGACGGCACGCGCGTCGACGTGATCCGCCACCGGCAGGGCCAGCCGCCCACCCGCCAGGAGGAGTCGACGGACAGCGGGAACGCCTGGGTGATCCGGCACGTCGTCGAGGGCGGCGAAACGCTGCTCGTCCCCAAGAACACCCGCGACGCGACCGCCCGTGCGTGGCTGGTGGCCAACGGCCTGCGCGATGCCATCGTCGTCCCGCTGACGGGCAGCGCCGAGATCGTCGGCATCCTCGTCGTGGCCGACCGGCTGGGTGACGTCCGCACCTTCGAACAGGACGACGTCCTGCTGCTGGAGACCGTGGCCAACCACGCCGGGGTCGCACTGCGCAACGGTGAGCTCATCGGGCGACTGCGGCACGACGCCCTGCACGACGCCCTCACCGGGCTGC
>JAOPWM010000253.1 GCA_025965695.1 Blastococcus sp.
GACGCCGCCGGCCTGACCGAAGAGGCGCTGCTGAGCACGCTGACCTCGGAGGCCGACCCCACTCGGCCGATCAAGGTCATCGGTGTGGCGCTGGGGCCGGACGCGGACCTGTCGGCACTGGAGCGCATCGCCGAGGCGACGGGCGGTGCGGCGTACTCCGCCGTCGACCCGACCGACCTGCAGACGGTGCTCTTCGACGCCCTCCGCCAGCGCGGCTAGTCCGGCCTTTGCGACGAGATCTGCACACTCGCCCCCATCAGGGTGCTGAGGGGGGCGAGTGTGCAGATCTCGTCACGGAAGGACAGTCATCGACCCGGGCGAGCAGTCCGTCGAGGGCCGCGGTCACGTCACTGACGGTGATCCGCGCCAGGGCCGGGTCGAGCTCGGTTCCCCAGGGGTCGCCGGTCCCGTCCCCGTGCCAGAGGACGACGTGCTGCGGCCGGGGCGGCGGCCCCCACAGCGCGGGCGACACCGGCCCGAAGAGCACCACCGACGGCCGTCGGTAGGCAGTCGCCAGATGGGCGATACCGGTGTCGCCGCTGACCACCACCCGCGCGGCCGCCACCACCGCAGCGAGCTCGAGCGGAGACGTCCGGCCGGCGAGCACCGACTCCGGTGCCAGCCCTGCCCCGACCGCGACCACCCGGGCGAGAGCGACCTCGGCGGGACCGCCGGTGATCCGGACGTCATGCCCGGTGTCCGCCAGGCGCCGGGCGACCGCCGCGAACCGCTCGGGCGGCCAGCGCCGGCCGGGGAACGCCGCCCCGGGGTGGACGACGGCCGCCCCGGATACCGGCGGGGGCGCGCCGGGCACGGTGAGGTCGAGCGCGTCCGGATCGGCCGGCACGCCCAGTCCCTCCGACACCAGCCGGCACCAGCGGTGCACCTCGTGCTCGTCAGGACACCACCGCGGTCCCGGAAAGCCGGGGCTGTCGAAGGTCAGCAGCCGGTCGGGAGCCAGGTCGGCGACGACGACGTGCGAGGCCGGGCCCTTGCCGTGCAGGTCGACGGCGAGAGCTGGTGGCGGTCCGGTCCAGTCCAGGGGCTCGAGCTCGCGGGCGGGCAGCATCTCGTCGACCGCGTCGATCAGCCGGGCCAGCGGCTCCAGCGCCGCCGTCGTCGCCAGCACGAGCCGATGGTCGGGCACCGCCGCCCGCACCGCCCGGATCGCCGGGACGCCGGTGAGCAGGTCGCCGAGGCCCAGCGGCCGGAGGACGAGCGCAACCGGCCGGTCCTCCTCGTCGCTGGAACGGCCCTGTTGCAGGGGTCCGCGCCGAGCGTGCGAGGCAGCGGGGCCCTTGTTCATACGCGGGAGCGTTCGACGAGCGACGTGGTCGAGTGGCCGTCGATGTAGGGCAGCACGACCGCCTGGCCGCCCCACCGGCGCAGCACCGCCAACTCGGGCAGGTCCGTGCCGGCGTAGTCGCCACCCTTCGCCCACACGTCGGGCCGCAGCCGGTCGAGCACCTCGACGGGGGTGTCCTCGTCGAAGACGACGACCGCGTCCACGAACTCCAGTGCCTCCAGCACCCGCGCCCGGTCGACCGCAGTCACCAGCGGCCGCGACGGGCCCTTGAGCCTGCGCACGGACTCGTCGGAGTTGATGCAGACGACGAGGCAGTCGCCCAGCCCGCGGGCCGCCCGCAGCGTCGCGACGTGGCCGGGGTGCAACAGGTCGAAGCAGCCACCCGTGGCGACCACCGTGCCGCCCGCCGCCCGCACCCGCGCGATCAGCCCGTCCACCCCGGGCTCGGCGACGACGTTCGGTTCGTGCCTGTCCCAGGCCGAGGCGCCACCCCGCGCCACGAATGCCGAGGCGGCGGCCAGGGCAGCAACGACCGCCTCTCCGGTCACCGCGCCGTCGGCCAGCGCGAGCGCTGCCGCGGCCGCGAACGCGTCACCGGCACCGCACGGGTCGCCACCGGTCACCGGCACGGCCGGCACGACCATCGGCGCCCCCTCCCCGTAGGAGAGCAGTGCGCCCCGGGCGCCCAGCGTCACCGCCACCGCGCCGACCCCCCACCGGCGGATCAGCGCCTCGGCGCAGGCTCCCGCCGTCGCCAGTCCCTGACCGGCGGGTACCTCGGGGGTCGCCCGGGCGGCCTCGGCAGCGTTCGGCGTCACCAGCCGGGCGCTGGGCACCGGGTCGGCGCCGCGCGGATGGGGGTCCCAGACCACCGGGCCGGCCGCCGCCGCGAGGGCCGCGCGCACGTCCGGCGCCGCCGTCGTCCCCCGGCCGTAGTCGGCCACGAGCACCGCCGCCGCCTCCCGGATCGCCGTCTTCGCCTCTTCCGGCAGCGGACCGGGCGTCGCGACCGGCGAGCCGCTGTCGATCCGCACGACGGAGTGGTCGCCGACCCGCAGCCGCTGCTTGACCGCGGTGCCGCCGCGCGCGGGGATGGGCAGCAGCCGCACGCGCCCGTGCAGCAGCGCCCGCAGCCGGGCCGCCCCGTCGTCGGTGTCCAGTGGCGCGACCAGCACGACCTCGCGAGACGTTGCCGCCGCCGCGATCACCGCGGCCAGCGCCGCTCCCCCGGGCCGCTCGCGCCTCTCGACGTCCTCCACGACGGGCACCGGGGCGTCAGGGGCCAGCCGGGAGGACGTCCCGACGAGGTCGACGTCGAGCAGGGCGTCGCCGACCACGACCAGCGGGCCCCTCATCTGGACACCTCCATCGACGTCCCCGACCGCACCCGGGAGGGCGAGGACAGCACGGCCGCGTCGAAGGCGGCGCAGATGAGGTGCAGGGCGACCAGGTGGCACTCCTGCACCGTCGCCGTCCAGGGTGAGTCGATGCAGACGGCGTCGTCGGCGGCCGCGGCCAGGGGATTGGGGTCCGGCCCCGTCAACGCCAGCACGGTGATGCCGCAGTCGCGGGCGCGCCGGGCCGCGGCCACGGCGTTCGGGCTGCGGCCCGACGTCGACAGCAGCACCAGGACGTCGCCGTCGCGGCCGTGCGCCTCCACCTGCCGGGCGAACAGCTCGTCGGCCGGGTAGTCGTTGGCGATCGCGGTGAGGCTGGAGGTCTCCGCGGTCAGGCAGATCGCCGAGAATGGCGGCCGGTCGGCGCGGTAACGGCCCACCAGTTCGGCGGTCAGGTGCTGCGCCTGCGCGGCGCTGCCCCCGTTGCCGGCGGCGAGCAGCCGGCCGCGGGACCCGCCGCAGAGCACGTCGGCGAGCAGCCGGCCCCAGCGCTCCAGGGTGCCGACGTGCCCGGTCACCGATCGCAGCGCCACGGCCAGCGACGCGACGTGGTCGGCACCGGTCAGGTGGGTGCAGGCGTCCGGCGAGACGACCTCGGCGGCGGAATGCGGTGCGGCACTCATCGGGCCACCTCCACGGGACTGCGGCGGGCGAGCACCTGCCGGTAGACGGACTCGGTGTCGGCGACCACCCGGCTCCAGCGGTAACGGGCCCGTGCCCGCCGAACGCCCGCGGCGCCGTACGCGGCGCGGCGCTCGTCGTCGGCGAGCAGCGCCGAGACCACCTCCCCCAGCCGGTCCGGGTCGCGGGGCGGCACCAGGTCGCCGGTGACGCCGTCGGCCACGCTGTCGACCAGCCCGCCGACCGCGGTGGCGACGACCGGGCGGCCACAGGCCATCGCCTCGAGCGGGGTGATGCCGAAGGGCTCGTACCAGGGCACGGCCAGCACGACGTCGGCCGAGCGCACCCAGGCGGGGACGTCGGCGCGGGACACGGCGCCGGTGAACACCAGCCGGTCGGCCACCCCGGACTCCCGCGCGAGCGCCGTCAGGCGCCGCACCTCCGGGTCGTCGTCGACCGCGTCGGGAGGCGGACCGCCGACGACGACGAGCTCGGCGTCCGGCACCGCGCGCAGCGCCCGCACTGCGTCGTCGTGCCCCTTGCGCTCGACGATCCGGCCGAGCACGAGGAGCCGTTTCCGCTCGCCGCGAGGTGCCACGGGCCCGCGGGGGGTGAAGACCGCGGTGTCCACGCCGCAGGGCACGATCGTCGCCCGGTCGCTGGGCAGACCGAGCCTGCGGAGCTCGAACACCTCGTCGGAACAGGTCGCCACCACGTGGCTGACGTCGCGGCACAGCCCGCGTTCGAGCTCGATGCGGTCGGGCGGGGAGGTGTCGGCGGCGCCCTGGTGCCGGCGCTTCACCGAGCCGAGCGCGTGGAAGGTCTGCAGCACCGGCACCGACGACGTCAGCCCGCGGGACGCGTTCACCGAGGCCAGCCCGCTCATCCAGAAGTGCGCGTGCACCACGTCCGGTGGCTGGGCCGACCACTGGTCCTCGAGGGCCCGCGCGAACGCGGGCATGTGCGGCAGCAACTCGTCCTTCGGCAGGATCCGGGGCGGGCCGGCGCTCACGTGCGACACGTTGTAGCCGTCCTGCACCACCACGCGGTCGGGCAGTGCGTCGTCGTCGCGGCGGGTGTGCACGGTGACCTCGTGGCCGTGGCGGGCGAGCCCGGCGGCCAGTGCCGCGACGTGCACGTTCTGCCCGCCCGCATCGACACCGCCGATCGCGGCGAGCGGGCTCGCGTGCTCACTGACCAGGTCGATCCTCATCGGCTCACCTCCGCCACGAGACCGTCCCAGTCCGAGAGGAACCTGGACAGGCCATAGCGCTCGAGTGCGGCCGCCCGGGCCGCTTTGCCGGCCAACCGGGCGGCGTTCTCGTCGTGCATGAACTCGCGGACCGCCGCCCAGAGCCGCTCCGGCCGGGTGGACAGGACGCCCGCCTCGGGCGGGACCGCCTCCACTGCCTCGGTGGTGGCCAGCCCGACCACCGGCATGCCCAGGTGCATCGCCTCCAGCAGTGAGAGCCCGAGCGACGTCCAGCGCACGGGGTGCACGTAGACGCGGCGGCGGGCCAGCTCTGCGTGCATCGCGGCCTGCGGCGGGTCCTCGTGCAGGGTCACCCGGTCCGGGCCCAGGCCGTAGCGCTCGTGCAGGCCGGACAGGCCCATGCCGAAGACGTCGACCGGCGCGACGGCCGCGAGGCCCGGCAGCAGGTCGCTCCCGGTCGTGCGACCGCGTCGGACGGGCTCGTTGACGACGACGGCGGCGCGGGCGAGCTCCCCGGTCCAGCGCTCCCCCGGGTCGACGATGCCGTGCTCGATGACCGTCGTCGGCGCCCGGCCGTTGTCGTAGAAGAGCCGGTTGAAGTGGGTGACGTGCGCGATGGGGATGTCGTCGCGGTCGGCCAACGGATGCCGGGTGTCGGGGACGGACCCTCCGGATGCGTCAGTTCCGGGTGCGTTGTGCTCGAGGAAGACCGCGGGCAGGTCGCGGCCTGGCTCTCGGCCCAGCCATTGGCGGACCAGGTCGAGGTCGCGGGTCCGCTGGAGGACGACGACGTCGGGCGGCTCCTCCCGTAGCTGTGCCGGGGTCACCTCCCGGACCGACGCCGGCCAGTCCCAGGTGCGGGCCCGGCCGAGGCCGTCGGGGCCGCGGTCGGGCGTGACGGGCACCAGGTACTCGTGCGCGCCCTGGACGAACGACGTCGTCCACGAGCCGTGCACGTGCCAGATCAGGATTCTCACGGGGTCACCACCTTCCCGGTTGCGACGGCGGCGCGGACGACGGCCGACTGCTCGGCCGTGCGGAGCTTCTCGACGGCGGCCACCACGTCCTGCGCGGTCACCGAGGTCAGGCAGGGGTGCCCGGGCAGGGGGCACTCGCGCGCCCTGGTGTTCCGGCAGGGAGCGGACTGGTCGCCCAGCAGCACGGTGGGCACGCCGTAGGGCGCCCACCGGACCACTGGCACGACCGGGGAGAAGAGCGAGACGACCGGGGCGCCGACCGCCGCGGCCAGGTGCGCCGGGCCGGTGTTGCCGACCACGACCGCGGCCGCGCCGTCCAGCACGGCAGCCATCTCCGCCAGGCTCGTCGCACCACCGAGATCGACGCCGCGGGTTCCGGCGACGGCGGCGGTCAGCGCCCGTTCGTCCGGGCCCCCCGTGACCAGCACCCGGTGGCCTCCGTCGGCGAGCGCTTCCACCGCCTCGGCACAGCACTCGGCCGGCCACGCCCGCGCGGGCACCGAGGCCCCGGGATGGACGACGACGTAGCCCGGTTCGTGGTGGGTCGGGGGGAGCGGCCGCCGCACCGCGAGCAGCCCGTCGTCCCCCGGTGGCAGCTCGAATCCCGCGGCGTGGGCCAGGGAGAGCGCGCGCTCCGGTTCCGGCAGGTCGTCCTCGACCCGGTGGCGGACGTCGAGCAGCGAGCCCGGGTAGTCGACGCTGATCGCGGAGATCCGCGGCACACCGGCCGTACGCAGGACCAGCGCCAGGGGCAGCGGCGACTGGTGGAACGAGGTGGAGATGAGCGCCTCGTCGGGCGCCAGCGCGCGGATCCGGCCGGTCAGTGCGGCGATGTCGGCGGCCTCGACCGGCGACGGGGCGGCGTCGATCCAGGGGCAGCGCCAGGTCCAGACCTCGTCCACGCCGGGCAGCAGGGCCGCGGCCTCGGCCCCGGCCGGAGCGGCCAGGAACACGACCCGGACCGCCGCGGAGGCGACGGCCCGCACCAGCGGTCCCTGCAGGAGGACGTCACCCGCGTTGTCCAGGCGGGCGACGAGGACCGTGTGGCTCACCACGTGCCCGCCAGGACGTCATCCACCGCCTGCTGGAGCGTGGCGGCGCGGCGCTCGGCCGCCTCGACCTCGGCCCGGCGGGTGACCGGCGTCGGCACGATGAGCCCGACCGCGCCGGCAGCCACCGCGGCGTCGACGTCGGCGCCGATGTCCCCGATGACCACGCAGCGGGCGGGGTCGACGTCGAGCTCGGCGCAGGCGGCCTTGACCATGCCGGGCGCGGGCTTGCGGCAGGTGCACCCGTCGTCCGGGCCGTGCGGGCAGACCTGGACGGTGTCGAAGGGGCCGAGCACTTCGGCGAGCCGGGCGTTGCAGGCCGCGACCTGCTCGGCGGTGATCAGCCCCCGCGCGACGCCGGACTGGTTGCTCACCACCCCGATCCGCACCCCGTGGGCGCGCAGCCGGTCCAGCGCCTGCCGGGCGCCGTCCACCGGGCGGATCCAGTCCGGATCGCCGTTGTAGGGGAAGTCGTGGACCAGGGTGCCGTCGCGGTCGAAGAGCACGACGTCGGGTAGCCCGCGCCAGGGCGGCACCCTCCGGTGCCGCACGAGTCCGCGGAGGAAGTGCCAGCTCGCCAGGGCCGGGATCGCCGCGCTGGTCAGGGCCATGGTGACCGTCTCGTCCAGGGTCCGGGGGCCCGTCCGGATCCGCGCCCACGCGAACTCCGCGGTGCCGGTCAGCCACAACGCTGCCGCCATTCCGGCGCCCCGGGGACGGCGGGCCGCCGCGAGCCCGACAGCGGTGAGCGCGGCCGCCGTCACGGTCAGGTGCTGGGGGCGCCGTCCCAGTGCCGCGTCGGCGCGTTCGCGCCAGTTGCGACCGTGCAGTCGCCGCATGAGGACGTCGTCGGCGTTGCCGGCCTGCACGCGCAGGCTGATCCAGCGGCCGGCCGGCCGCACCGGGTGGGTGATCCGGCGCTCCCCACGGACCAGTCGCCCCCCGGTGTCCATCACCCGCAGGGCGAGGTCGGAGTCCTCGCGGAAGGCACGGGGAAAGCGCTCGTCGAAGCCGCCGACCGCGGCGAGAGCGGCACGGCGGTAGGCGAGGTCCGCGGTGATCCAGCTGCTCGTGGCCAGCCCTGCGGTGCCGCGTTCCCAGTCGGTCGGGCGACGGTCCTCGGGCAGCGGCACCCGGACGCGCCCCTGACTGCCTGCGACGTCGGAGGGCAGGTCGGCGAGATCAGCGGCGAGCTGCAGGTACCAGTCGGGATCGGGGACGACGTCGTCGTCGAGGAACGCGATCCACTCGGTGCCGGCGGTGCGCCAGCCGAGGTTGCGGGCGCGGGCCGGGCCGCCGCCCCCGGTGCGGACGACGCGGACCGGGGGAAGGCCCGGCCGGTCGGGGCGCAGCGGCTCTCCTGCAGGGCGGTCGTCGACCAGGATCAGTGCGGCGGGACGGGGGCCGGGTGCTCCGGCGAGCGCGTCGAGGAGGGCATCCAGGGATGGCCGACCGATGGTCGGCACCACGACGCTGATCCGCTGGAGCACGTGCGGCACCCCATCAGCCGTGCCCGAAGCTGTTCCGACGAAACACTACGGGCTTGAAGCTTTGACGCCCCGCTCATGTCACCGCCGTGACCGGGTTGCGGCCGACACCCGTTCGAGGGCCGCGGTGACCAGCGCGGCGTCGTCCCCGAGGGGGACCAGCATGTGCGCGACGAGCTCGTCGTGCGTCCGGGCGGCCGCCTCCACGCGCTCGCGGCCGGCCGGCGTGAGACGGGCGTGCAGCAGCCGTTGATCACCGGTACCGCGCTCGCGCAGGACCAGACCGTCGGCCACGAGCCGGTCCACGGTGCTGGTGACCCCGGCAGGGGACAACCCGACGGCCTCGGCGACCTGGCTCATGCTGGCCTGCTCGCCGGGCGCCTCTGCGATCCGCCGCAGCGCCTCCAGGCCGGTCAGCGACAGACCGTGCTGGCGGTGCAGCACGGAGTCCAGCCGCCGGGTGATGCGGTCATGCACCTGCACGATCCGGAGCCAGGTCTCGGCGGGCCCGGGGCCCGCTCCGGGAGAGGACCGCTGCACACGCTCATCGTCGCCGACTGCGGCGTCAGGCGCTCCTGATGGCGGCACGGCGCGTGCGCTGCCGCCCGGCAGCGGAGACCAGCCCGCCGACGGCGGCCACGAGCGCCACCGCGGCCGCGGTGAGGGGCACGATGTCGGACGCACCACCCACGACGATCGGCGTCTCCGCCCCGGCCACCTGGAGGGCGACGTCGGCGACGACCTCGGACTCGGCGCCGACCAGGTCCATCGTCGCCGGGCCGGCCGCGGTGCCATCGGGGATGCGGACCTCGGCCTGCACCGTCCCGTCGGGGCCCGCGGTCGCCGTGGCAAGGACGTCGGTGTTTCCGTGGAGCTGGATCGTCACGCGCTCACCGGGGAGGAAGCCCGAGGCCTGCAGGGTGACGGTGTCGCCCGCGGTGACCTCGCGGGGGGTGGTGTCACCCGCACCCCCGGTGGGGGCGGTATCGCCCGGGGCCGGCGTCCGGCTCCCGGTCGACGGCGCGGTCGTCGGCGTGGCCGAGCTGGAGGGGGCCGCCCCGCCGCCAGCCGACGGGCTGGCCGACGGCGAGGGTGACGCGGTGGTCGTGGGCGCCGGGGAGGGCGGCGCGGCGATCGCGTCGCAGTCCTCCTTGGTGGGCCGGGTGAAGCTGTACTCCTGGAGCTCGTCGACGTAGGTCACGCCGGTCCCGTCCTGTGCGGCGAACTCCAGCCGGCCGTCGATCGTCTCGCCCCAGGCCACGTCGTCGGTCCGGAGGACGACGGTCTCGCCGGGCTGCAGGGTCGCTTCGTCCTCACCGGACGGCGTGCGGGTGGTCGCCAGCCGGACCGAGTAGGGCGACGTTCCGGCCACGACCTCGACCACGAGACCGCCCGGGCGACAGCTCGGCCCGTGCGTCACCCGGGCGCCTGGGCGGCTGGGGTCGTCGACCGCGGAAGCGGGAGCGGCGGTGGCCAGGGCGGCGCCGAACAGGACGACGAGAAGGCCGGTGAGGAGGCCGGCGGACACAGCCGGCCGGGGGGTGCTGGTGGGCATCGCGCGGTGTGCGACGGCGCCCCACTGGGTGGTGCTGATACGTGCTCCCCGTTTGCGGTGCGAATGAGTTCACATAATGACGGACGTGACGCTTCGTCGCCAGCTCGTTACACCGGAAGCGCGCGTGTCGTGCGGCGTGTCGCGAAAAACCCCCTGCGGGCCCGGATCGGGCACTGAGAGGTCGATCACTACGGTGTCCGGGTGGACGAAGCAGGTGCGGGGCGCCGTCGGCAGAACGAGGTCTACCGGGCGGGCGTGTACGGCCATCATCCCCGCGTGCCGACGGCCGTCCGGGCGCTGCAGGAGCGGGCGAAGCAGGCGCTGAATCCGCGCGCCTACGCCTACGTGGCCGGCGGCGCCGGCGACGAGGTCACCCAGAGGGCGAACCGGGCGGCGTTCGACAAGTGGGCCGTCGTCCCCCGGGTGCTGCGGGACGTGAGCACTCGCGACACCTCGGTCGAGCTGTTCGGACGACGCCTGCCCGCCCCGCTGCTGCTCGCCCCGGTCGGCGCGCTGGAACTGGTGCACGACGAGGCCGACCTCGCCGTGGCCCGGGCGGCGGCGAGCCTGGGGGTGCCGATGGTCTTCTCCAACCAGGCCTCGGTGTCGATGGAGGACTGCGCGGCGGCGATGGGCGATTCCCCTCGCTGGTTCCAGCTGTACTGGTCGACGTCCGACGAACTGGTCGAGAGCCTCCTCCGGCGGGCCGAGGCGGCCGGCTGCGACGCGCTGGTCGTCACCCTCGACACCACGATGCTCGGCTGGCGGCCGCGCGACCTGGACCTAGGCCACCTGCCCTTCGCCCTCGGTAAGGGCATCGCGCAGTACACGTCGGATCCGGTGTTCCGCCGACTGGTCGAGCAGCGGGCGGCGTCGGCCGGCGAGCGGGAGTCCCGGCCACGGCCCACGCCCGCCGCGGTCAAGGCGCTCGTCGGCATGGCGAAGGCCTGGCCCGGGTCGTTCAGGGACAACCTCCGCTCGCCGCTCCCCCGCGCCGCCGTCGAGACGTTCCTCGGCATCTACTCCCGGCCCTCGATCACCTGGGCCGACCTCGCGTGGCTGCGGTCGAGGACGCGGCTGCCGATCCTGCTCAAGGGCGTGCTGCACCCCGACGACGCCCGCCGCGCGCTGGACGAAGGGGTGGACGGCGTCGTCGTCAGCACCCACGGCGGCCGCCAGGTGGACCGGTCGATCTCTGCCCTGGACGCGCTGCCCGACGTGGTCGCCGCGATCGACGAGCGCGCGCCGGTTCTGTTCGACAGCGGGATCCGGAGCGGCGCCGACGTGTTCACCGCCGTCGCGCTCGGCGCCGGCGCGGTACTGCTCGGCCGGCCGTTCGCCTGGGGCCTGGCGCTGGCCGGCGAAGAGGGCGTGCGGCAGGTGATCGCCGACGTGATGGGCGAGTTCGACCTGACGCTGGGCCTGACCGGCCACACCGCCGTCGACCAGCTCTCCCCGGACATCCTCCGCCGCGTCGCCTGATCCCGCCCTTCCTGCCGCGGGCATTCGCCGGTCGCGACACTCCGGGAACGGGTTGACGACAGTGTGTGGCGTGAGTCACAGTTCAGACGGGACGGGGGCAACCGGCTAAAAGAGTGGCCATCCACCGCTGGATGGACCGACCAACGCGGCCAGACCGCCAGGACCGGCCCCCCGCCCCCACATCCTCTTCCACCTGCCTGATGCCCGGCGCACGGACCGCGCCCGTGCGGCAGAGTGCCGTCCACGTCGACTCGGACAGATGTGGGGCATCGTGGATTCGACGTGAGCCCGATCCGGCAGATGACCGAGGCCGGCTGGGTCGACGGACACGGCGGCCCGTTCAACGCCTTCATCTTCTTTGACGACCCCGACGGCAACGGCTGGGCCGTCCAGGAGAAGCCCGAAGCGAGCTGACCCACTGAACGGGCCCGCTTTGCGGGTGTTTCTCGTCGATTGCGGGTGCTGCAACACCCACAATGCGCGGACTTCACCCACAAAGCGGGCCGGGGCCGGCGGCGATCAGGCCAGTGCGGGTTCCGCGTCGACCAGTCCGCCGCGCAACTGCTCGCGCAGATCCGGGGTGTTCTCGTGACCGTGCTTGTCGACGGCGTGCGTGACGGCCGCGTCGAGAACCTCCTCCTCCTCACCGGCGATGGTGAGGGTGCAGTTGCTCTCGCTGGGCATCGTGCGGCAGTCGATCATCTTGCGTGCCATGTGCGTGCCTCTCGGTGCTGGCCGTGCGCCTGTCCGGCGTCCGGCCGGGGGTGCCGTCGCTGCTGGCGGCTGGGGGTGCGCCCTGGCGGGCTGTTCTAGCGGGCGTAGTTGTCTAGCGGGCGTAGTTGCTGACGCCGTACCAGTCGACGACCACGGCGCGTTCGTCACCGACGACCCAGGCGTCGTGTCCCTGAGGCAGTGACGTGACGTCGCCGGGGCCGGCCTCGAACTCCGTGCCGTCAGCCATGAGGACGTGCACCCGGCCGCTGACGTGGTACTGCATGTGCGGCGCCTCGCACAGGTCGGTGCCGGCGATCGGCTTGACGTCGTTCGACCAGCGCCACCCCGGTTCCAGGATCAGCCGGCCGATCTCGGCACCGCCTACTTTGACGATCTCGACGCGACCGTGCGGGAATTCCCGGACCTCGTCGGGCTTCTCGAAGTTGACGTGTTCGGTGTTCTGCGT
>JAOPWM010000031.1 GCA_025965695.1 Blastococcus sp.
GGCGTTGCTGGCACCGGCCAGCCCGGAGCCGGCCCCGCGCGGGACGACCGGGATCCCGTGGCGGGTGGCCACCTGCATGACGGCGACGACGTCGGCCGTGCTGCGCGGGAGGACGACGGCCGCGGGCGTGCCGGCCGGCGCGAGCATCGCCTGGTCACGGGCGTAGGCCGCCGTCACATCGGGATCGAGGAGGACGCTCCCGGCGCCGAGCGCGTCCCGCAGCTCGGTCACCCACACCGCCGTTGCCGTGGTCACGGTCACACCGTACGACGGCTGACCGCCCGGCGAGATCGAGAAAGAGGGTCAGTCCAGGCCGAGGTCGGCCAGGGAGAAGGCGGCGCGGTACTCGAAGCCGGCCTTCTCGACGGCGGCCCGACCGCCGCGGTCGACGATCACCGCGACCCCGATGACCTCGGCGCCGGCCTCCTGCAGGGCCTCGGCTGCGGTCAGCGGGCTGCCGCCGGTGGTGGAGACGTCCTCGACGACGAGCACCGAGCGGCCGTCGACGTCCGGCCCCTCGATCCGTCGCTGCAGCCCGTGCGCCTTGCCGGCCTTCCGCACGACGCAGGCGTCCAGGAAGCCCTCGCCGTCGGCGGCCGCGTGCAGCATTGCCGTCGCGACCGGGTCGGCGCCCAGGGTCAGCCCCCCGACGACGTCGTAGCGCAGGTCGCCGGTCAGCTGCCGCATCACGCGGCCGACCAGCGGGGCGCCCTCGTGGTGCAGCGTGAGCCGGCGCATGTCGATGTACCAGTCGGCCTCGCGTCCCGAGGAGAGCGTGACCTTCCCGTGCACCACGGCGAGCTCGACGATGAGCTCGAGCAGCCGGTCACGGTCGGGCAGGTGCACGGGGGCCGTCATGCGCCCGACCCTACTGAGCGCCGGGATCGGCGCATGCCGCGCGATCGATCAGGGAGCGGCGGGCTTGAGCACCTGGTCGATGATGTAGACGGTGGCGTTGGCCGTCTGCACGTTCCCGCAGATCACCGAAGCCTCCGTGCCCGCCACCGTGCCCTCGCCGGGGATGGTGAAGTTCGCGCCGGAGCCCACGATGGTGACCTTGTCGTTGTTCAGCGTCGTGTGCGTGCCCGCCAGTCCCCCGGGGGTCAGGCGTCCCTGGATGACGTGGTGGGTGAGCACAGCGGTCAACTGGGCGTTGTCGGCCAGCAGCGCCTGGAGCGCGCCGGCCGGAACCGCCTCGAAGGCCGGATTGGCCGGGGCCAGGACCGTGATGTTCTGCTGCGTGTTGAGCGAGTCCCCCAGGTTGGCGGCGGTGACCGCCTGCACCAGCGTCGACAGCGCCGGGTTGCCGCTCGCCGCGGTGACGACCGGGGCGGCCGCCATCCCGGTGAAGCTGCCCGCACCCTCGGCGGGACCGGCCGCACAACCGGGACCGAACGGCACGTCTGCAGCCGCCGGCACGGCACCGCCGGCACTCTCGCTCGCGCGGGTCGCGGTGCTGGAGGACGCACTGCCGTTCGACGAGCCGGCCGAGCCGCAGGCGCTCAGCGTGAGGGCGAGAGTGGAGACCGCGGCGACGAGGACGCCGCGCGTGGGACGGGTGTTCTTCACGTGGATGGGGCTCCTTGTCCTGTCCGTGCGACCGCATTGTGCCGGTCCGGGGGCGCGGCAGTGGTCAGGCGGCGATCACCTGGGTGGTGTGCCAGCCGGTCGCCCCGGCCGGGAACGGGTCAGCCCGAGCCTCGGTCTGCACCTCGCCGTCGGCGCTGGTCGCGCGGACGGTGATGGTGTGGCGCCCGACGGCGAAGTCGAAGGGCAACACCCACTGGCGCCAGAGGTCGGCGTCCGTCTCCTCCGCGAGCTCGGCCGCGGTCCACTCCCCGTCGTCGACCCGCACCTCGACGCGGGAGATGCCACGGGTCTGGGCCCACGCGACCCCCGCGATGGCCCGGCGACCGGCGGGGAAGGAGCGCAGCGGCGTGGGGGTGTCGATCCGTGAGGCGATCTTGATGGGCCCGTCGGCGGCCCAGCCGCGCTGCACCCAGTAGGCGTCGAACGCCTCGTAGGTAGTCGCCTCGATGCGGGCGAGCCACTTGCAGGCCGAGACGTAGCCGTAGAGGCCGGGGATGATCATCCGCACCGGGAAGCCGTGCTCGACCGGGAGTGGCTCACCGTTCATCGCGATGGCCAGCATCGCGTCCTCGACCACGAGCGCCGAGCGCGTCGGCGCACCGATCGTCATCCCGTCGACCGAGCGGCAGACGAGCTGCGAGCTCCCCGCCCGGACGCCGTTCTCGCGGAGGAGCGCCCCCAGCGGGACGCCGATCCAGCGCGCCGCGCCGGCGAGCGTGCCACCGACCTCGTTGGAGACACAGGTGAGGGTGATGTCGCGCTCGATGAGGTCGTCGCGGCCGTACAGGTCCGGGAGCGTGTAGCTGCGCGGGGAGTCGAACATCCCGGTCATCGACAGGCGGTAGTCGGCCGGCCGGACCTGCGGCACGCTGATCGCGGTGTCGACGCGGTAGAAGACCCGGTTCGGGGTGAACAGCGGAGTGACCCCGTCGATCTCCCCGGCCAGATCCGCCCCGGCCGGGAGTGCCGCGGCCCGGGAGGACGGCGTCGGCAGTGCGACGGCCGCACGGGCCTCGGCGACGTCGAAGCGGCGGCGCAGGAGTCGCCCGCCCCCACCTGTGACGGCTGCCACGCCCAGGGCAACGCCACTGGTGACGAGGAACCCGCGGCGGTCCATCCCGCTTCCCTTTCGGTCACCGGACCCGAGGACCTCGCGCAGCCGGTCCATCACCCGCTCGTCGGCCTGCCCCCCGTCGACGGTGGCGTCGGCTGCGGCAGCGGCCGGCTCCGGTCGCGTCAGGGGGGCGAGGAGGGCCGACAGGGCGACGACGCCGGCGGCGGCGCCGGCCACGGAGGGCAGCGCGTCGAACGGACCCCCCTCAGGCCGGGTGAGGGCAGCGACCGCACCGATTCCGCCGAACAGGGCGATCCCCAGCACGCCGAGGCGGCGGCTGCGCAGGCCGACGAGCCCGATCCCCAGCGCGTAGGCCGCGATCACGGCCAGCGTCCCGGCGACCAGTGCGATCTTGTCGTCCTCGCCGAAGGTGGTGATCGCGACGTGCTTCACCGATTCCGGCGTCAGGGTGATGGCGGCACCCCCCACCGCGACGACGGGAGAGGACGCCGGACCGACGAAGCCGGCGACCAGTTCAGCGACCCCGAGCGCCACGGCGGCGGCGACCAGGCCGGCCAGCCCCCCGAACACGCGACGCAGACCGCGGCTTCCGCGCCGGGGTGCGTCGCCCGGAGTCGGAGCGGCAGCCTGCAGGGACGGGGTCACGCCTGGGCTTCGGGCGCCGGCCCGACTCCGGATTTCCCTCGCGGCAGATTCACCGGGCGCCGACCACGACCGCGTCGCGGGTGGCCGCCACGGCAGGTCTGCCAGGCTGGTGACGTGCCGCCATATCCCCAGCCCGCCGGTCCGGAGCCCACCGACGGCACCCCGCCGTCGGTCATGCCCGTGTCCGTCCGGGTCGCCGCCATCACCATGGGCGTGCTCGCCGCCCTTCTCCTCGTGAACGCGGGACTGCTCTGGTACGGCTTCGATGTCACCGTCGACCGCGTCGTGCGCCAGGGGACCGGCATCACCGCGGCGGAGGCCCGCCGGTTCGTGCTGCTCGCCCTGATCCCCTACCTGGTGATCGGGCTCATCCTCGCGCTGGCCGCATGGTTCCTGCCGCGCCGCCAGCCCTGGGCCCGCTGGATCGGGCTGGCCGCGAGCTTCGTGCTCGCCCTGCTCACCCTCTTCTCGATGATCGCCGCCGGGGGCGTCACCGTCTCGGCATTGCTGCTGTTCGTGCTCTGTGCAGCGGCCGCGACGAGCCTGATCGCGCGTACCACCGGGGGATGGGTGCCGCGGCTGCGCAGCCGCGACTGACTCACCCCCGGCCGGTCGCCCGCTGCCAGCCGCGGAAGCGGTACCACTCGTTGGACGGCTTCATCGCGAGCAGCACCACGGCCGCGATGAGGATCAGCAACTGGAACACGCCCAGCGCGCTGAGGAAGGGCAGCGGCGAGCCGACGGCCAGCCCGGCCAGGCCGGACGCGATGCCGAGGCCGCCGAGCACCCACAGGACGATGCGTGCCCACTGTCGGCCCGACCAGGCGAACCAGACGAACAGGCCGTAGACGGCGATGAAGACGAACGCCGCGACGCTGCCGACCTTGGCGGCGGCCTCGGCGGTCTGGAGGGCGGCCTCCGTGTCCGCGCCCGGCTGGATCCCGGCGTTGGCGAACGACCAGTCGATGATGGTCTGCCAGTTGAGCAGGGTGACCACCTGGCCGACGAGGCTGAGGACGATCGACGCGATGAAGGCACCGAGACCGGCGCGCACGGTCATCGGCCGCTCCATCGCCTGAGGGGCCCCGTAGCCCGTCGGCGCCGAGGGTGCCGGCGCGTAGCCGGGGTACTGCTGGCCGTGGGCCGGAGGGCTCGGTGGCGCATTCCAGCCCTGCGGCGGGCCGGACTGGCCACCCGGCTGGTTCTCGCCCTGTCCTGGCGTCATCTCTGGAGCCCTTCGACGATCTCCGGTACTCCGGCGATCATGAACGACGCGACCAGCGGCCACCAGCGTCAGCTCGCGTGTCGTCGCCCGACCGCGTCACGGCGGGCGCTGCGGCCGGTGGCGGTGAGAGCCGTCGCCGGTGCTGCGACCGGCGACGGCCCGATGTGCACCAGCCGGTCAGGCGCCGCTCCCGCGGCGCCGCCCCGGCCCTGCCTCAGTCGTTCCGGCCGTGACCGTCCCCGTGACCGTGACCTCCGGTGCCGTAGACCCGGTCCCAGTTCGAGACGGTCATGGTCAGCAGTTGCCCCTCCTCGACGAGCTCCGGGTCTGGGTTCGGCTTGTGCACCTGCGCGTCGAAGACGAACGTTCCCGGCCGGCCGAGCACGCCCGACACATCGAGGATGCCGCTGGACTCCTCGTCCTGGGTGATGAAGCTCGGCTGACCCGTGGCCGGGGCACCGAAGCGCGCCGCGTCGAACTGGGCCAGGACGCCGAGGGCGCCGTCGGCGATCCGGTAGGCGACGATCCGCGCGACGGATGCGTTGTTGCCCGGGTCCTCCTGGAGCAGGAGGTTGCCCCGGTCGTCGATCGTCATGTTGTCGGGCTTGTTGAGGAACGGCGCCTCGCTGCCGTCGAGCAGCAGCGTCAGGGTGCCCCCGAGCTCGGGCCGCTCGATGTCCGTGAAGGACAGCCGCCACAGGCCGCCGCCGTTACGGACGTCGCCGCCCACCTCGGGATGCGGGGTCTGGTCGCCGCCCTCGGTGGTGTTGAAGTAGTAGTCGCCGGGGTGCTTGGGGTCGAACGCGCCGTCCTCGATCCGGTTCAGGGACAGGCCCCCGGCCTTCGCCTCGGTGTTCTGGGCGGTGCCGCTCTGGTTCCAGTCGATCCCGCTGAGGTCGACCGCGGCCGGGTTGTTCTTCCCGTAGGTCGCCCGGAAGTCCGCGTCGGTGTTCACCTTCTCGTCGACGGCGTCGATCACCGAGAGCGCACCGTTGGTCAGCCCGGCCCGGTCGGCTGCGGAGCCCGAGTTCGTCTTCGTGCCGCGGTACACCCGGACCTGACCGTCGGCGCTGTCCTCGTTGCTCATCACCACGGTGGTGTCGCTGCGGTTGGCGGCGGCCAGCGTGTTCTCCCAGGACAACAGGCCCAGGCGGGGCAGCTGGGTGGCGGTCCCGTCGAGTCCGACGGCGAAGGCGCGACCGTCGTTGCCGTTCTCCTCGTTGGCGAAGTAGAGCTGGCCGTCGTATCCGTTGCCGCTGCGGCGGTTGAGCAGCTGACCCGGTGCCGTCAGCGCCCCGGAGCAGAAGCGGCCGAACTCCGGTGTCTGCGTGGAGCCCGTCGGGGGCGCCGGGGCGGGGCCGTACTGGCCGGCGGCATATTGCCAGTACTGCACGGTCTTGATCAGGTCGTCACCGGCAAGGACGGCGCCGCTGCGCGGGTCCACGGTGAGCCGGGAGACGAATGCGCCCTTGCGGCCGTGGTCGCGGACCACACCCGAGCCGGCCGGGAGCTCGTGGTTCATGAGCACGTCGACCGTGCGGCGACCCGAGGGCAGCGCACCGATGCCGTCGGGGATGCCGACCATGCGGTAGCCGTTGCCGGCGGGTTTGTCGCCAACGGTGACCAGCGAGGCGATGTCCACGCCGTCCGCCACCGGGAGCACATAGGGCGTAACGCCGGTGGTGGGGCCGGTCCGGGCGGTTCCGGGGCCATCGGCAAGGGCCGCGGTGGCACTGAGGGCGACGACCGTGCAGGCCGCACCGGTCACCAGAGCGAGTCGTCGGGTCTGCCGCTTCACGAATTCTCCTGCTCACGCGGGCTACGACCGACCTGTCAGCCGGCCGCGCCCGACGCTATGCAGCAGTGAGTAACGGGCAGCAAGCAATGGGTGAACACCCTGCACGTCTGCTGTGAACGGCGACCGGCCCGTGCGGCCCACCGCCGCGGCGATCAGCCGCGGCGGACCGTCAGCCCACCCTCGCCCGCGCCGGTGAAGTCCTCCGGCGCGTCGACGACGACCTCGTCGCCGTCCCGGATGTCCCCGGCGAGCAGCGCCTTCGCGAGCTGGTCACCGATCGCCGACTGCACGAGCCGGCGCAGCGGACGCGCCCCGTAGACGGGGTCGAACCCGTTGAGCGCCAGCCACTCCCGGGCGGCGTCGGCGACCGTCAGCGTGAGCCGGCGGGCCGCCAGGCGGCGGGCCAGGACGCCGACCTGGATGTCGACGATCCCGGTGAGCTCGTCGCTGCCGAGGGCACGGAACACCACGATGTCGTCGAGCCGGTTGAGGAACTCCGGCTTGAACTGCGCCCGGACCACCTCGAGCACCGCCTCGCGGCGCCGCTCCTCCGGGACGGACTGGTCGGCGATCAGCTGGGAGCCGAGGTTCGACGTCAGGATCAGGATCGTGTTGCGGAAGTCGACCGTGCGGCCCTGGCCGTCGGTGAGCCGTCCGTCGTCGAGCACCTGCAGCAGGACGTCGAAGACGTCCGGGTGGGCCTTCTCCACCTCGTCGAGCAGGACGACGGTGTACGGCCGCCGCCGCACGGCCTCGGTGAGCTGGCCGCCTGCCTCGTACCCGACATAGCCGGGCGGGGCTCCGACGAGCCGGGCCACCGAATGCTTCTCGGAGTACTCGCTCATGTCGACGCGGACCATCGCCCGCTCGTCGTCGAACAGGAACTCCGCCAAGGCCTTGGCCAACTCGGTCTTGCCGACGCCGGTGGGGCCGAGGAAGAGGAAGGACCCGGTGGGGCGATCGGGTTCGGCGACGCCGGAGCGGGCCCGCCGGACCGCATCGGACACCGCGCGCACCGCCTCCGGCTGGCCGACGACCCGCCGGCCGAGGCCGTCCTCCATCCGGAGCAGCTTCTGGGTCTCACCCTCCAGCAGCCGGCCGGCGGGGATGCCCGTCCAGGCCTGCACGACCTCGGCGATGTCGTCGGGGCCGACCTCCTCCTTGAGCATCGACTCGCCGGTCTTCACCGACTCCTCGGCCGCGGTCAGGGACCTCTCGAGTTCGGGCAGCCGGCCGTAGCGCAGCTCCGCGGCCCGGGCGAGGTCGCCGTCCCGCTCGGCCCGTTCGGCGTCGAGCCGGACCGTCTCCAGTTCTTCCTTGATCCGCTGGATGCGCTCGATGGCGGTCTTGTCCTGCTGCCAGCGGAACGTCAGCTCGGCCAGCTCCTGGCGCCGGTTGGCGAGGTCCTCACGGAGCGCGGCCAGGCGCGCCAGGGAGGACTCGTCGTCCTCCTTGGCGAGGGCCATCTCCTCGATCTCCATCCGGCGGACGGCGCGCTCCACCTCGTCGACCTCGACGGGACGGCTGTCGATCTCCATGCGCAGCCGGCTCGCGGCCTCGTCGACGAGGTCGATCGCCTTGTCGGGGAGGAAGCGGGCCGTGACGTACCGGTCCGACAGGGTCGCCGCGGCGACGATGGCGGCGTCGGTGATCCGGACGCCGTGGTGGACCTCGTAGCGCTCCTTGAGCCCGCGCAGGATGCCGATCGTGTCCTCGACCGAGGGCTCGCCGACGAAGACCTGCTGGAAGCGCCGCTCGAGTGCGGCGTCCTTCTCGATGTGCTGGCGGAACTCGTCGAGGGTCGTGGCGCCGACCATGCGGAGCTCACCGCGAGCCAGCATCGGCTTGATCATGTTGCCGGCGTCCATCGCGGAGTCACCGGTCGCGCCGGCGCCGACGATGGTGTGCAGCTCGTCGATGAACGTGACGATCTGGCCCTCGGCATCGGTGATCTCCTGGAGAACGGCCTTGAGCCGCTCCTCGAACTCACCGCGGTACTTGGCGCCGGCGACCATCGAGCCGAGGTCCAGCGCCATGAGGCGCTTGCCCTTCAGGCTCTCGGGGACGTCACCGGCAACCATCCGCTGGGCCAGACCCTCGACGATGGCGGTCTTGCCGACGCCGGGCTCCCCGATGAGCACGGGGTTGTTCTTGGTGCGCCGGGACAGCACCTGGACCACGCGCCGGATCTCGGTGTCGCGGCCGATGACCGGGTCGATCTTGCCGTCACGGGCCCGCTGAGTCAGGTCGACGGCGTACTTCTCCAGCGCCTGGAAGGTGCCCTCGGGATCGGGGGTTGTGACCTTGCGGTTGCCGCGCACCGTGCGAAACGCTGCCAGGAGGGTGTCGCGGGTCGCGCCGGCGCCGACGAGGACGTTCCCGGCCTCGCCCTCGGATCCGGCCAGCCCGACCAGCAGGTGCTCGGTCGAGACGTACTCGTCGCCCAGAGCACTGGCCTGTTCCCCGGCCGCGTTGATCACCCGGAGCAGCTCACGGGACGGCGACGGGGCGGACACCGTCGCTCCGCTCACACTGGGCATGCGGTGCAGGGCGGCCTCGGCCTTCGCGCGCACGTCGGCCGGATCGGCGCCGACCGCCTTGAGCAGCGGGCCGGCGATGCCGTCGGTCTGCTCGAGCAGCGCAGCCAGCAGGTGCAGCGGTTCGAGCGCCGCCTGGCCGCGGTCGACAGCGAGCCGCTGAGCTGCGGCGATGGCTTCCTGCGAACGGGTCGTGAGCTTGCTCTCCATGGTCGGGGGCGCGCGTCCTCTCGGCTGACGGGCGACCGGGGACTACCGGCCGCGTGTGGTCGCACGATGCAACGGCCACAGAGTTGAGTCTGTTCCACTCAACCCCAGGAGTCCACTCGCCGGGCCGTCGGGAGCCCGGGACGGTGACGCCGCGACCCCGCCAGGGCCGAAAGTTCTAGACTCGATGCATGACCGCCTTGCCGGCGCCGAGCGTGGCGCTCGACGACCAGCTCTGCTTCGCGCTGTACGCCGCCTCGCGCGCCGTGACGGCGCGCTACCGGCCCATGCTCGACGTGCTCGGTCTCACCTATCCGCAGTACCTGGTCATGATGCTGCTCTGGGAGACCGACCACCAGACCGTGGGGCAGCTCGGATCGCGGCTGGCGCTCGACAGCGGCACCCTCTCCCCACTGCTCAAGCGGCTCACCGCAGCCGGGCTGGTCTCCCGGCACCGGCGCGTCGAGGACGAGCGTTCGGTCTCCATCGCGCTCACCGACGAGGGCCGCGCCCTGCGCGACAAGGCGTTCGCCATCTCGGAGGAGATGATCGGGGCGATCGGCTTCGACACCGGCGAGTTCGACGACCTGAAGACGAAGCTCCGCCTGCTCGCCGAGCGGGTCAGCACTCCCCCCGCCGGCGCCTGACCGTCCCCGTCGCGACGGTAACGCGCAACCGAACCGGGTAAGGGGCGACTGACGCGCCGCCCGGGAGAGGGTGGCGCCCCGGTCGGAAGAAGCGTCATGCCCACTCGCACCGCACGCACCGCCTGGAACGGCACCCTGCAGGAGGGTTCCGGCCAGGTGGAGCTCTCCAGCTCCAAGGTCGGCACCTACGAGGTGTCCTTCCCCAAGCGCGCCGCCGAGGACGCCGGAGGGACGACGAGCCCCGAGGAACTCATCGCCGCCGCGCACTCCTCCTGCTACGCGATGGCCCTCTCCAGCGAGGTCGCCAAGGCGGGTGGCACACCGCAGGCTCTGAACATCACCGCCGACGTGACGCTCGGCCAGGTCGACGGCGCTCCCACGATCACCACGATCACGCTGACCGTCCGTGGTGAGGTCGACGACCTCGACGCTGAAGGCTTCGAGAAGGCGGCCCAGGCCGCGAAGGTCGGCTGCCCGGTCAGCAAGGCGCTCACCGGCGTCGAGATCACGCTGGACGCCGCACTGGAGTGAGAAAGGACCCCCTCCCGCCTGCCTTCGCAGGCTCTGGGAGGCCCAGGAGGGGGCCCGACGACGGCGGCCCGTCTCCCCCCGAAGGGAGACGGGCCGCCGTCGTCAGCCGGTGATCAGTCGGCGTCGACCGACTCCGACTGCAGCCGCTCGGTGCCGCTCTGGGTCCGCAGAGCGATCTCCCGGATGAACAGGATGGCGACCACGGCGATGGCCGCGACGATCGCCGAGATCAGGAAGATTCGCCCGGTGGCGTCCCCGTAGGACACCCGGATGAGATTCCGGATGACCGGCGGGGCGTCGGTGAAGTCGGCCAGGCCGACACTGCCGGAGGCGGAGGCCGCCGCCGCGGCTGAGGCGCCCGGGATCGCAGCCAGCCCCTTCACGATCAGGTCGCCCACGTGGGTACTCAGCACCGCACCGAGCACCGACACACCGATGGTGCCGCCGAGGCTGCGGAAGAAGGCGACCGCCGAGCTCGCCGCCCCCAGGTCGCTGGCGGCGACGGTGTTCTGCACGGCCAGCACGAGGTTCTGCATGGTCATGCCGATGCCGACGCCGAGCACGAAGAGGAAGACGCCCAGCAGGACGATGTTCGTCTCGTGGTCGACGGTCGACAGCATCGCGAACCCGGCCACGACGAGGATCGAGCCGGAGACCAGGAAGTGCTTCCACCGGCCGGTCTTGGTGATGAGGATGCCCGACACCGTCGAGGAGAGCAGCAGCCCGGCGACCATCGGGACGGTCAGCAGGCCGGCCGCCGTGGGCGAGTAGCCCCGCGAGATCTGCAGGTACTGGCCGAGGAAGACCGACGAACCGAACATGGCCACACCGACGGCCATGCTGGCCACGATGGCCAGCGTCGTCGTCCGGTCCAGGAAGAGTCGCAGCGGCACGATCGGCTCCTTGGCGCGCAGCTCGGTGAGCACGAAGGCGACGATCGCGAGCAGCCCGCCGCCGACGAACAGGGCGGTCTCGGTCGACATCCAGGCGAAGCTGTCGCCGGCCAGGGTCACCCAGATCAGCAGCGCCGAGACACCGGCGGTGAGGAAGGCTGCGCCCAGGTAGTCGATGTGCACGACGCGCTTGGTCACCGGCAGGTGCAGCGTGCGCTGCAGCAGCACGAGGGCCACCGCGGCGAAGGGCACGCCCACGTAGAAGCACCAGCGCCAGCCGAGCCAGCTCGTGTCGACCAGCAGGCCACCGAGCAGGGGTCCGCCGACGGTCGCGACCGCCATGACACTGCCGAGCAGGCCGGAGTAACGGCCGCGCTCACGCGGGCTGATCATCGCCGCCATCGCGATCTGCACCAGTGCCTGCAGACCGCCGAGGCCCAGACCCTGCAGCACGCGCCAGGCGATGAGCGCCTCCACCGACTGCGAGGAGCCGGCGAGCATCGAACCGACGATGAAGATGACGATCGAGAGCTGGATCAGCAGCTTCTTGCTGAACAGGTCGGCGAGCTTGCCCCAGATCGGCGTGGAGGCCGTCGAGGACAGCAGGGTCGCCGTGACCACCCACGTGTACTGCCCCTGCGTGCCGCGCAGGTCGGTGATGATCGTGGGGAGGGCGTTGGCCACGACGGTCGAGGACAGGAACGCCACGAACATCGCCAGCAACATCCCCGAGAGCGCCTCGAGAATCTGCCGGTGGGTCATCTGGCCCTGCTGCTCGACCGGCGCCACGTCTGCGACGTCGACGTCCCGGACGTCGCCGTCGGGACGCTGAATGGTGCTGCTCACGGTTCTCCTGAAGGGAAGCTCGGCGTGGTCTGTGGTCTGTGCGGGGGTCATCGGGGCGCCGGAACGGCGGACCGGGATGTCGGGGGATGCGTCACGCCGGCCGTCTCGAGGTCGGCCACGAAGCGGTCGAGCAGATCGCTGAGCAGGCGCGCCTCGGCCTCGTCCCAGCTGGCGAGCGCGGTCAAAGCCCATTCGGCGCGCAGGGCCCGCGCGGCGGCCAGCGCCTCGGCGCCCCCCGGGGTGAGGCGGAGCAGGCTGGCCCGCCCGTCCTGGGGGTCGGGACGGCGCTCGACGTACCCGAGCCGCTCAAGGACGGCGAGCTGGCGGCTGGCCACCGAGGCGTCGACGCCCACTTGCATGGCGAGGGCACTGCAGCGCTGGTCGCCGTCGCGTTCGAGCGGCCCGAGCATCGCCCAGCCGAAGGACGGGAGCTCGCCGTAGAGCTGAGTCGCGGCACGCGCGCTCACGTGCCGTCCGGTGCGGACGAGCTGGGCGACGGTCGACGTCAGCTGGTCCCGGGTCTCCGGAGTGATGGGCATGGACATCCTTGCTGCGACGGATACTTGCAGACCGCAACCATACACGTAGTTGGTTGCGGTCTGCAACGTTCTGTCGGCCGGCGTGTCCCGCCCGGAACTGCAGGCAGAGACCCTCCCGGTCTTTCGGCGCCCAAATCCGGACAAATCGCGGACTTTCGGCGCCGAAAGTTCGTTCGGACGGTCAGGTCAGCGAGCGCAGCCGTCGTCGCCGACCTCGGCCTCGCGTGCCTCACCGAGGTGGTTCAGCCGCCGCAGCAGGTCGGCGAGCGTGGCAACGTCGGAGGAGGGCCAGTCGGAGAGGTCGGACTCCCAGCGCGCCCGGCGGACGTCCCGGATGCGCGCCAGCCGGGCCGCCCCCTCCTCCGACGGGGTCAGCACCTGGGCGCGGCCGTCGACCGGGTCGGCCGTGCGGTCGACGAGCCCGAGGTCCACCAGATGGGCCACCTGCCGGCTGACCGTGCTCTTGTCGAGTCCCAGGCGTGCCACGAGATCGCTCGCGCGGAGCGGGCCGGTGTCCCGGAGGAGGGAGAGCAGCCCGTACGCGGCGCCGTCCAGGTCCGGATGCAGCTCCCCGGCCAGGCGGGCGGAGATGGCGCGGGACCGGCGCAGCAGGAGCCCGATCTCGCGCTCGAGGCGCACGAAGGCCTCGTGCGCACCGGGCTCCGGTCGTCCGCTCACCGGTCGGACCCGGGGCGCCACACGACCAGCGCCGAGCTGGGCAGGCGCTGGGGGACGAGGTCACGCCGGTAGGGGGCGGGGACGGCGGCCTCGGCGGCCATCCGCCGCGCCTCGGACATCTCCAGCTCCTCCAGCAGCTCGTGCACCCGCGCCTGCAGGGCCTCGACCCGGGACTCGAGATCGATGATCCGCTTGATGCCGGCGAGGTTGACGCCGTCCTCCTGAGAGAGCCGCTGCACCTCGCGGAGCAGGGCGACGTCCCGCGGGCTGTACCGGCGACCGCCGCCGGACGTGCGGCCCGGGCTCACCAGGCCGAGCCGGTCGTACTGCCGCAGGGTCTGCGCGTGCATGCCGGCCAGCTCGGCGGCCACCGAGATCACGAAGACCGCGGCGTCCTCGGCCACGGCGCTCGCGGCATCCTGCGGGCCGGGGACGCCCGCCGGGTTGATCACCGCTCGCTCCCCGCCTGCACCGCGGCCGTGATCTGCGGCCTGGGGTCTTCGTTCATCTCCTCGGACAGGTTCTCGATCACCTTGCGCTGCGCCGGGGTCAGCCGGACCGGGACGGCGACGTCGAGCGTCACGAGCAGGTCGCCGGCCTTGCCCTTGCCGGGCGCACCCCGCCCGCGTACCCGCAGGGTACGGCCGCTGGCGGTACCGGCCGGCACCTTGAGCGACACGTTCCCGTCGAGGGTCGGAACCGTCAGCGTCGTCCCGAGGGCGGCCTCGGCGAAGGTGAGCGGGACCGTCAGCGTGAGGTCGTCGCCCTTGCGGCCGAACAGCGCGTGGTCGGCGACGTGGACGACGACGAAGAGGTCGCCGGCCTGGCCGCCGCGGCGTCCCGGGGCGCCCTTGCCGGCCAGCCGGATCCGCTGGCCGTCCTTGACGCCGGGCGGGATGCGGACGGTGATGGTGCGGGTCTGGGTGGTCACGCCGCTGCCGGAGCAGGTCGGGCAAGGGTCGTCGACGACCGAGCCGGTGCCGCGGCAGTTGCGGCAGGGTTCGGAGAACGCGAATGCGCCCTGACTGCGGCTGGTGACGCCCGCGCCCTGGCAGACCGGGCAGGTGTGCGGGGCCGTTCCCGGCTTGGCGCCGTTGCCGTGGCAGGTCGGGCAGGTGCCCGGGCTCTGCATGCGCAGCGGCACGGTCACCCCGAGGACGGCCTCGTCGAAGGAGAGCGTCGCCTCGGTCTCGACGTCCTGGCCACGGGCGGGACCGGACGCGGCCTGGCTGCGCGACCGTGCCCCACCTGCCCCGCCGGCCGCCCCACCGAAGAGGCCGCCCAGCAGGTCGCCGAGGCCCCCACCGCCGGCTCGGCCGCCCGCGGCGGGCCCTCCACCCCCGAAGAGGTCGCCGAGGTCGAAGGTCTGGGCACCGCCACCGCCGGGGAACCCGCCCGGGAAGCCTCCGCCGCGTGCGCCGGCGCCGAAGAGCCGACGCGCGTCGTCGTACTCGGCTCGGCGCTTGGTGTCCGACAGCACGTCGTAGGCCTCGGAGACCTCCTTGAACTTGGCTTCCGCGTCTGCGTTGCCGGGGTTCTTGTCCGGGTGCAGATCGCGGGCCAGCTGCCGGTAGGCCTTCTTGATCGCCGCGGCGTCGGCGTCCTTGGAGACGCCCAGCGCGGCGTAGTAGTCCTTCTCGATGAAGTCCCGGGTGCTCATCGGGCGCCCCCCTCTCGTGTGTCTCGGTTCGTCAGCCGGCCGGCGGGATGTCGTCCGGCGCCTCCGACGGCGCCTCCGACGGTGCCTCCGCCGAGGACTCCGCCGGGGACTCCGGATCGGTGACCGCCACCATCGCCGTGCGCAGCACGCGGTCGCCGCGGCGGAAACCCTGCCGCAGTACGGTCGTCGCGGTCGGGACGCTCACCTCCGACGACGTGTCGTGGATGACGGCCTCGTGCAGCGAGGGGTCGAACGGGTCGCCGGCGACGCCGAAGGCCGCCACGCCGAGCCCGTCGAGCAGTCCGAGCACCCGCTCGGCGACGACCTTGAAGGCACCGGTCAGGTCACCGTGGTCACGGGCCCGCTCGATGTCGTCGACGATGGGGAACAGTTGCAGCGCGAACCGCTCCGCCGCCTGGTCGACCACCAGCGTGCGGTCACGGTCGACCCGCCGCCGGTAGTTGGCGTACTCGGCGGTGACCCGCTGCAGGTCCTCGGTGCGCTCGGCCAGCTGGGACCCCAGGTCCCCTCCCCCGGCACCGTTGGTGGGCTGGGCGGCCGGCGCCTCGTCGACGACCGGCGTCTCGTGCTCGCTCATCTGTTCCTCTCGCACAGTGCCGTCAGGAGTGCGGCCGTCAGAAGTGCGGCCGTCAGGAGTGCGGCCGTCAGGAGCGTTGTCCGGGGTGGTGCCGGCCGGCTGCTCGCCGGCCGGCACCCGGACCGTGCCGCTGATCGGATCGATCCGTCGCTTGTCACGGATCACGACCCGCGGCGTCTCGTCGTCCCGCGGCTCGCTCATGACCGCTTGTCGGTGCCCTCGTCGTCGACGATCTCGGCGTCGACCACGTCGTCGTCGTTCGTCGCCGAACCGGACGTCGCCCCGGCGCCGGGAGCACCGGCGGACTCGCCGCCGGCCGCCGCCGTGGCGTCGGCCTGCTGTGAGTAGAGCGCTCCGCCGACCTCCTGGGACACGCGGGCCACCTTCTCCTGCGCGGCCTTGATGGCGGCGATGTCGGAGCCACCGAGGGCGCTCCTCAGCTCGGTCAGCGCCTCACCCAGCTCCTCCTTCTTGTCGGCCGGGATCTTGTCACCGTTCTCCGCGAGGAACTTCTCGGTCTGGTACTGCAGCGACTCGGCCAGGTTGCGGGTCTCGGCCTCCTCGCGGCGCTTCTTGTCCTCGTCGGCGTGCGCCTCGGCGTCCTTCATCATTCGCTCGATGTCGTCCTTGGGCAGGGCCGAGCCGCCGGTGATCGTCATCGACTGCTCCTTGCCCGTACCCAGGTCCTTGGCGTGGACGTGGACGATGCCGTTGGCGTCGATGTCGAAGGCCACCTCGATCTGCGGCACGCCACGCGGGGCCGGCGGCAGGCCGGTGAGCTCGAACAGGCCGAGCTTCTTGTTGTAGGCCGCCATCTCCCGCTCGCCCTGGAAGACCTGGATCTGCACGGACGGCTGGTTGTCGTCGGCCGTCGTGAAGATCTCGGAGCGCTTGGTCGGGATCGTGGTGTTGCGCTCGATCAGCTTGGTCATGATCCCGCCCTTGGTCTCGATGCCCAGGGACAGCGGGGTGACGTCGAGGAGCAGGACGTCCTTGACCTCGCCGCGAAGGACACCGGCCTGGAGCGCGGCGCCGATGGCGACGACCTCGTCAGGGTTGACACCCTTGTTGGGCTCCTTGCCGCCGGTCATCTCGCGGACCAGGTCCGTGACGGCGGGCATGCGGGTGGAGCCACCGACGAGGACGACGTGGTCGATCTGGCCGACGGAGATGCCGGCGTCCCGGATCGCCTGGTTGAACGGCGCGCGGGTGCGCTCGAGCAGGTCCTGGGTGAGCCGCTGGAACTCGGCCCGCGTGATCGTGACGTCCAGGTGCAGCGGTCCGTCGGCGCCTGCGGTGATGTACGGCAGGTTGATGTTGGTCGACTGCGCACCGGACAGCTCGATCTTGGCCTTCTCAGCAGCCTCGCGGAGGCGCTGCATGGCCAGCTTGTCCTTGGACAGGTCGATGCCGTTGGAGACGTTGAAGGTCTTGACCAGGTGGTCCATGACCTTCTGGTCCCAGTCGTCGCCACCGAGGTGGTTGTCACCGGCGGTGGCCTTCACCTCGATGACGCCGTCCCCGATCTCGAGCAGGGAGACGTCGAAGGTGCCGCCACCGAGGTCGAAGACGAGGATCGTCTGCTCGGTCTCGCCCTTGTCCAGCCCGTAGGCCAGCGCGGCCGCGGTCGGCTCGTTGACGATGCGCAGGACGTTGAGGCCCGCGATGTCACCGGCCTCCTTGGTGGCCTGGCGCTGCGCGTCCTCGAAGTAGGCCGGGACGGTGATGACGGCGTCGACGACCGGCTCGCCCAGGTAGGTCTCGGCGTCCCGCTTCAACTTCTGCAGGATGCGGGCGCTGATCTCCTGCGGCGTGTACTTCTTGCCGTCGATCTCCTCGGTGTGCCAGTTCGTGCCCATGTGCCGCTTCACCGACCGGATGGTGCGGTCGACGTTCGTGACGGCCTGGTTCTTGGCCGACTGACCGACGAGGACCTCGCCGTTCTTCGCGAAGGCGACGACCGACGGGGTGGTGCGCGAGCCCTCGGAGTTCGCGATGACCGTCGGCTCGCCGCCCTCCAGGACGGTGACGACGGAGTTGGTGGTGCCGAGGTCGATGCCGACCGCTCGAGCCATGGGGATGGCCTCTCTTCCGTGTACTTGGGGTCGTACCTGATCCGGGAGCCGAGGGACCGCCGAAGCACTTGCGTGGGGTCCACTCAACTTTCCTGCCCACCCTAACGGCAGGCATCCGGATCGTGTTCCCGGGTACCGACGGCGGCCGATTCGCTGTACCGGAGCCGTACCGCGCTGCATCATGGCCCGCGCCACCAGGACATGCCCCTTGCGGACGTCGTCCACAGGCATCCTCCGCCGCGACGCGGGAGCTTCCACCTCCTCGGGTGCACCCGCTCCTGCGCGCCGTCGCCGAACGCCAGCACGAGGTCACGGGCACCCGAGATCCGTCACCTGTGTGGGTCGGGTCGCCGGCACCGCGGCCGCGGCATCCACATGACCCGGGCACCCCCGGAGGCCGATGAGGTCCGCACGCGCGGTGCGTTCCGCCTCACGACGCCGGCCCGCCCCTGATCGACTGCGCCCGCGAGGGTTCCACCCTGCCCGCGACCGACGGCGGCGTCAGTTCTGCGGCGTCGAGTCCGCCGGCGGGAAGACCGGGAGCGGAACGTCGGGCCGCGGCACGTCGGTCACGCACTGGCCGACCGGCAACGGGCCCCCGTAGATGTTCACACGGGCCGGGTCGAGGACGTAGGACTGCGGGAAGGAGTAGGGCACGGGCACGCCGTCGGCCGCCGGCGGCTGCGCCAGCACCCGGGCACAGCCGTCCGCCCACCACTTCTGGAAGCCCACCCTCAGCGGCCGGCCGTCCTGGTCGAAGAGCAGCACGCCTTGCAGGGGGGTGCCGTCGGCGGCGTAGGGCAGCACGTCCGTGACCGGCCCGTACCGCGAGAGCAGGGGGTAGGCGCCGGTCGCACGGTCGGGAGGCTGGATCACCACCGCGGCCGCGTAGCCGCGGGTCATCCCGGAGGACGACGCGTCCTGCCACACCGCGATCGCCGTCACGGCGAGCCAGCCGCCGACGAGAACGACCCCCACGCCCAGGGGCCGCGGCAGCCTGCGCCGCCCCAGCGCAACGGAGCCGACGACGGCCGCGACGACGAGCAGGAGGCCGAGCTCGTTACTGCCCAGCGGTGCCGGTACGGGAAAGTCCCGGACGCCGTCGTACGCCAGCAGGCACGGCACGAGCACCAGCAGATAGCCGCGCAGAACCCACCACCCCGGGCGGAGATCGTTCAGGAAGCGTTGCGTCGCGCGTGCGGCGGGCGCGAGCCGGCGGGCGGCCGGCGTGGCGCGGATCCGGTCCATCCGCCCCCGCAGCCCGGCGATCGCGGGCCGGGATGGAGCGCCACGGGCAGGCAGTCCGGCGGCCGACCGGAGATCGGCGGCGTACGCGGCCGGGGGGCCGAGGCGCACGGCGATCGGCCGGTCGTCGTCCTCGGCCGTGAGCGCGTCGAGGTGGAGTGCGAGATCCTCGAGCAGGGCGCTGCGGTCGTCCACCGGGAGGTCGGCCAGTTCGTGCTCGACCGCCGCGAGGTAGTCCTGGGACTGGCGGACCGCGGAGGTTGCCGGAGCACTCATGCCGCCACCGCCGGCCCGGTCAGAAGGCCGTCGACGGTGTCGGCGAACGTCCTCCACGTCTTGGTCGAGTCCTCGAGCACCGAGCGCCCCCTGTCGTTGATTGCGTAGTACTTGCGGTGCGGCCCCTCGTCGCTCGGGACGACGTAGGACGTCAGTGCGCCGGCCTGGTAGAGGCGGCGCAGCGTGCCGTAGACGGACGCGTCGCCGACCTCGTCGAGCCCTGCGGCGCGCAGCCGGCGGACGACGTCGTAGCCGTAGCCGTCGGCGTCGCGGACGACGGCCAGGACCGCGACGTCGAGCACCCCCTTGAGCAGCTGACTGGCGTCCACCGCCGCACCTCCACCTCTGTCCGCACTGTGGCGGGACAGACGGTAGTGCACTATGCGCAGTAGTCCCTGAGATCGAACACCGCTGGCGTGTCGCCCTATGGAGTCACGGCCTCGTTGCGGGCACACACCTCCCCGGCCGGAGTTGCCAGGGTTCTTGTCGAATCGCCATCCACATCACCGCCGGCCCCGCTTTCCTCGGGGCGATACCGAGAACCAGTCGATATCGGAGAAGACGCGTCCGCAGCAACCTGCCCGGAGAGATCCGGACGTGGACGACCGTCTCCCGGCAGCGCCGCGTGTCGCCAGCGACCTGTGCCCGCGCTGCAGCAGGCCGGCGTCACCGCGTCATCACCTCGTACCGGGACGACCGCGGAGTCCTTCCTCGACGACGCCCCCGCCGGTGGCTCGACGGGCATCCTGATCAGCCGGGACGAGGCCCTGTGGTGGCACAGCCTGATCCCATGACCGGGGGTCGGACGGCGCGGGCGCGCCGGGGTTACCGGTGAGTAGCCGTCCGCGGCGCCCGCTATCGTGCGGAGCAGTGCGGGCACGACTGCCCGCACGCGATCCGCGCACCGGCCACCCGCCGGTGCGGAGGACGTCGGGTGCGCCGATGATCACCCTGTCGTCGCCGTGTGGCGGACGTGAGCAACCAGCGCCGCCAGGCGTACGCGGGAGGAAAACATGACGGGCCCGTTGCAGATCGTGCTCGGCACGATCAGCGTCCTGTTCCTGATCGTATCGTCGGTCATGGCCTACCGGGCGGTGCGCGCGATGGTGCGGATCATTCGCACCGGCCAGCCCGACGGCACCCGGTTCGGGCCGGTGAAGAGCCGCCTGAAGACGCTGCTGATCGAGTCGCTGGGCCACACGCGGATGCTCAAGTGGTCGACGATCGGCGCCGCCCACTGGTTCGTCTTCGTCGGCTTCTACGGCCTGTTCCTGACCCTGGTCGAGGCGTTCGGCGAGGTGTGGAATCCGGCCTTCCACCTGCCGCTCATCGGCGAGTGGAGCCTGTGGAACCTGTTCGCCGACATCATCGGCACCGGCACGATCCTCGGCATCCTCTATCTGATCTACCGGCGCCAGAAGGACCACCCGCGCCGGCAGGGGCGAAAGAGCCGCTTCGCCGGCTCGAACGAGGGCCGCGGCTACTTCGTTGAGTTCGTCGTCCTCACCGTCGGCGTCTGCATCCTGCTGATCCGGGCGCTGAAGGTGTCTTCCGGCCTGACCGACGCAC
>JAOPWM010000081.1 GCA_025965695.1 Blastococcus sp.
AAACGAATCTGCCGCGCCTCCCCCGTCGGGGCTGCGCGGCAGATCGGTGTCTCAACCAGACGTGCACCCGAAGGGATTCGAACCCCTAACCTTCTGATCCGTAGTCAGATGCTCTATCCGTTGAGCTACGGGTGCCTGTGTTCAGTTGTCGAGCGCGGAGGCTCCGGGATTTGAACCCGGGATGGGGATTAACCCAAACCGCATTAGCAGTGCGGCGCCATAGACCGGACTAGGCGAAGCCTCCCGGGGTCCGAGTCCCCTCGGAACCACCGAGGAGTGAGACTACCAGCGGCCCGGAGCGCCCTCCCAGCCCGGGGGGAAGCCACCTCGAACTCCGCCGGGGTCGCACAGTCGGGGCTCAGGCCGCCAGCGGCTCCATCGCCAGCGGCGCGGACGCCGGCCGGCGACCCGGCACCAGCGTGAGGACGACGGCGCCGGCGGCACCCACGGCGGCGAGCGCGAGGCTGCCGCTGATCCCGGCCGGCCCCTCGATCAACGCGCCGCCGACGGCCGCTCCCACCGCCGAGGCACCGACGGTGATCGTCGACAGCCAGGTGAACGCCTCGGTGGTCGCGTGCACCGGCGCGATCGACCCGACCAGCGTGCTCTGCACGGTGAGGGTCGGCGCGATCGCCGTCCCACCCAGGAAGAGCAGCACGCCGAGCGCCCACGGGCTGGAGATCCAGGCGAGCGGAGCCAGCCCGATGGTCACGCCGAGGAGCAGGAGCCGGTACTGCCGGGGCAGCGAGATGCTCACGACGCGGGCGCCGAACCACAGGCCGCCGGCGGTCGAGCCCAGCGCCCACAGCGCGAGCAGCAGCCCGGACAGGCCGGGCGAGCCGAGGTCGTCGGCGAACGCCGGGATGGCGACCTCGAGCGCGCCGAAGCCGAGCATCAGCGCGGAGCCGCTGACCAGCAGCCGCGGCATCCCGGGCGCGAGGACCGTCGAGAACAACCCCGACCGGCTACCGACGACCGGGACGTAGGCGCGGGTGGGTGCCGACGTCGCGATCCCGAGGGCACCCACGACCGCCAGGAGACCGGCCAGGCCCATCGCCAGCGCCGGGCTGACGAGGACGGCGAGCAGCGCGACCAGGGTCGGCCCCACGACGAAGACCAGTTCAGTAGCGGTCGCGTCGAGGGCGTAGGCGGTGGCCCGCACCCGGACGTCGACCCGCGACCACAGCGCCCGCACGGTGCCCGACACCAGCGGAGTGGCGGCGCCGGCGAGGGCGGAGGCGGCGACGACCGCCGAGGACGGGGCTCCACCGAGGACGACGGCGATCAGCACCGCGAGCAGGACCGGATAGAGGGCGGCCTGGGTGAAGAGGACCGGGCGCGGCCCGCGACGGTCGGCGAGCCGGCCGAGGACGGGCGCCATGACCGCCGACGCGATCCCCAGTGTGGCTGACGCCAGCCCGGCGATCGCGTAGGAACCGGTCTGCTGCTGCACCATGAGCAGCAACGCCAGCGGCACCATGGCAGACGGAAGCCGCCCGGCGAACCCGGACAGCAGGAGCACCGGGGCGGACGGAAGCCGCCAGACGGTGAGGTACGCACGCACGACTGAACTCGTTTCACACTGCAGGGAAGGAATCTGTAGGGGGTCAAACAGAGTTGACCACCTACGAGGCCCTGAGGCTATCACCCATCGGTAGGGAGTTACATGGACTACGACACCTACGGGTCGACTGCCATCGAGCTGGCCATCGAGCTGGCCAACGTCGAGCGCGCCGGTCCGGAGTGGGCGCGCACGTTCGTGTCCTCCCACCACGAGTGGTTCACGCCCGGCACGTCCTTCGAGCTCTCACCCGGTGAGACGCACAGGGCCGGCACCACCGCGGAGCTCGTCCGCGCCGTCGCTGTGGCCGAGACCCAGGACGACGTCGTCACCCGGCTCAACCAGCTGCTGGCCCTGGGCCGCCCGCGTCCCTACGCCACCGACCACGACGGCGAACTGCACCTGCACTACGCCCGCCCGGATGCCCCCGTGCTGGAGCAGCTGACGACGACGGTGGCAATGGGCCTGTCGCAGGTGGTGATCCAGCACGGCTGGCAGCGGCTGGGCGTCTGTTCGGCCGAGGGCTGCGACAACGTCTACATCGACACCTCGCGCAACGCCAGCCGCCGGTACTGCTCCAACACCTGCGCCAGCCGCTCGACCGTCGCCGCCTACCGCGCGCGCCAGAAGACCTGACCAAGAACGGACTTTCGGCGCCGAAAGTCCGGATGACCCGGCGGACTTTCGGCGCCGGAAGTCCCACTCGTTCGGGTTCCCGGCCCCGGCGGCCCGCGCGGCCCTGAACTAACGTCCGGCCGTGTCCTCACCCCGGCTCTGGGATGCGCGTCTGCACGCGTTCATCGGCCGCCTTCCCACGACGCCGGCCGATCGCTGGCTGCGCCGGCTCTCCACCTTCGCCAACCACGGCCGGCTCTGGCTGGTCCTCGGCGTGCTACTGGGTCTCCGCAAGGGGCCGCTCCGCCGGGGTGCGATCCGCGGCCTCGGGTCGATGGCGGTGTCCAGCGCCCTCGTCAACGTCGTCCTCAAGCGGATCTTCGGCCGGGTCCGGCCGGACCTGGAGAGCCTGCAGTCGCACCGCCGGCTCCGCCGCGAGCCGGGCAGCCTGTCCTTCCCCAGCGGCCACTCCTCCTCGGCGGCGGCCTTCGTCACCGGTCTGGCCATGGAGAGCCCGCTGGCCGGCGCCGCGCTCGCGCCGATGGCGCTCGGGGTCGGGTACTCGCGGGTGCACGTCGGCGTCCACTACCCGGGGGACGTCGTCGCGGGGCTGGCCGTGGGCGGCGCCGTCGCCGCCGCAACCCAGCACTGGTGGCGGGTGCGGCCGAAGGAGGCCGCCCGCGTCCGGACGGCGCACGAGGCGCCGGCGCTCCCGGAGGGCGAGGGCCTCGTCGTCGCCGTCAACCCGCGGTCGGGGCCCGACGACTACGACCCCGCCGAGGACATCAAGCGGATCCTCCCCCGCGCCGAGGTCCTGGAGCTGACCCCGGAGTCCGGCGTCGACGAACTGCTCGGCGAGGCGGCCCGGACCGGCCGCGCCAAGGCCCTCGGTGTGGCCGGTGGCGACGGCAGCGTCGCCGCCGCGGCCGCCGTCGCCCTCGAGCACGGCCTGCCGCTGGCCGTCATCGC
>JAOPWM010000140.1 GCA_025965695.1 Blastococcus sp.
TAGGTGGCGGTGCCGCAGGCATCGGTGCCGCGGGAGCGGCCAAGGGCACCGATCCGAACGCCGAGATCGTCGTCTACACCGAGTACCAGGACGCCGCCTACAGCCCCTGCGGCATCCCCTACGTCCACGGGGGGGAGATCCCGGACTTCGAGCGCCTCTTCCTCGGCACCAAGCAGCAGTACGCCGACCAGGGCATCGACATCCGGTACGACACCGCCGTCGAGGCGATCGACGTCCGGTCCAAGACCGTCACCGTGACCGGTCAGCCGGTCTCCTACGACTCGCTGATCGTGGCCACGGGCTGGGAGTACGGGAAGCCGGACGTGCCCGGCAACAACCTGTCCGGCATCTACTACATGAAGAACATCCGCGAAGCCATGGAGTGGGACAAGACCCTGGACGGGGTCCGCAGCGCCGTGGTCCTCGAGGCGGGTCCGCTGGGCATGGAGATGGTCACCGCGCTGTGCCACCGCGGGATCGAGACGCACCTGGTCGACGAGAGCCCGTGGGCCTTGTCGATGGCCACAGACCCGGACATCGCGAAGCCGGTCCAGGACTCGTGGCTCGAGATGGGCGCAAAGCTGCACTTCAACACCAAGCTCGAGGCCATCCTGGGGGATGCCGATGGCAAGGTGCGGGCGGTCGCGACCTCCGACGGTGAGATCGCCTGCGACCTCTTGGTCGTGTGCACCCACAAGGAGCCCCAGACCCAGCTCGGCGCCGCCGCCGGTCTCGCGATCGGGTCGGCCGGTGGCTTCATCGTCGACGAGACGATGGCGACCTCCGTCCCGGACGTCTGGGCAGCAGGCGACTGCGTCGAGATCCCGCACGGCGTGAGCAACGTACCGATCCAGGGGCTCTCGGGCAGTCACGCGTACTCGCAGGGCAAGGTCGCCGGGGTCAACGCCGCGGGGGGGAAACGGGCCTACCAGCCGGTCTACGTCCCGTGGGGCATGGTCGCCGGCAAGTGGATGATCGGCGGCGTCTCCTTCTCGGAGACGCTGGCCACTGCGATCGGCATCCCCTTCGTGATGGGGGAGGCGCAAGGCATCTCCCGGGCCCGGTACTTCCCGGACATGAAGCCGGTCAAGGTCAAGCTGCTGGCAGAGCCCGGCACCCTGCGGCTCATCGGTGCTCAGATGGTCGGCGGCGAGGGCATCAAGGAGCGGGCCGACTTCCTCGCGATGGCCGTCCGCACCGGCATCACGCTGCGCGACCTGGCCACGATGGAGAACGTCTACTCCCCGCCCATCGGCGCGCTGAACGAGCCGATCGCCATGGCCGCGCAGAACGCGCTGTCCCGGTTGGGGTCCTGAGGTGGGGTTCGCCCGCTGGGTACGAGCAGTCTCGGAGAAGCAATTGCTGACCGCCGCCCAGGTCCAGGTCGCCCGCCGGCACGGAACGCCGCTGCCACCACCGCCTCGTGGTGTGGCCCTGTTCTGGCAGAAGATCTACGTCCCGACTTACCACAAGCTGCCCTGGAAGCTCCGGTCCAAAGTGATGCTCGCGATGCCGGGCAGTCACCGACAAACCTGGCACACGCCTGACCAGGCGAAGGGCCCGGCCGTCTGAGGTCGGCTACACCGGCGGCACTGAAGGGACGGCAGCTGACGCACAAGCACTGACAGTTTCAGTCGATATCTCAGATGATCACAACAGACAGGGAGTGACGGACGTGGTGCAGGTCGTAGGTGAGCGGGTAAATGTCGGTGACGCAATCGTCGACTACGAGGCCAAGGTCTTCGAGGACATCCAGGCAGAGCCTGGCGAAAAGGCGTACATCTTCATGCACACCGTGCCGTTCGAGGGCTCAGTGGGGCTGGTCAACATGCTGACCGCGACGCGAATCCGACGGAAGGGATTCGACACAAGTCTCGTCCTGTTCGGTCCCGGCTCGCTGATGGCGTCGGCGACCCGCGGCTACCCGAAGGTCGGTGACGAAGCCTTTCCAGGCGCCCTGGGATACAACAAGCAGCTGCAAACCTTCATGGACGAAGGGGGCAAGGTGTACGCCTGCCGGTTCTCGGCGGCCGCCCTGTACGGAATGCGTGAGGTGGACATGATGCTGGGCGTCCAGCCCATCAACCCCCTCGACGTGCTCGACGCCCAGCTCACCGCGCGCCGTGAAGGCGCACTGGTGATGCAGACCTGGACCGTGTGAGAGCACCGGCGCGATCCGTGCGGCGGCCCTCGTCCGAGGGCCGCCGTACGGGCCGGTCTGATAGAGGAGGGGCATTGGACGGCGTGCACGACATGGGGGGCAAGGCCGAGCACTTCGGGCCGCTCCCGACCATCGACCCCGACGAGCCGCCTTTCCGCGCGGAGTGGGAGGGCAAGGCCTTCGCTCTGGCGCTCCTGGCCAACCGGGTCTCGGGCGCGAACCTGCACGCCTTCCGCCACGCGATCGAGCGGGTGCCGGAGCCGGAGTACCTGTCGGGGTACTACGAACGCTGGTTGGCCAGCGCCGAGATCCTGCTAGTGGACAGCGGCATCCTGGCACCCGGCGCGGTCGCGGCCCGGGCGGAGAATCTGCGCGGGGGCCGGGTGGACGAGCCCGCCGTCCCCGAGCCGCACAAGCCCACCATGCCGAGCGGCGGCGGTGGCAACCTGCGCGTCGTCGAGGAGGAGCCGGCCTTCGCGGTTGACGACGCGGTGACCACGCGCACCCACGTCCCCTCGACGCATGACCGGCTGCCGTCCTACGCCCGCGGAAAGACCGGCATCGTCACGGCGCTGCAGCCTGCGCAGGTGCTGCCCAACACCGCGGCGCACTTCGTCGGTGAGAATCCGCAGCACGTCTACGCCGTCGCGTTCGACGCACATGAGCTCTGGGGTGAGGACGCCGAGCCGTTCACGCTGACCCTCGACCTCTACGAGAGCTACCTGGAGAAGGCCTGATGAGCGAAGTGGAAGACTCCGTCGACCCGACCATCTCTCCGGCGCTGCGCGCTGAGGCGCTGGAGTCGCTGCTGCTCGAGCGCGGCCTGATCGACGCGAAGACGATCGACACCTTCATCCGCACCTACGAGACCGCTGTTGGTCCGATGAACGGGGCGAAGGTCGTGGCCAAGGCGTGGACGGATCCGGAGTACAAGTAGCAGCTGCTCGCCGACGGCACCGCAGCGATCGCGTCGCTGGGCTTCAAGGGGCCCCAGGGCGAGCACATGGTCGTCGTCGAGAACACCCCGGACGTGCACCACGTCGTCGTCTGCACCCTCTGCTCCTGCTACCCGTGGCCAGTCCTCGGGCTGCCGCCGTCCTGGTACAAGGACCCCGCC
>JAOPWM010000259.1 GCA_025965695.1 Blastococcus sp.
GCACCGGGCCGGCCCGCCGCGAAGCGCGCTCCCGCCCGCAAGCCCAAGGCCCGCGGCAGAACCTCCCCGCGTCCGCCGAAGTCGTCCGGGGGCTCCCGCTGGTCCACTCGCCTCGGCGTGGTCGCCATGAGCACCCTGCTCCTCCCCGCGGTCGCCGTCCTGGTGCTGCCCGGCTCCGACGACGGCCGGTCCGCCAACGGTCCGCTGGACGTCACCAGGCTCGCGATGACCGCACAGAGTTCGCTGCTCGAGCAGGCCGGCCGGTACCGCCATCTGGAGGAGGAAGTCGCGCAGCGGCAGACCGAGCTGCAGCAGGCCCGCGACGCCGAACAGACCGCCCGCGCGCACGTCGACGCCGATCAGGGCGTCGTCGGCGCCACCGCCGCCGGCCTGTACCGGGCCGGTCCTGCGGAGCGCTTCCCGGTGCTCGGACTGAGCGTCCACGACGCGGGGGCGACCTCGGACGCCCTCTACCGTCAGGCCCTGGCCGAGCGGGCCGACCGCACCCTCGAGGGCGTGGTGGTCCGCGCCGAACGGACCGGCACCGCCCTGGCCACGGCCACCGACCGGGTGGCCGACGCCGAGGCCGCCGTGGCCGCGGCCGGCGACCTGGCTGCCGACGTCCTCTCCACGGTGCGGGACAAGGTCGAGAACCTCAGCCCCGCGGTCACCGCCCAGCTCGCAGCGCTGGGCACGATTCCGGCTGCCGGCGCGCAGCAGGACCGCAACAGCCACGCCCTGGTGCGCTGGCAGAACTACCTCGGTCAGCTCGCCGCGGCCGAGATCGAGCCGCCGCAGGCGGCCGTGCTGGCCGACTCCGCCGACCTGCCGGCCGGCCTGTCCCCCGCCCTCGACGCTGCCGGTCGGCCCGTGCCGGGCGTCGCCTGGGGCGTGATCGGCAGCAGCCCCGTCACGGTGCTGCCCGCCGAGACCGTCGTGGCCGTCAGCACAGCGCTCTCCCAGCTCGGCAAGCCCTTCGTCAGCGGCACCTCCGGCCCCGACAGCTACGACTGCGGCGGTTTCACGTCCGCCGCCTGGCTGCTGGCCGGGTACGCCGTCCCCTCGACGCCGGAGAACCAGTGGGCGACCGGCGCACCGGTGGCCCTGACCGACCTGCAGATCGGCGACCTAGTCTTCTCCTCGGGCGGCCAGGACGTCGGCATCTACCTCGGCGACGGCGACGTCGTCGGCGCCTCCGCCGGCACGTACCAGGTCGGCGTCCATTCGGTGCCGGCCGGATCCTCGGCCACCCGGGTGACGCTCCCTGCGCCGGCCACGACCAATGCGGCGCTGCCGCCGGGGGGCGACACCGGAGCCTGCGGGGCAGCCCTGCCGGTCCCGGGCCCGGTCAGCCCGGCCTGGGGTGGCTACGCCAACGGGCAGATCCCCGGCGAGGCGCTCTGCGCGCTGGGTGTCGGACGCCATGCGTTGCGCTGCGATGCCGCGGCGTCCTACGTCCGGATGAGCGCGGCGTTCGAGTCCACCTTCGGGTCCACGTTGTGCATCACGGACTCCTACCGCTCCTACGCCAGTCAGGTGTCGGCCTTCCAGCGCAAGCCGGGCCTGGCCGCCGTCCCGGGCACGTCCAACCACGGCTGGGCACTGGCGGTCGACCTGTGCGGCGGGATCAACATCGCCGGGTCGCCGCAGTGGACCTGGATGACGGCCAACGCGGGTCGGTTCGGCTTCGTGCAGCCGGAGTGGGCGCGCCCGGGCAACGAGAAGCCCGAGCCGTGGCACTGGGAGTTCGGCTACATCTCCTGACCCGTCAGGGACTTTCGGCGCCGAAAGTCCGGCGGACGGACCGGACTTTCGGCGCCAAAAGTCCGGGGCGTCGGGTAGTCAGAACCAGGGCAGGTCGGCGAGGTCCTGCCACGGCAGCGTGACGCTGGCCTCGGTGGTCTCCCCCGCCAGGCGTGCGGCGATCCCCGGGCCGGCACACGCGACCGGCCGCTGCGGGGTCACGACCACGTGCATGTCCGCCATCGACAGCCCCGCCGCCGTGATCCGCCTGAGCATGCGCTCCGGTGCGACGAGCGCGGCGGTGGCCAGGACGGGGACCGTCTGGTGCGACCACAAGGCCACCGGCCCCTCGACCCGAAGGTCGAGGGAGACGTCGTGGGCGCGCCCACCCGCAGCCGAGCGGGTCCGGTGCACCTCCGCCGGACCGGCGGTGGTCGAGGGGGTCCATGACAGGGCCAGGTCACCCCGGAGGACGACGACCCGCCAGCCCACTGCGGCGCGCCGCGCATCGGACCAGTCGAGGACGGCGATCCCGGCGGCTGCCGCGGCGGCGTCGGGTACCGGCCGGTGCGCCACCCACGAGGTGAGCGCCGCGGAGATCCCTGCCGTCGTCGGGGCGACGCCCGCGCGGGTCATGTCGTCGGCCAGCTCGCCGAGGTCGATGCGTACCTGGCGCTCGTCCTCCTCGACGACGACGACGGAGCCGGCACCGGAGCGCTGGACCACGTCCACACGCAGCCGGGGGGTGGTCAGGGCGGGGAGGAGCCTGTCCGCCACCTCGCGCAGGTCAGCCACGCAGACCCGCGTCGGCCGCAGGCGGTGCATGAGGCCGACGGACGAGCCACCGAACCGGGTGTCCATCACTCGCCGGTCCCGCCGCCGAGCAGTCCGCGGACCGCGGCCGGCAGGTCGGGCACGGCCAGCACACTGGCCAGCTCGGCGGCGCTGAGCCGGACCGGGAGCACGTCCTCGTCCCAGCCGGTCGCCAGCCGCACGCGCGCGGCCGAGGCCGGCCAGACGGCGTCACGAGCGGCGGCGACGTGCAGCTCCGTGAGCACGTCCTCCAGGTGGATCGCGGCGACAGGGTGCATCAGCCGGCCGGTCAGCGCGGCCCGGACGGCGGTGGCCAGCTGCTCGCGATGCGCGCCTGCCAGCCAGTGTGGGGCGAGGATCTCGGGGCCGGGCTCACCGGCGGGGAGCGCGCTCAACCGAGCCCGCCCCGACTCGAGGGCAGCATCTGCGCACCCGCACCCGGCGACTCCGCCCCGAGGCGGCGGCGGGTATCGGGGCGCGGTGTCACGAGGTGGATATCGGCAGCGCCGGCTCCCGATCGACCCGTGCGCGGCAGCCTTTTCGGTCAGCGCCGGGACACAGCCGCTTAACCCGCGGGCGTCCGGGGCGTTTCCATTCCACAACCTCAGCCGGGGAGCTCCGCCATGCGCCGCACTGCCGCCGTCGCCCTGACGATCAGCCTCGCCACGGGCGTCGTCACCACCGGCGCCCTCACCCTCGGCGCTCCTGCGGCGCAGGGCTCCCCCGCCGCGACCCCCGCCAGGTCATGTTCGTGGGTAACAACTGGGCGGGCACCGCGACCGTCGTCGACGCCCGCACCCACCGGACCCTCCAGACGCTGGACATGATCCCGGACCGGGCGGAGCGGATGACCGAGATCCTCACCCACCCGGACAAGCTGGCGTTCTACGTGGCGATCCAGCAGGGCGTGGCCGAGGGGCACGACCAGTAGACCGATGACATGTTCACCCCCCACGACGGCCGGCTGGTGGCGGTCAGCCGGCCCAGCTTCGCCGATGTCGTCGGCATCGGCCTGGCTTCCGGCGCGATCGTGTGGCGCCTCCCGATGGAGGGCTACCGGGCCGACCACACAACTACACCCATGACGGCGAGCGGATCTTCCACGCCAGCATCGGCACGGTCTACACGCCGACCGACCAGCCGGCGTTCGATACCACCAAGGGCGAGCGGGTCTTCCAGATCGTGCGCAACAGCGACATGCAGATCGAGTCGCGCTGCGACATGGGCAAGGAACTGGCCGAGGCCGGCTACCCGGACATGAGCTCCGCCGTGCGCCCGATGGCCGTCGCGCCGGACGAGCGGTTCGTCTATCTGCAGGTGTCGTTCTTCCACGGGTTCGTCGAGTTCGACACCCAGGCCCCCGAGGCGGACCCCACGCGGACCTACGAGGGCGAACCCGCGGTGGGTGCCGTCCGCCGCGTCGTCCCGTCGCCGGACCGGACCAACGGCATGCCGCTCGAGCAGTACGTCCTGGACTCCGCGCACCACGGCCTCGCGATCAACGAGGCCGGGACGACGCTGTGCGCCGCGGGGACGATGTCGGACTACGCCGCGATCGTCGACCGGGGAAGCCTGCGTTCCACCATCGTCGACGTCGGTGCCAAGCCGTACTGGGCGACCAACGGCGCGGTCGGCGACGAGTGCTGGGTCTCGGTCAGCGGCGAGGACAAGGTCGTCGTCATCGACTACCCCAGCGCCCGGACGATCGCCACCGTCCCTGTCGGGAACCACCCCCAGCGGGTGCGCGCGGGCTTCCTCGCCCGCGACGTCGTCCGCAGTTGGGGCCGTTGACCCCCGGACGAGATCTGCACACTCGCCCTCGTGTGGGCCCTGATGGGGGCGAGTGTGCAGATCTCGTCGTTCAGTCGACGAGCTCGGCCAGCCGCACCTTGAGCGCCTGCTCGACCCGGTCGGCGTAGACGTTCATGTTGCGCACCGAGGTGTTCAGGTCGGTCGACAGCTGCGTCTTGGTCTGCCCGCCCCACGTGGTGAGGTACCAGGTCGCCCAGCCCAGAACGTTGGGCTGACCCGCCCGCTGGTCCCGGCGGGCCGACGGGTCAGGGGCACACGCCGCGGTCAGGGCGTGCGACAGCAACGTCTGCTCCGCCTCACCCATGATCTCGTCCGGCGCCTCGGAGGAGTCCGGGAGCAGGATCTCGGTGGCATCGGGGCCGCCGTCCAGGGACTGCAGGTTGCGGAGCCCGTTGAGGGTCGCCACCGTCTGCGAGTTCCGCCGCAGGGTGGCCACGCTCTGGCCCATGTAGGCGGCCAGTTCCTTCTCACTGGGACGCCGCTGGTACTCGGCGATGAAGGCCGCGACGGCTTTCTGTTGCTTGTGCTCGGTGTCGGCCGCGGTCCGACCGTGGGCGTTGCGGCCCAGGTCGTGCACCCACTTCGACAGCTGCGTGGCGAGGAAGGCCCCGAACGGGACCCCCTTGGTCTCGTCGTACTGGCTGACGGCCTTGAGCACCCACTCGTAGACCTGCTGCCCCAGGTCGTCGGGGTCGGGCAGGTGCAGCCGGATCGTGCTCATGTTGCGCTGCAGCCGCTTGAGGCTGACCGGCCCGTAGTGCCGGCACAGGTCGGTGAGGAAGTCCGCGGGGAGGTCCCGCGGGGCGCGGCGCCGGACGTTGGTCTCCGCCCGCAGGCCGATGGTGGACGAACCGTGGCGGGCGGCCCAGGCGCGGATCCAGTCGGCCAGCACCGAGGCCGACCCGCAGGCGCCGTCGACGCGGTAGAGACCGTCCCCCTGGTCGTAGCTGACCGTGACGCCGTCGGGGAGTTCGCTGCGGAACTCCTCGAGGGGCAGCTCGTGGTCGACGCGGAAGTGCACCCGGTCCCGGGGCGTGATGGGAGCGAGGACCCAACCGTCCGCCTCGGGGAGGCCGCCGAAGACCAGAGGTTCGCGGACACGGTCGCGGTTGTCGATGGCAGTGGACGTCGGGGACGGGGGCGAGGGGTAGGCAAAGCTGTCGGACACCGGTACTCCTGGAGACCTACGGGGAAGGAGGGCCTCGGGGAAGGAGGCCCGAAAGTCACTCGGGAGGCCGTCAGGCCGGGATGCGTTCACCCGGGCCAGGCATCCGCGGGCTCGGCACCGGCGAGGCCGGGGCGGTCGGCAGTCCCTCGAGGACGTCGGCAGCGGTGACGCCACCGGCCGCCTGCTCGATGAGGACGGCGGCTGCCGCGCGCTCGGCGCCGCTGGGCTCGGCGGTGTAGACGGGCATGTGGTCGTACAGCGAGGTGAAGATCGCGCTGACGAAGGCATATGCGGCCTGAGCCTGCGGCGAGAACTTGGCGACCGCGGTCCGGGGACCGAGGTCGACGCCGACGGTCACCCGGACCACGCGGTCGTCCTTGCTCAGCCCGGTGACGGCGAAGGACACCTCGTCGTGCTCCGCGGCGAGAGTCGCGAGGGCGGCCAGGCACTTGCGAGTGGCACCTCGACGCGGCCGGAGCTGGACGTGGACGACCACGGTCTCCGGCTCGGCCTGGTTGATGGCCTGTGCGTTGAATGCCTCTGCCTGAGTTGCGTTGCGTTCCATGCTGATCGCCCCCTGTCACTCGCTTGAGGGGAAATCTGCCCTATGCCCTCGGCAACTAAGGCCACAACACTCGCCGTGTCATACGCAGTTATGGCTGACTACTTCGGCAGATGTTGCCCGTGTCGGTGCAGCTGGCGGCCAGGTCACAGACACGTTGGCAGCGTCTGCCAAAGCAGCCAGGCCTCGCGGCATGCAGATCTGTCAGGCCGACGCGTCCTCCGGGGTGGCGGCAGCCTCCGTAGCAGCGGCCTCCGTACCAGCGGCCTCGGTGGCTGCCGCCGAAGGGGCGAAGGCGGCGAGGGCACCGAGGCTGTCGGCGGTCACCTGCGCGGCAAGGAGGTTGGCCTCGGCGATCTGCCGGTAGACCTCCTCGCGGTGGATCGCGACCTCGCGGGGAGCTTTGAAGCCCAGGCGGACGGTGCCGCCGCGGACCTCGACGACGTGGACCTCGATGTCGTCGCCGATACGGATCGTCTCGCCGACGCTGCGCGTGAGTGTGAGCACGTGTACCCCTCCATGGGTGTGTGGGTGGCCGTCCTTGGCAGTGCCCGCCGAGCGGGCTCGGCAGTCGCACCACGATGGCACGATCGCCCGGAATCACTATCGGCGCAGTGGCCGCCTGATCGGGAGCCCGGCGTCGAGGAGGACGAGCTGACGGGCCCGGTGGCCGGCCCGGTTCACCACCACGGGGGCGCGGAGGTTCGCCGTCGCTGCGGAGACGTCGCCGTCGGGCACCGTCACCAGGCAGTACAGGGTCGCGTCGGCCGGGTCCTCCAGGCCCAGCTCGACGCAGACCGCGCCGGTCAGGGACGGCGCGTAGTCGGGGAAGAACGAGGCGGCCGACACGGCGAGGAAGCGCGGCCCGTCGGGCGCCGCCGACTGCAGCCAGAACAGGAGACCGCCCGCATCCGCGGGGACCAGGACGTAGTCGCGGTGGCCCGGGAAGCCGGGCAGCGGCTCGGCCAACTCGAGCACCTGCACCGATAGCGGCACGGGCGCCGGCGTCGGCACCGCCTTCAGCGTGGGCTTGCGGGACGGCGTCCGCGCGGGGGCGCGCGTGGCTGCAGGCAGCGTTGCGACCGGGGACGGCGTCATGCGGACAGCCTCCTCGGCCGGACCGGAATCGGGTGGCGGGACATCAGCGCAGGTAGTCGAGCAGCGTCGGCGAGATCGCCTTCGCCGTCGCGGCCAGTGCGGCTTGGTAGCCGGTCTGCTGCATCTGCACTTTCATGATCGTGTTGGGCAGGTCGATGCTCTCGGTCTCGGCGAGCTGTGACGCGAGCGTCAGCGCCTGGTCCGCGTTGATCTGCTCCTGCCGCTCGACCCGGGAGGCGCGGGCACCCACGCCGGACAAGGCGTTCGTCATGCTGCTCATGACGCCGTCCAGGTCGGACAGGTGAGTCGACAGCGCAGCAGGGTTGGATACGACGTCCGTGGCGATCTTGGCGGCGATGGCGAACACGTCGGCGCCGGCCGGCCCGAAGGCGGCAGGGCCGTCCGTGTCGACCCGGATGACCACGCCGTCGGACACGCGGCGAGTCACCGGCGGACCCGCCAGGCCGACGTAGGTGCCGCTCGCGTCGTACGCCTGCGGCCCCGGCGTCACCCCTCCGAACAGCGGGCGCCCACCGACGGTGCGGTTGGCCAGGCTCAGCAGACCGTCGCGAAGGGAGGCGACCTCGGTGGCGATCGCCTGGGCACCTTCGGGATTCGTCGCACCGGTGTTGGAACCCTGCACGGTCAGGTCCCTGATCCGCCGGGCGGTGTTCAGCATCCCCTGCAGGGCGGAGTCCGTCTGGTCCAGCCAGCTCTTCGCGTCGTTGATGTTGCGGCTGTGCTGCGCGGAGGCGGCTTGGTCGGAACGGGTCTGCATCGCCCGGTTCGTGCCGGTCGGCGAGTCCGACGGCTTGTTGATGAGCCGGCCGGACGTGAGCTGCTGCTGCAGCTTTCCGACGGCGTCGAGGTTCCGGTTGAGCCCCTGCAAGCTGGTGAGCGCGACGGCGCGCTGGGTGATCCGCATCGCCGTCAGCGCCCGACGAGCCCGGTGTGGTTGATCAGCGTGTCGAGCGTCTCGTCGATCGCTGTCACCAACCGACCGGCCGCCGAGTAGGCGTGCTGGAAGGACAGCATGTTGGTCATCTCCTCATCGATGTTGACGCCGGCGACCGACTCCCGCGAGGCGTCCACCTGCGTCGTGATGACCGACTGGATGTCGACGTTGCGAGCGACGACGGACGCCTGCACACCGAGCTCGACGATCATCTTGCGGTAGTTCGCGTCCGTGCCCGTCGTGGACTGGCGCAGTTGGGCGATCTTGTCGGCGTTGCCGTGGTCCAGTGCGCCGACCCCGGCCGCCGGCCCCGGCACGCTCGAGGCCGCGATCTTCCTGGGATCGCTGATCAGCACGCTCAGCGACGCCGCCGTGATCGGCCCGCTCGACGAGCCGAGCAGCGGCGTCCCGACCGCCCCGTCGAGGTCGAACGCGGCGCCGGTGGCGGTGTGTGCCGCGTTCAGACTCGTCGCCAGGCTGACGGCCGTGTTGTCCAGGTTCGTGCGGTAGGTCGGGATGATCGTGGTGAGGGCGTTCAGCGTCCCCTCCGCCGTCCCGCCGGCCCGCACCCGGTAGCCGCCGCTGCCCATCACGATGCGGGGCGGACCGTCGACGCCGGTCATGCCGTCCGCACTGTAGGTACCTGCCGTGGCCAGGGTGGACGCCGTGCTCCCCGCCACCAGGGTCATGCCGCCGACGATGACGTCGACCGAGCCGAACTTCCCTGGTCGGACGGTGGCACCCACCTGGTCCGCGAGCTTCATGACGAGCACATCGCGCTGGTCGGCGAGATCGTTGGCCGGAAGCCCGGTCTGATTCGCCTGCTGGATGGCCTTGTTCAGCCCCGCGATAGAGCTGGCGGCCGAGTTCACGTCGGCGACCAGCACGTCGAGGTTGTTGCGCTGCTGAGTCCACTGCGCGCTGAGCGAAGCCTGGGTGGTGTGGATCCCACTCACCAGGCTCTGCAGGCGCTGCAACAGCTGGCCGCGGGCGGCCTCGTCCTGGGGCTGGTTGGCGACGTCCTCCCAGCCGGCCCACATGTCCGACATCAGGCTCTGGATGCCGGTGTCGCCCGGCTCGCGGACGGCCTGCTGGACCAGGTCGTAGGTGTCGCTCTCCACGGTCAGCCGCGCATTGTTGGCGTGCTCGGTGTGGCCGCGACCCTCCAGGAAGGCATCGCGGATCCGGGTGACGTCGTCGGCGCTCACGCCGCTGCCGATGCCGTTGCTGGTCGAGAAGAAGGCGGGGACGACGCTGCCGCCCATGGCCCGCAGGTCGACCCGCTGCCGCGAGTAGCCGTCGGTGTTGACGTTGGAGATGTTCTGGCCGGTGACGTCGAGCGCCCGGCGCTGCGCCCAGAGCGCGGTGGTCGCAGCGTTGAGACTTCCGAACGTGCTGCTCACAGTGCACCGTCCAGCGTGACGGCGCGGTACGAGCCGTCGTCGGAGTTGCGACCGGTCGAGCCGTAGGTGCCGGTCGAGTTCGTCTTGACCGACAGCAGCGCGTCGCCGATGGCGGCGAGGCCGCCCTCGATCAGCTCGCGGTTGGCGTCGGACAGGCTGCGCAGGTCGGTGACGAGGACGAGCAGCGCCTCGTGGTGCTTGGCGAACAGGTCGTTCCACGGCGCCGGCGCGGCGTCGGCGACCTGGCGCAGTGACGGGTTCGCACTCAGGCCGAGCGCGACGGCGATCGCCTCGGTGGCAGCGGCCCGCTCCACTTCGAGCGTACGGAGCTGGTCGAGGACCACCTCGATCTCGTGGGCGATGCGCGCCAGCCAGCGGGTCTTGCCGGTGAGGATCAGGTACTGCTTCTCCTCGGCCTTGAACAGCAGCAGGTCCAGGAGCTCCTGCTCCCGCCACAGCAACGTCGACAGGTGCTGGTAGTCCACGTGTCCACCGCCCTTCCGTCGTGTCTCTCCGCATCGCGCCGGCTGCCCGAGCTGGGCGCCGGCGGATCTTCGTCGACCTGCCATCGGCACCCTGTCGCAGGCCCTCAAGCCGAAGCCGACAAGTGGGGCCACAAGTCGACAAGGAAATGTCTCGAAGGCGGTGCCGAGGGCCCCGGGGTCAGCCGAGAAGTAGGACGTGAGCCCAGCCCGAGCCCTGGCGGCCGACCGCCCCCTGCGTCAACGGCCGCTGCACGACCAGACCACTCGCGATCGCACGCAGCGGGGCAACAACCCGAACGCTCGCGCGTCGGAGGGGCGCTCGCAGCAGGAGATCGACGCGTTGGTCACCGAGCACCTCCCGCTGGCCTCCTTCGCCGTGAACGCGGTGGCCGCCCGCATCTCGCTGCCGGGCCATGTGAGCCGCGACGATCTGTTGTCCTGTGCGCACGTGGCGCTCGTCGAGGTCGCCAAGCGGTTCGACCCGGCCGCGGGCGCCTCGTTCGCGACTTATGCCCTCGCCCGCCTGCAGGGCGCCGTCCTCGATGAGCTGCGCTCCGGCGACTGGGCCAGCCGCTCCGTCCGGGCCGCCGCCCGGCGCAGCGATGCCGCCGCCGACGCGCTGACGATCTCCCTCGGCCGGCCGCCCACGCGCGAGGAACTCGCCGCCAGCCTCGGCGTCCCGCGCAGCGAGCTGGACAGCCTGCAGGTCGACGTCCACCGGGCGGTCATGGTGAGCATCGACGCCGAGACCGGCGGCGACGGAACGTCGCTCGACCTGCCCGACACCGGGGAGTCCCCCGAGCGCGCCCTGCTCCGGGGCGAGCGGGCCAGGTATCTGCACGATGCGATCCGCGCCCTCCCCGACCGACTCGACGAGGTCGTGGAGCGCAATTTCTTCGGTGACGAATCGCTCACCGACATCGCCGACGACCTCGGCGTCACGCTCTCGCGGGTCTCGCAGATGCGCGCTCGCGCACTCACGCTCCTGCACGCAGCGATGAGCGAGGTGTGGGAAGGGCGTCCGGTCGCCGCCGACGGCGGCGTGCGGGCTCGCAACCAGCAGCGGAGCTACGTCGAGCGGGTCGCCGGCCGCGATCCCGGACGAGCACCACTCCCCCAGCCCAGGTCGTCATTCCCGCCGACCGGCCTCGGGGCGGCTACCCGATCCGCCTGAGGGACGGCGGGCAAGAAAAATCGCGAATTCGCCTCAAGTCCCACCCGTCCCACGCCGTAATCAAATGTGCGCGACCAGCACGAACCCGTAGCACGGATGCAGCGGGATCACAGGAAAGACCCCATTCCAAGGAGGAACATCATGGGTCTGAACGTCAGCAACAACATCGCGGCGATGAACTCGTACCGCAACCTGTCGGTCACCGACGGCCAGATGAGCAAGTCGCTGGAGAAGC
>JAOPWM010000149.1 GCA_025965695.1 Blastococcus sp.
CGCAGAGCACACGCTCGACGTGCTCGGCGGGGGTCCGGGAGAGGGGTGCGGTCACCCGCCGGAGCCTAGGTCGGTCCCGGAACCGGTGACCGACAGGCCTGCGGGCTTGTCCGGGTGGCGGACGACGCCGCGGTCGGCCCCGGCCCGACGCAGCCACGCGTCCTGCACGGTGTCCTCGGCGTTCGCGACACTGCCCAGCATCTGGTCGGCCACCGTGAACAGCAGCCGCCGGTGCCGGTCGAACGCGGCGAGGTCGTCCGTCACGAGATCGTCCGTCACGAGGTGCGGGCCGGGATCTCACAGCGGTCCCTGAAGCCTGGCTGGTCAGGCCCGGAGCGCTGTTGAACCGCGACCGGACGTTCTCCACGGCGACCATCATGGTGAGTTCGACCAGTGCCGCGTCGTACAGCTCCTGCCGCAGGGCGGCCACCATCTCGTCGGTGACCCCGAGCGGGGTCGTCGTCATCGCCTCGGCGTAGGCCATGACCTGGCGTTCGAGGTCGGTGTAGACGGCGTTGTCGCGCCACTGCGGGACGTCGCGCAGCTTTCTTCGGGTCGACGCCTCGCTGGGTGCTCTCCCAGTAGCCGAAGTCCATGCACCACGAGCAGCCGATGGTGGCGGCCGAGGCCATGACAGCGAGCGCCTTCAGGCCGGGATCCAGCCGATCCCAGCCGGCCAGTGAGCGCTCGAGACGCACATCGGTCATCAGCACGCGCGGGTGGTGCGGCAGGGCCGCGAGGGGCTGGGCGACGACGCCGTAGGTGCGCCGGGAGTACCACTCGGCGAGGCGGTACAGCAGCGTGCGGGGCGGCTCGAGCGGATGCGGGCGGTCTCGGTGCTGGTCATGGGGTTCTCCGTCGGGGTGACACCCATGGAGACGGAGCAGGAGGACCGGATGTGACATCGGGGGAGCGGTCGTGACCGGGAGCCGGTCGGGTCCTCCCCCTGGCGACCCGACCGGCCCCCGCTGACCGGCTGCTCCCGGCTGCCGTGCTCTCGACAGCCGAGGCCTCTCCGGTCCCCGGCCTCGTCGTCGACAGCCCGCGGGGTCACGGCGGGCGGGCGTCGGACGGGGCCGGACGTGATGTCAGCCGGTTTCGAGCGAACGGCCCCCGGGCCGCGGGACGGCCGTGGACCGGATGCGGTCGGCGACGTCGGCCGGCAGCCGGCGGGAGAACGGCGGGACGGGGGTGGGCTCGGGCATGGGGCTCACGTCTCTCGGGTCCGGCGTGGGGGACGTCAGGGAGAGACGTGGCAATCGGGTCCGGATACAGCCCTGCTCCAGACTCGGGGCGTGCCCACCTTCACGCTCTCGGTCTCCGTGCGTCTCGACACCCCACCCGGTGACGACGTCGTCGACGCTCTCCGCAGCACCCTCCGGCCCGGGGACGACGACCTGATGGTCTGGCGGGACGCCGATCCGGCCGTCCTCCGCCTGTCCACCGACCGCCCGGCGGCCGACCTCGACGGCGCGGTGGCCCTCGGTCTCGAGCTCGCGGACGACGCACTCGCGCTCAGCCGGCGCCCCGGGGCCGTCCAGGAGGTCGTCGCGATGGACGACGACCGGCAGCTGGTCTGGCGGGCCGAGCCCTAGCTTCAGAGCCGGCCGCGGCCCTGGCGGAGCAGCATCATGCCGAGGGCGGCACCGTCCGGCCCCAGGGCGGCGCGGAAGCGCGAGAGGACCTGCTGCTCCCGGGACAGCGACAGCCGGGTGCCGCCGCTGGCGGCGCGGACGGCGCCGATCTCGTGCGAGATGGCCAGCCGGCGCTGCACGAGCTCGATGATCTCGGCGTCGCAGGCGTCGATCGAGCTGCGCAACTCACCGATCCGCGCCGACGGGTCGTCGACGGCGGTGGCGGGGGAGGCAGTGACGGTGTTCATCGGATGTCCTTCGGGGAGCTGGTGGCCCATCGAACACCGGAAACAAAAAAACGCCCCGGGGCTCTTCGGGACCGGGTCGTCTGTTGCGGCGGTTGATCAGCCAGCGGTGACGGACACCGGATCCCGGTGACCGTAGTAAAAGCTGACCGTGGCGAGCACGAGGCCGAGTGTGCCACACGGGGTGGCGCGACGCCATCAGCCACCGCTGGGACGGGTGTGGCGCAGGTCCCCGGCCGGGCGGGACCGTCACCCGTCCGGCTTACAGTGAGGAGGTCATGAGCAGCGTCCAGCAGGCCCCCTCCGGTGCCCAGAACAGTCTTCCCGGGACGGAGGCCCTGCAGCGCTCCGCCCCCGGGTCCGTCGGCCGGGAACTCGACCGCATGCTCGCCGGCCTCAACGGCCCCCAGCGTCAGGCCGTCGTCCACGAGGGCGGCCCGCTGCTCATCGTGGCCGGTGCCGGTTCGGGCAAGACCCGCGTGCTCACCCACCGCATCGCCTACCTCCTCGGTGCCCGGCACTCTTCTCCCGGCGAGGTCCTCGCGATCACCTTCACGAACAAGGCCGCGGGCGAGATGAAGGAGCGGGTGGCGGCGCTCGTCGGCCCCCGCGCCCGCGCGATGTGGGTCTCGACGTTCCACTCGATGTGCGTGCGCATCCTGCGCGCCGAGGCGGCCAAGCTCGGCCTGAAGTCCTCCTTCACGATCTACGACCAGGGCGACTCGGTGCGCCTGATGACGATGGTTGCGCGCGACCTCGACCTGGACGCCAAGCGCTATCCCGGGCGCAGCCTCGCCGCCCAGGTCTCCAACCTGAAGAACGAGCTCATCGACGAGGAGAGCTACGCCCCGCAGACGGCGCCGGAGAAGGTGCTGGCCGAGGCCTACAAGCTCTACCAGCAGCGGCTGCGCCAGGCGCATGCCATGGACTTCGACGACCTGATCATGAACACCGTGCACCTGCTGCAGGTGTTCCCCGACGTCGCCGAGCACTACCGGCGGCGGTTCCGGCACGTGCTTGTCGACGAGTACCAGGACACCAACCACGCCCAGTATGTGCTGGTGCGCGAGCTGGTCGGCACGGGCGACGGACCCGTGCCGCCGGCCGAGCTGTGCGTCGTCGGTGACGCCGACCAGTCGATCTACGCCTTCCGAGGGGCGACGATTCGCAACATCGACGAGTTCGAGCGCGACTACCCGCACGCCACCACGATCGTGCTGGAGCAGAACTACCGGTCCACGCAGCGGATTCTGCGTGCGGCCAACACGGTCATCGCCAAGAACACCGGCCGTCGTGCGAAGAGCCTCTGGACCGACGCCGGGGACGGCGAGCTGATCGAGGGCTACGTCGCCGACAACG
>JAOPWM010000178.1 GCA_025965695.1 Blastococcus sp.
GCGGCTCGAGTCCGGACTGATCGTCGAGGACCGCGGGCACGTCCGCGTCCTCACCCTCGACCGGCCCGAGCGCCGGAACGCCCTCTCCACGGCGCTCCAGGCCGACCTGGTCGAGCGGTTCCTCACCTGCGTCGCGGACGGCGTCCGGGCCGTCGTCCTCACCGGGAACGGACCGGCGTTCTGCGCCGGGTTCGACCTCAAGGAGATCCGTGCGGCCGACGAGCGCGGCGAGCGCTTCCGGCCGCCGATGAACCGTTCCGCGCGCAACGTCTTCGAGGTGGTCACAGAGACCCCGGTGCCGGTCGTCGCCGCGCTGAACGGTGCGGCCGTGGCCGGCGGGTTCGAGCTCGCCCTCGCCTGCGACATCCGCGTCGCTGCCCCCGGCATCAAGCTGGGCCTGCCGGAGGCGCAGATCGGCATGGGCGCCAACTTCGGCTCCGTCGTCCTGCCCAAGCGCGTCCCCATGGGCATCGCCATGGAGATGCTGCTGACCGGGGACTACGTGAGCAGTGAGTTCGCCGAACGGTGGGGTCTGGTGAACCGCATCGTCGAGCCGGCCGACGTCCTGCCCGCGGCGCTGCAGCTGGCCGAGCGGATCGCGGCGAACGCGCCGATCTCGGTCCGCCGCATGAAGGAGACCGCGGTGAAGGGCCTGGAGCTCCCGCTGTGGCAGGCGCTGCGCCTGGACGTCGGGCCCAACCCCTACCTCAGCGAGGACCGGGCCGAGGGCATCGCGGCCTACCTGGAGAAGCGCCCGCCGCGGTGGACAGGACGCTGAGCGTCAGGTGGCGATCGGCGGCAGGTGCAGGTCGACGCCGAAAAACAGGGCCGGCCACAGCACGACCGCGATGACCAGCGACAGGATCTCCGAAACCCCCGCGACGCTGTTGTATCCGTTGGTCAGGGCCACGACGACACCGATCGCCAGGTAGATCAGGCCGAACAGCGAGATGCGCACGGTTCCCTCCTCGTTACAGCGGCAGCACCGTCGTGCGGCCCACCGGAAGTCAACCCCAGCGACCTGGCAGTTCCCTGGGGCGCCACGCCGGGGTCGGGCCACCGACCACAAGTACTGGCAGAGCCTGGGCTACTGGCAGAGCCTGGGCGCGCGCGGCGCGAAACCCTCGTCTGACTCCGGGGCGGTTCAGGCGCCGGAGAAGCGTTCTTCCAGTCGCTGTACCTCGGGCAAGCCGGGCATGGCCCGTTCGGTGTGCCGTACCGCCGGGGGCACTACGGCCCACCTCCGGTCGGCCACAATGGCGATGTCGGCTCTGGGGGGACGATGCCGCGGACGAGCGCCGGAATCCTGCTGCACCGGGTGGGCACGGGCGGCCGGGAGGTGCTGATCGGGCACATGGGCGGCCCCTTCTGGGCGAGGAAGGACGCCGGCGGGTGGTCGATCCCGAAGGGCGAGTACGGGCCGGGGGAGGACGCCTTCGCCGTCGCCTGCCGGGAGTTCGAGGAGGAACTGGGGACGCCGGTCCCCGCTGCGGACTTCCTGCCGCTGGGCGAGCTCCGCACGACCAGCAGCAAGGTGCTCACCGTCTGGGCGGCGGCGGGCGACCTCGACGCATCGGCCTCGGTCAGCAACACCTTCGAGCTGGAGTGGCCGCCGCGCTCGGGCCGCGTCCAGGAGTTTCCCGAGATCGACCGGGCGGCCTGGTTCGAGGTCGAGGAGGCCCGCGCGAAGCTCGTGAAGGGTCAGGTCGGCTTCCTCGACCGGCTGCTCGAGCGCCTGCCGCCGGAGTGACGCCGAACGCCTCTGCCCAGGTGACGGTCCGGTTACAGCTCGTCACACGAACCCGAAACGGTCCAGATCCGTCGTCCTGACCTGCGATGGTCCGCCCAGACCCACTCAGCGGGGATGCACCAGTTCGAGGAGGCACCATGTCGTCGTCGTGCGCGCACTGCAACGCCGTCGAGCAGCGAGGCCGGTACTGCGTCGGCTGCGGGAAGCTCATGCCGCCGTCCCAGCTCCCGCGGCGCGTGGTCCGACTGGCGCCGCGTCCCCTCGAGAACGACGACACCCAGCCGGTGCTCCGATTCCGGGTGCGCTCCCGGCCTGCGGTGCCCACGGAGCAGACTGCCGCGATCGGCTGACCCTGCTGGGGCACTTCCGTGGAGAGCCCCCGGGCGGCGTGACGTAGCTCACTGCTAGCAATCTGCTTGCAGCAGTTAGCAGCCCGGGATAGCGGGGCATGCAAGAGACCGTCAGGTCATCCCCGAATCCCTGGAGTTGTTCCTCGTCATGACCGACAACAACAAGCTCATCAACCAGCTGCGCGCGCTCGTGCTCCTCACCCAGACCGAAGAGCAGGTCGCACGCACCCGCATCTCGCAGGCCCGCACCGACGCCGTCCGCCGCGAGCTCACCCAGAACGCCGACAACGCTGCCGCCCGCAGCCTCGAGATCACCGAGCAGCTGCGCTCGCTCGGTGGTGTGCCGGACGTCGTCACCCCGGCGATCGGCCGACTGTCGGCCACCCTCAAGGCCACCTTCGAGCAGGCAGCCCCCTTCGAGGAGGCGCTGCTCACCGACCTGCAGCTCGAGCACCAGCTCCTCGACCGCGCCACCTACGTGAAGGTGCTCGCCGACCAGGCCGGCCAGACCAAGGTCCGCCAGCTCGCCGAGAAGCTGATCACGGCGCACGAGGCCACCGTCGAGTGGCTGACCGTGGTGCTCGCCGAGGAGGCCATGGGTGGCCCCGCCGCCCTGGTCGCGACCCCGGTGCAGAAGGTCGCCGGTGGTGTGGCGCGTGCCGTCAACGCCCCGGTCCGCTTCTGGGCCAACACGGTCAACAACGCCGTTGACTCGGTGAAGCACGCCGGTGAGGAGACCTCCGACCGGTTCTCTGCCGTGACCGGCCGGGCCGCCGCGCTCACCGACGCCGTCCGCGAGACCCTGACCGCCGGCCGGAGCGCCACGCTGCGCCGCGCGGAGCAGGTCGCCAAGCGGGAGGGCAACCAGGACGCCGCCGAGGCAGCCAAGTCCGCCCGCGTGGAGCTCGGCGACGTCTCCGCCGACGAGCTGCCGATCAAGAACTTCGACCAGCTCGCCGTCGGTGACGCGATCAAGGCGATCAAGGGCCTGAAGACGCCGGAGGACATCCGCGTGGTCATCAACTACGAGGAGGCCCACAAGAACCGGGCGAACGTGGCCAGCGCCGCGCAGACCCAGCTGGCCGCTCTGGCCAAGGAGGCCGTGGGCGTCACCAGCTGACGTCCCGGCACTCGTTCGGAGGGCTCGCATCCCACTCGGGGTGCGGGCCCTCCGTGCGTCTGCGTGCCCGGTCCGTAGCGCGCCGCGTGTAACGCGCGCGTCGCAACCGTCACACGGTGCCGGAGTTTGGCGCGCCGACGTGGGCGGGGAAGGCTCCGGGCATGCGCATCACCCCCGAGGCCCTCGCGCCGGAGTTCACTCTGACCACGGCCGCGACCCGGCTGGACTTCCTCAGCCGCCGCGACAGCGGAGGTTCGGCCCTCACCACCGTCCACGACGACGACGAGGAGCACTGGAACGCCATGAAGAGCAGCGACACCTCGCTGGACAGCTATGAGGCGCTGGAGCTGCTGGCCCTGGGTGAGGTGATCGCGCGCAAGGCGCACGACAGTCAGCTGATCGGGGTCCGGGCGGCGCTGCGCGGCGGTGCGGGCTGGGATCAGATCGCCGAGGCCCTGGGCGTGACGCCCGTCGTCGCCTACGACTCGTTCAGCGAGGCGGTCGCCGAGCAACTGGACGACGACGCCGCGGCGGCCGCCCGCGAGCTGGCGGGTGCCCGGCCCTCCCGATGACGAGGTCCGCTCAGCGGACCTCGACGCCGTGCCAGAACGCGACGCGGCCCTCGATCTCCTTCGCGGCGTCCTTGGGCGTGGGGTAGTACCAGACGGCGTCCCGGTTGACCTGGCCCGCGACCTCGAGGTCGTAGTAGGAGGCCGTGCCCTTCCATGGGCAGAACGTGTGGTGCCCGGAGGGCCGCAGGACGTCGTCGCGCACGGTCTCTCGCGGGAAGTAGGCGTTGCCCTCGACGGTGACGATGTCGTCGGACTCGGCGATGACGACGCCGTTCCAGGTCGCAGTGGTCATGCCTCATCGTCTCCCGGCGGGGGCGCGTCCAGGCGTGCGGCGCGGGGGAGCGGGCGGTCTACCAGCGGAGCGGGTACATCTCCCGGGACTGCGCCGTCCGGCACGCTCGGCAGTGTCCCCAGGTGACGATGTTCAGCGGGGTGGTCGAGGCGCCGCACTCTGGGCAGGCGACGGTCTCCTCGGCGTGGGCCCGGGCCTCGGCGATCTCCCTGGACCGTTCCTCGTGGATGGTCTGGTCGCCCCGGCAGGGGCAACCCAGATGGGCTTCGGCGCAGCGTCCATGCGTCGTGGCGACGGGGTGCCTCCTGGATGAAGAGATGTCAGGTGTGACGCTACTCAGGTGCGCCAGCCCCGGAGGCTCTCGATGCCACACCGTGACCTCGATGTCTGCCCGCGCAGGCGCCGGCCGACCCGGCGGAGTGCCGCTGTCCCGACAGGTCGATGTGGCCGCTGAGCTGCGGCTTTGCGGAACCGTCGGGTCCAGTCTGTCAGGGAGTGGGGACCGCGGTCGCGCGCGGCCGCGGCCCGGCGTCGCCACCCTGTCGGGTGACGCGAAGGACTGCGCGGCAGCCCCATCGGGTCCCGGCTGCGCGGGAGGGGCTGCGGTGCGTCAGTCGTGCAGGAGGGCGAAGGTGGCGACGGCGTGCACGAGGCTGCGGCCGTCCTGCTCGACGTCGGCCTCGCACACCGTCAGGTGCTCGCCGCGGGTGCGGACGCGGGCGGTGACCGCCAGCCGCCCCGGCTTCCCCGGACGCAGGTAGGTGACGGTGAGCTGGCTGGTCGCGGGCACGTCGCCGTCGCCCGTGGCGCTGCGGACCGCCGTCCCCATGGCCGTGTCCACCAGAGTGGCCAGGACGCCGCCGTGCACGGTCCCGGCCGGGTTCAGATGGTCCTCCGTCGCCTGGAACCCCAGGTGCGAGGTGCCCTCCTCGACCTTCTCGACCACCACGCCCAGTCGCCCCGCGAACCCGCCGGGTCCCGTCTCGTCGCTCACCGGGGCCCCCTACCCGGGCTCCGGTCGTCCACTCGGCCACATCGGCCGGAAAAGAATCTTGTGCGGCGGTGTCGATCCGGGTGAGGCTCGTTCGACGTGTCAGTAGAGCGGGGTCGAGCCGGCCGGGTGGCCGGCACCCGTTCCCGACACGAGAGGGAGATCCAGCGATGCGCTACATGGTGATCGTCAAGTCCGACGAGGACACCGAGAACGGCGTCATGCCCACCGAGCAGCAGCTCGCCGAGATGGGTGCCTACAACGAGGAGCTGGTGAAGGCCGGGGTCATGCTCGCCGGCGAGGGGCTGCACCCCAGCTCCAAGGGGGCCCGCATCCGGTTCGACAAGGACGGCAACTCGACCGTCGTCGACGGGCCGTTCGCCGAGACCAAGGAGCTCGTCGCCGGCTTCTGGATCCTCGAGGTCTCCTCCCGCGAGGAGGTCCTCCAGTGGGTGCGCAAGGCACCCTTCCGTGGTGAGGAGATCGAGGTGCGCCAGATCTTCACCGCCGACGACTTCGGCGACGCGTTCACCCCGGAGCTGCGCGAGCAGGAGGACCGGCTGCGCGCGACGGTCGAAGCCCAGCACGGCTCCTGATGGATCAACTCCCCGCCCGGACGGCGTCGGCGACGCATCGCGTCGTCGACGCCGTCTGGCGGATGGAGTCCGCGAAGCTGATCGGCGCGCTCACCCGGGTCACCGGTGACGTCGGACTGGCCGAGGAGCTGGCGCAGGACGCACTCGTCGCTGCCCTCGAGCGCTGGCCGGAGACCGGAGTGCCTGACAAGCCCGGTGCCTGGCTCATGGCCACCGCCAGGCACCGGGCGATCGACGTCTTCCGCCGCGTGGAGCGACTCGAGCGCAAGACCGCCGAGCTCGGCCGCGAGCTGCCCGAGGCCGAGGAGCCGGACTGGGTGGCGGCGCTCGACGAGGTCGTCGAGGACGACGTCCTGCGGCTGGTCTTCATCTCCTGCCACCCGGTCCTCTCCCGCGAGGCCCGCGTCGCCCTCACCCTGCGGCTGATCGGCGGCCTCACCACCGACGAGATCGCCCGCGCCTTCCTCGTCGCCGAGTCGACGGTGGCGCAGCGGATCGTGCGGGCCAAGCGAACGCTCACCGCTGCGCGGGTGCCGTTCGAGGTCCCGGCAGGGCCGGAGTTCACCGCCCGGCTGTCGTCGGTGCTCGAGGTCGTCTACCTGGTCTTCAACGAGGGCTACTCCGCCACCTCGGGGCGGGACTGGGTGCGTCCGGCGCTGTGTCAGGAGGCGCTGCGACTGGGTCGCATCCTGGCCGAGCTCACCCCGGGGGAGCCGGAGGTGCACGGCCTGGTCGCCCTGATGGAGATCCAGGCGTCGCGGCTCCGGGCCCGGATCAGCGAGACAGGTGAGCCGGTGCTGCTGACCGACCAGGACCGCGGCCGCTGGGACCGGATGCTGATCGGCCGCGGGCTCGCCGCGCTGGAGCGGGCCGGGCAGAGCGGTTCCGCGCTGGGCCAGTACGGGCTGCAGGCCGCGATCGCCGCCTGCCACGCTCGCGCGGGCACTGTCGAGGCGACCGACTGGCCGCAGATCGCCGCGCTCTACGAGGCGCTCGCCGAGCTGACGCCGTCCCCGGTGGTGGAGCTCAACCGCGCCGTCGCGGTGTCCCGCGCCTACGGTCCCGCGGCCGGTCTGGAACTCGTCGACGCGCTGACCGATGTTCCGGCGCTCCGCGGCTACCACCTGCTGCCCAGCGTCCGCGGTGACCTGCTGGTGCAGCTGGGCCGGCATGACGAGGCCCGGCCGGAGTTCGAGCACGCGGCCTCCCTCACCCGCAACGAGCGGGAGCAGGCGCTGCTGCGCGACCGGGCCGCCGCGTGCGCCGTCCCGTCCGGCCGGCAGCTCGGCAGCTGACGCGGCTCAGCCCCGCATCAGCCGCCGGGCGTGTTCCTCCTCGTCGGGCAGCAGCGGCGAGGGTGCTGCCCACACCAGCTGCCAGGAGGTGCGTGTCCCGTCGGGGCCGTCGCCCCATCCGCGGGCCAGCGCCTCTTCGACGAGCGCACGGACACGCGGCTCGTCCACCGGCTCGGCGGCGAAGAGGAGTCTCAGCGTCACCGCCGTGCCCGACCGGTGGGCACGCGTGTGATGTGGCGCCAGGGGGCAGGGCGGCTCGTGCGACCAGCTGCCGCAGAGCGCGACGGTGATCGCCGCCCCGGGTGCGGCGTCGTCGCCGCCGGGGTCCAGGTCCAGAACGGCGTCGTGGGCGTAGGCCGCCCGGGTCGGGGGAGTGGCTCGCCGGTCCTCGGCTTCCATGGGGAGAGGTTCTAGCCCGGAACGGCGACCGGTGGGGACCTTGCGTGCGTCAGTCGGGCGGGGCGTTCTCCGCGAGCTGGGCGAGCAGTCGCCGCAGCTCGGCGACCTCGGCGTCGTCCAGCCCGGCGCGCAGCCGGCCGTCGAATGCGCCCGCGGCCCGGCGGAGCCGCAGGAACAGTGCCTCGCCGGCTTCCGTCACAGTGACGCGCTGGACCCGGCGGTTGTCCGCCGTCCGCTCCCGCCGGACCAGGCCCTCACGCTCGAGTCCGTCGAGGTGGTGGCTGAGCGTGGGCTGCCGGATGCCCACGGCCTCGGCCAGCTCGCCCTGGGTGCGGTGGCCTGCGGTCTTCAGTGAGAGCAGCACCAGCCAGGTGGGCCGGGAACCACCGACGGCGGCCAGCGCAGCGTCGAACTCCCTGCTCAGCACCTTGGCGGTGGAGCTGACCAGGAGCCCGATCGGGACCTCGGAGGGGCGCACGGGGCGACGATAGACGTCGAAACCTTAGACGTCTATCGTTCAGATCATGGCCGGTACGCAGACCCGCCGCCTGGCGCCGCGGTGGCGGAAACTCCTCCTCACGACGCATGTCGGGGCCTCGGTGGGACTGCTCGGCACCGACGCCACCGTGCTGCTGCTCGCCGTGACCGGTGCGCGCGGGCGGGACCCCGGAGCGGTCTATCCGGCCGCCCAGCTGATCGGCTCCCTACTGCTCGTGCCCGCGGCCCTGCTCTCGCTGGTCACCGGCGTGCTGCTGGGCCTGCTGACGCCGTGGGGGCTGTTCCGTCACTGGTGGGTGGCGGCGAAGCTGGTGCTGACCACCGCGGGCGCCGTCCTCTCCCTCGTCGTCCTCACGCCGGCGCTCACCGGGCTGGCCGATGCCGCCGGAGGAGCTGTCCCGTTCGCGCAGCGGCTGGAGCTCGTGCGTGACTCCGGCGCGGCGTCGCTGGTCCTGGTGACCACGCTCGTGCTGTCGGTCTACAAGCCGTTCGGACGTCTGACGTCCCGCTGAATCAGGGCAGCCGCTCGAGCAGGACTCGCGCCACGGCCGTGGCCGACGGGTCGACCGACGGGGCCTCGGCCGCCGCGCGCAGCCAGCCGGCCAACGCCGGGCCGACGGCGGGGGAGAGGGCGGTGATCCATGCGGCAGTGGCGACGCGCGCCTCGGCCACGTGCTCGGTGCCGCCGTCCCGGTGGGCGATCACCTCGGGGCGGGTGGCCAGCAGCCCGCCGGTCCGCCAGTCCCCCGGGGTGGTCCGCGCCGTCAGCTGATCGAGGCGATCGGCCGCCGTCACGAGGAGCGCGCGGTCGTCCATGGACGTATCGTCCCGCGGCGCGGGAGCTGACCGTGGCGCCCGCCGGCCTGGCAGGGTGGGCCGGGATCCGGGCGGTCGACGAGGAGGGACTTCGGCATGGCACGCAGGCTTCGCCGGTTCGCGGCCGTGCCCCTCGCGCTGTCGGTTCTCGCCGGGTGCACGACGTTCGCCAACGGTGCCCAGGAGACGACCCACGCGGGGCACTCGTCCGCGTCGGCGTCGCGCAGCCCGAGTCCGCCGACGAGCGCCGCGCCGACCACGTCCACGGTGAGCGGGCTGCCGGGCATGCCGGCGGTGGTCAGCCCCGCCAACGTGTACTCCGAGGCCGGCGCCGGGATGCTCAGCCCCGCCGCGGCCGCGGCCCGGCCGCTGGTCTACGTGCCGCACAGCGGCTCAGGGGAGGTCCGGGTCATCGACCCGGCCACCTTCCAGGAGGTCGACCGTTTCCCGGCCGGTCGGGAGGTGCAGCACGTCGTGCCGTCGTACGACATGCAGACGCTGTACGCGACCGACGACGTCGGGAACGCGATCACGCCGATCGACCCGAAGACCGGCGCGCACTCCGCCCGGATACCGATCATCGACCCGTACAACATGTACTTCCTGCCCGACGGCAGCGCGGCGGTCTCCGTCGCAGAGGCCCGGAAGATTCTGGTCTTCTACGACCCGCACACCTGGGCCGAGCAGGGGCAGCTGCCGATACCCGACTGTGCCGGCATCGACCACGCCGACTTCACCGCCGACGGCCGTACGGCGGTCTTCACCTGCGAGTTCGCCGGCCGGGTGGCTGTCGTGGACGTCGCCACACGCACGCTGTTGCGGACCATCGACATGCCGACCCGCAACATGCACATGGGCCCGCAGGACATCAAGCTCTCCCCCGACGGCCAGCGCTTCTACGTCGCCGACTCCGACCAGGGCGGCCTGTGGGTGCTCGACGGCGCGGCGACCCGGGTCATCGGGCAGATCTCGATCGGGGCCGGGACGCACGGCATCTACCCCAGCCGGGACGCCAGCGTCCTCTACGTGACCAGCCGGATCGCCGGCACGGTCACCGTCCTCGACCCGGTCACGGGTCAGGTGAAGGCGACCTGGCCGGTCCCCGGCGGCAGCCCCGACATGGGCGGAGTGACGGCGGACGGCACGCAGCTGTGGCTGTCCGGCCGCTACAACCGGGAGATCTACGTGCTCTCCACGGCCGACGGGCACCTGCTCGCCCGGATCCCGGTGGGCAACGGGCCGCACGGGCTCTGCGTCTGGCCGCAGCCGGGGCGCTACTCGCTGGGGCACACCGGCGTCACGCGCTGACGGCCGGCTCCCGGCGCATGGGCACGTGCGGGATGCCGTCCTCGACGTAGCCCGGTCCACTGCGGCGGAAGCCGAACCGCCCGTACCAGCCCTCCAGGTGGGCCTGGGCGCCGAGCGTGATGGGGACGTCGCCGCACAGCGCCATGCCCTCCTCGATCAGCCGGGCCGCCAGCCCCTGCCCGCGGAAGGCCGCGGCCGTCGCCACCCGGCCGATCGCCCTGCTCACCCCGTCGTCCAGGACCCGGATCGTCGCGGTGATCTCACCGTCGGTCTCGAACCACAGGTGCACGGTCGCCGGCTCGAGGTCCCGGCCGTCCAGCTCGGGATACGGACACTCCTGCTCGACCACGAAGACGTCGACCCGGAGGCGGCACAGGCGGTAGACCTCGAAGGGGGTCAGCTCGGCGAAGCGTGCCCGGCGCATGCGCAGGTCGGACGGGGTGGAAGAGGCCATGCCCGAGTCTGGCCGACGGTGACGGGCCCGGTGGGGGGAGGCCCATCGCGCACACCAGGCCGACTGTGATTAGGTGTGCCTTACCTACTTCAGGAGGACGCCGCGTGACCAGACCCGGGCGGATGATCGCCAGCATTCTCTCCATCCTCGGCGTGGCCGGCGTGCTCGCCGCCTGCGACGGCTCCGCCGGATCCGGCGGCTCGGGTGCCACCACGCTGACGCTCTACAACGCGCAGCACGAGGACCTGATGCAGGCGGTGGTGGACGGCTTCACCGCGAAGACCGGCATCAAGGTCGAGTTCCGCAGCGGTGACGACGCCGAACTGGCCAACCAGATCGTCCAGGAGGGCAAGGCCTCGCCCGCCGACGTGTTCGTCACCGAGAACAGCCCCTCGGTCCAGGTCGTCGCCGACGCCGGGCTCTTCTCCCCGGTCGGCGAGGCCGCCCTCGCGCAGGTGCCCGAGCAGTACCGGCCGTCGAGCGGCTCGTGGGTCGGCTTCGCCGCCCGCTCGACCGTGCTCGCCTACAACCCCGGCCTGATCTCCGAATCCCAGCTGCCGGCGTCGATGATGGATCTGGCGAACCCGGAGTGGAAGGGGAAGGTGGGCTTCCCGCCGGGCGGCGCCGACTTCCAGGCGATCGTCAGCGCGGTCCTGTCGCTGCGCGGTGAGGCGGCCACCCGCACCTGGCTGCAGGGCCTGGCCGACGGCAAGGCCATCTACCAGGGCAACAGCGCGGTCATGCAGGCGGTCAACGAGGGCAAGATCCCGGTCGGGATCATGTACCACTACTACTGGTTCAAGGACCAGGCGGAGTCCGGCGCCAACAGCAACTCCGTGAAGCTGCACTACTTCAAGAACCAGGATCCGGGCGCGTTCGTCAGCGTCTCCGGCGCCGGGGTCCTCGCCTCCTCCGGGCACCAGAAGGAGGCCCAGGAGTTCGTGCAGTACCTGACCAGCGCCGACGGGCAGCACCGGCTCGCCGAGAGCACGGCGCTGGAGTACGCCGTCGCGAACGGGGCCGCCTCGGCCGACGTCCTCCCGCCGCTTTCCACCCTCGGCGCGCCGACGGTCGATCCCGGCTCGCTCAACGGGCCGAAGGTCACCGAGCTGATGCAGGCAGCGGGGCTGCTCTGACCAGTCCTCTGCTCCCGGTCGTGGACCCCGGGGCGCCGGCGATGCCGGTGGCTCGGGGCTCGCGGCCGTCCGCGGGCGCCCGGGACGGGGCCCCGCTGCGCCGGTTCCCGGTGACACTGCTGCTGGCCTGCGCCGTGGCGGCGCTGGCGCTGCTTCCGCTGGGCTACATCGTCGGCTACACGATCGACGTGGGCTGGAGCGGCGTCCGCGAGCTGGTGTTCCGGCCGCGGGTGGCCGAGCTGCTGTGGAACACCGCCCGGCTCGTGCTCGGCACGGTACTGCTCTGCGGCATCCTCGGGGTCGGGTCGGCCTGGCTGGTGGAGCGCTCCTCGGTACCGCTGCGCCGGCTCTGGCACGTGCTGCTGGTCGCGCCGCTGGCAGTGCCGGCGTTCGTCAACAGCTACGCCTGGATCTCGCTGCTGCCCGGCCTGGACACCTACCGCGGCGCCCTGCTGGTCGTGACCCTGTCCTACTTCCCCTTCGTCTACCTGCCGGTGGCCGCCGCCTTCCGGGGTCTGGACCCGGCACTGGAGGAGACGGCCCACGGGCTGGGGCTGTCGAGCTGGGCGGTGTTCTGGCGCGTCCAGCTGCCTCAGCTGCGCGTGGCGCTGCTCGGGGGGAGCCTGCTGGTCGCCCTGCACCTGCTCGCGGAGTTCGGGGCGCTGCGGATGCTGCGCTACCCGACGTTCACCACCGCGATCTATGACCAGTACCGGGCCACCTTCAACGGTCCCGGCGCGACGATGCTGGCCGGCGTCCTCGTGCTGCTCTGCCTCCTCCTGCTGCTGGCCGAGTTGCGGCTCCGGGGACGGCGGGGCTACGCCCGCACCGGGCGCGGGGCCGCACGCCCCGTGCGGCCGGTGCCGCTGCGGGGGCTCACCGTCCCGTCCCTGGCCGGCCTGGCCGGGCTCGTCGGACTGGCGCTGGTCGTCCCCCTGGCCAGCCTGGCCTACTGGATGATCACCGGCTCCTCCACCACGCTGAGCCTGCCCGCCCTGGCCACGACCACGGGGACGACGCTGGCCCTGGGCGCGGGCGCCGCGGTTCTGACCGTCGCCCTGGCGGTGCCCACCGGCTGGCTGGCGGTCCGCGCCCGAGGCCGGGTCAGCACGCTGCTCGAGCGCAGCACCTATCTCGGCAGCGCCGTCCCGGGCATCGTCGTCGCCCTGGCGCTGGTGACGATCAGCATCCGCGCAACCCCGTGGCTCTACCAGACGGTGCCGGTGCTGCTCGCCGCCTACGCGATCCTCTTCCTCCCGCGGGCCATCGTCACGGTGCGCTCCGCTGTGGAGCAGTCGCCGCGGCTCTACGACGACGTCGCCGCCTCGCTGGGCTCGTCGGCCGTGGACCGGCTGCGTCGGGTCACACTGCCGCTGCTGGCGCCCGGTATCGGTGCCGGTGCCGCGCTGGTCTTCCTCGCCGTCGTCACCGAGCTGACGGCGACCCTCCTGCTCGCCCCGACCGGAACGATCACGCTGGCCACGGCGTTCTGGTCGGCGAGCAGTGGCCTGGAGTACGGAGCGGCCGCTCCGTATGCCGTGATCATGGTGCTGCTCTCGGCACCAGCTACCGTGCTGCTGTCCCGCGACGCCCGACGAGGTATGACCACATGAGCTCCCTGACGGTGAAGGACCTGACGAAGGCCTTCGGCACCACCCCGGTTCTCACCGGGGTGGACCTGCACGTCCCGAGCGGGAGCTTTACGGCGCTGCTCGGCCCGTCAGGGTGCGGCAAGACCACTCTGCTGCGGCTGATCGCCGGTTTCGAGGACCCCGACACCGGCACGGTGGCCGTCGGCGACCGCGTCGTGGCCGGGACCGGCCGCGGCGTCGCCGCCCGCCGGCGCGGTATCGGGTTCGTGCCGCAGGAGGGTGGGCTGTTCCCACACCTGACGGTGGCCGGCAACATCAGCTTCGGGCTGCCCCGGCGCCAGCGGCGCGACGGCGGCCGGGTCCGCGACCTGCTGCAGTTGGTAGGACTGGACGCCGACCTCGCCGACCGCTCCCCGCACCAGCTCTCCGGTGGGCAGCAGCAGCGGGTCGCTCTCGCGCGCGCCCTGGCGCCGAAGCCGTCCCTGGTGCTGCTCGACGAGCCGTTCTCCTCGCTCGACGCCGCCCTGCGCGAGGAGACCCGCCTGGCCGTCTCCGCGGCGCTCACGGCGTCGGGTGCCACCGCCGTCCTGGTCACCCACGACCAGGCCGAGGCGCTGTCGATGGCCGACCAGGTGGCGGTGCTCCGCGACGGCCGGCTCGTGCAGCGCACCGATCCGCGCACGCTCTACCGCCGGCCCGGTGACCTCGACGTCGCGCTGTTCGTGGGCGAGGCCGTCGTCCTGGACGCGGAGGTCAGGAACGGCCGGGCGCACTGTGTTCTGGGCGCCCTCGCCTACGAGCAGACCAGCGCGGACCCCGTGCCCGACGGCGCCGCCCGCGTCCTGCTCCGCCCGGAGCAGCTGCGGCTCTCCGCCCCCGTAGCGACGGCGCCGATCGCGAAGGTGCACAGCATCGACTTCTACGGCCACGACTCCCGGGCCTGGCTCGACCTGCCCGGCGGGATGCGCGTCAGTGCCCGGCTCGAGGGCGTCGAGGTGCCCTCGGCCGGCGACGACGTCTCCGTCACGGTGCGCGGCACCGCACTGGTCTTCCCGCCGGTCGGCATGGGCCTCGCCGGGGATCCCGGCCCCGTGCCCGCACACCTCGGCTGATCTGTCGCCGAAGCTGCGTCTTCAGGCCGGGTGACCCTCGACGGTCCGGTCAGTTCCACCGGGACCGGTCGTCGTCCTCCTCCGGCACGTCCTGCTCGTTCTCGGCGCGCTGCCAGAACGGGACGGCGATCCACCACCAGGCAAGGAATGCCGCCAGGACCCCCGCCGTCGCCCAGGCCAGGGTCAGCGAGAAGAGGACGTCGACCACCAGCAGCAGCGCCGAGCAGATGGCCAGCCCGAGCGCGACGAGCCCCGCCACCGCCGACCGGTTGCTGCGCCGCAGCAGCGCCTCCTTGTCGTGCTGGCGGAAGAGCAGCCGGTGCTGGGCCGCCGGGGCGATCAGCAGGGCGGTGGCGAGCGCGGCGGAGGCGAGGGCGACGAAGTAGACGCCCCGCTGGAAGCCCGTGATCCGGTCGACGGTCTGCTGGAACGGCACGATGAGCAGGAACGCGAAGAGGAACTGGACCCCGGGTAGGGCGACCCGGAGTTCGTTGAGCAGCTCGATCAGCTCGCGGTTGATCCGCTGCCGGCGGGTCTCGCCGTCCCCGGATGTCGACATGTCGCCGTGTCTCCTTGTCGCCGTGTCGTCGCGGCTCATGTGCCGTACCGGAGGGCGGCGCGCTCGCGGGCCTTGACCGCCTCGACCTCGCGGTCCTTCGGCGGGGCGGTGGTCACGAGGGACTCCAGCAGCCGGGTCGACGCCGCGGCCACTTCGGCGACGGCCCGGTCGAACGCCTCGGCGTTGACCCGCGAGGGCTTGGTGGCGCCGCTGATCTTGCGGACGTACTGGAGCGCGGCGGCCTGGATCTCGTCGTCGGTCGCCGGCGGCTCGAAGTTGGAGAGCGGGCGGATGTTCCGGCACATGGCAGCAGCCTAGGAGCCGGGTCCGACGGTGACACGGCCCCGCGCAGCGTTCGCCGCGCCGGGCCGTGGACCGGTCAGACGTCGAAGCCGGCCCGGTCCACCCGACGGTGGTAGCGGTCGCCGAGCTTGCCGCCCAGGACGGCACCGAGGAGCGTGACGAGCAGGATCGCCACCAGCGTGATGATCCCCGCGGTCGTCGCGGTGCCCTCGTCGATGGGGATCCGCGGCAGGTTCAGCTGCTGCAGCACGTTGTACTGCGCGCCGAGGAGCGCGCCGGCCGCGGCCAGCACGAGGACGACGATCAGGCCGACAAGCCAGACGGCCAGGCCCTGGCGGGCGCCGTCGAAGCGGGCCATCCGGCCCGCGACGTAGCCACCGGCGAGGTAGGCCAGGAAGAGGACGACGAGGATCGCGATACCGCCACCGATGCCGATCTGGTTGGCCTGGTCGACCGCCTCGTCGGCGGTGTTCACGCCGCGGGCGAGCCCTAGGGCCAGGCCCGCCGCGGACAGCAGTGCGACCAGGATGACGGCCAGGCCGTTGGCCGACAGCCAGCCGAAGAAGGCGGCGCCCCACTTGATCCCGCCGAAGCGGTCGTGCTGGGCCGCCACGGCGTCGCGGCCGACGCCGCGCGTGACGGATGCGCCGTCCGTGCGGACCGTCGTCGGGTCGGTGTGCGTGTGGTCATGCTGTGTGTGATCCGTGCCGGCCATGGTGGGTCTCCTCCGTGCAGGTGGGCTGCGGTGATCCCCCAGCAGTCGGCATGCTGCATGCCCGTCGCGGGGGGTAGCGCAAACGGCGACGATCAACGTTCGCCCGGTCGGGCGAGGAAACAGGAGGCCAGATGACAGTGCTCGTCGTGGACGTCGCCAACGTCATGGGCTCGCGGCCCGACGGCTGGTGGCGGGACCGTGCGGGAGCCGCGGTGCGGCTGCTCGGTCGGCTGGCGGCGGTGCCGGGGGCGACCCTGACCGGTCGGGACGGCGGGCCGGTGACCTGCACCGAGGTGGTCGGGGTGGTCGAGGGCCAGGCACGGGACGTCCCCGCACCGGACCGCATCCGGGTGGTGCGCGCGCCCGGCAGTGGGGACGACGCGCTGGTGGAGTGCGCCGAGGAGTTGGCGGCGATGAACACGCCGCTGCTCGTGGTGACCGCCGACCGTGGCCTGCGCGACCGTCTGCCGGCGGGTACTCCGGTCGCCGGCCCCGGCTGGCTGCTGGCGCAGCTCGACCGGATGGACCCCGCGCCCCCGGCATGACCTCGGGCGCCCCCGGGTAGGCCAGGGGCCACGCCGAGCGCAGGCGGGCCGGCCAGACGTCGTCCTCGCCCCGCCCCGAGGAGCTGAGCCCGTGCCGACACCGTCCCATCCGGGATCTGCCGAGACCGTCCTGATCACCGGTGCCTCCAGCGGCATC
>JAOPWM010000180.1 GCA_025965695.1 Blastococcus sp.
CCACCGCTCACTGCGACCTCCCCTGCGGCGTGTACGACCCGGCCCAGGCCCGCATCGAGGCGGAGTCCGTCAAGGCCATCCAGGAGAAGTACCAGGGCAACGAGGACCCGGTCTTCCGCACCCGCGCCATCCTGATCAAGGAGCAGCGGGCGGAGCTGGTCAAGCATCACCTGTGGGTGCTGTGGACCGACTACTTCAAGCCCCCGCACTTCGAGAAGTACCCGCAGCTGCACGAGCTGTTCAACAAGGCCACCAAGCAGGCCGGCGCGGCCGGCGGCAAGGGCAGCATGGACCCAGCGGAGGGTCAGAAGCTCCTCGACCTCATCGCCGAGATCAACACGATCTTCTGGGAGACCAAGGCCGCCGCCTGATTTCTCACGTTTCCCCGGGCTGCCGGGCCACCCTCTGACGGGCGGCCCGGCAGCGCCGTGCTGTGTCAACTGTTCGATCCGGGCGAATTCGCGCACGCGCCCAGGGTTTGCCCATACGCGGCTCGGAGAGTCCATTGATCGACGTCGGCGCGCTTCTGGAGAAGGTCGAGGCGGCAGCACCGATCGACGCTGTGGAGGCGGCCCTGGCCGAGAACGCGGCCCCGGGCCAGTTCGTCACCGGACAGCTCATGCGGGTCGACCTGCACGCGGGGACCGCCGCCATCGTCAATGCCGGCCACCCCTTCCCACTCCGCCGGCGCCATGGCCGGGTGGCGGAGATCGACCTGCGCATCGAGGCTCCGTTCGGCGTCCTCCCCGGCAAGTCCTTCGACGTCCAGCCCTTCTCCCTCGAGCCGGGCGACCGCATCGTCCTGCTCACCGACGGCATGCAGGAGCGCAACGCGGTCGATCTCGACGTCGCGACCGCCCTGGCCGACACGGCGGACCTGCACCCACGCGAGGTCGTCCACGCGCTGCGCGCCGCCGTGCCGGACGCCACCGGAGGCGACCCGAGCGACGACGCCACGATGGTTTGTCTCGACCGGTACGGCGGGCCACCGCGCGGGCGGAACACCGAACAGGGCGCTGATCCCGACCGCGCCTCGGCAGCCCTCCTACCCGTGCATGCGGGCTGACCTCGGCGGCGGCCGGTACCGTTTGGCCACGATGCGCATCGACCGGGCCGGGTGGCCTTTCCTCACCGGACCCTTGGCCCCCGCGACCCTGCTCGCCCTGGCGGGACGGGCCACCGGCCGTCGCTGGCCGCGGACGCTTGCCTGGCCGTTCCTGGGCCTCTCGGCCTACATGGCCCTCTTCTTCCGTGACCCCGACCGCCGCTGCGACACCACGCCGCCCCCGCCGGACGAGGTCCTCTCCCCCGCCGACGGCGTGGTGATGGTGGCCGGGGAGCCGCAGCCCGGCGTCGCGCCGGAGGGCGACTGGCAGCAGGTCAGCGTCTTCCTGTCCGTCGTCGACGTGCACGTGAACCGGTCGCCGTACCGCGGCGAGGTCGTCGAGCACTCGTACCGGAAGGGCAGCTTCCTCGCCGCCTATCGCAAGGAATCCGCGCACAAGAACGAGCGCAGCGAACTCTGGCTGCGCGACGGCGAGCGCACGGTCGTGTTCCGGCAGATCGTCGGCGTCCTCGCCCGGCGGATCGTGACCCGCACCGGGCTCGGGCAGCGGCTGGAGACGGGCGAGCGGATGGGGCTGATGAAGTTCGGCTCCCGGATGGACGTCTTCCTGCCGGCCGAGTGCACGATCACCGTCCGCAAGGGCCAGCGCGTGCGCGGCGGCGAGACCGTCATCGCCCGCTGGCCGTCGGCCGGCTGAGCAGGTCGCGGCCCATGTCCCCGACCCGGCGCACGACGACGGTGGAGTTCGTCCGTGGATCCGTCCGCGGCACCCGCCGCCGCGCCCTGGCGACGCTGCCCAGCCTCTTCACGCTCGCCAACATGCTCTGCGGCTTCGCCGCGATCCTGGTCTCGATCCGCGGTGACTTCCGGCTGGCCGCCGTCCTGATCGGCCTGTCGATCGTCTTTGACATCACCGACGGCGCCGTCGCCCGGCTGGTCGGCGCGGTCACCCCGTTCGGGTTGCAGTTCGACTCCCTCGCCGACCTGGTGTCGTTCGGCCTCGCCCCGGCGCTACTGGCCTTCACGCTGTTCTCGCAGGGGCGCGACGAGTGGGACCCGCTGGGCTGGGTCGCCTGCTTCCTGTGGCTGGCCTGCGCGGCGATCCGACTGGCCCGCTTCAACACGACCGTCGACCCGACCGCCGACAAGCGGTACTTCACCGGCCTGCCCAGCCCCGGGGCCGCGGGCGTCGTCCTGGCCTCGGTCTTTGCCTTCGGTGACCATCTGCAGGGCCGCGACCGGCTGTGGGTGCTGCTGGTCGTCGCGGTCCCGGCGCTGCTGATGGTCAGCAACGTCCGGTTCCGCTCGTTCCGGTCACTGGTCAGCCCCAAGAGTGGCCGCCCGTACGGGCTCATCGCGGCGGCGCTGCTGCTAGTGATCGGGTTCGCCCTCGTGCCTGTGATCACCGGCTGCCTGCTGGCCTACGGCTACCTGCTCGCCCCCGTTCTCGTCCCGATCGTCGCGCCGCTGGCCCGGCTCCTGCCGACGCGGCTCAAGGAGGCCCTCTCATGACCGTCCGACCCGTCCGGCCCGACGACGTCCCGGCGGTCGTCGCCCTCGTCCGGGAGCTCGCCGACTACGAGAAGGCGCTGCACGAGGTGGCCCTGACCGGAGAGCAGCTCACCAGCGCCCTGTTCGGCGACTCCCCGGCCCTCTTCGGCCACGTCGCCGAGTCGGACGGCGAGGTCGTCGGGATCGCGCTGTGGTTCCTGAACTTCTCCACCTGGCGCGGCACCCACGGCATCTACCTCGAGGACCTCTACGTCTCACCGCAGCATCGCGGCGCCGGCCTGGGCAGGGAACTGCTCCGCACGCTGGCCGCCGTGTGCGTGGAGCGCGGCTACTCCCGGTTGGAGTGGTCGGTGCTCGACTGGAACGCGAGCGCTATCGATTTCTACAAGGCGGCAGGCGCCGTCCCCATGGACGAGTGGACCGTGTTCCGTCTCACCGACGACGCCCTGACCGCTTTCGCCGAGCCCCGGAGCCACTGATGACCATCGAACGCGTGCCGGCCGAGTGCTGGCTCACCGACATGGACGGAGTACTGGTCCACGAGGAGAAAGCGCTGCCCGGGGCCGCGGACTTCCTGGAGCGGCTGGTGGACCGCGGCCGCCGCTTCCTCGTGCTGACCAACAATTCCATCTTCACGCCGCGGGATCTCGCCGCCCGGTTGGCCCGCACCGGCCTGAACGTGCCGGAGGGGTCGATCTGGACCTCGGCGCTGGCAACCGCGGACTTCCTCCACACGCAGCTGCCGGGCGGCTCGGCCTACGTGATCGGCGAGGCCGGGCTGACGACGGCGCTGTACGAGGCCGGGTACACCCTCACCGACACCGATCCCGACTACGTCGTCCTCGGGGAGACCCGCACGTACTCGTTCGAGGCGATCACCCGGGCGATCCGGCTGATCGGCCGGGGTGCCCGGTTCATCGCCACGAACCCCGACGTCACGGGTCCGTCGCCGGAGGGGCCGCTGCCGGCCACGGGCGCGGTCGCGGCAATGATCACTCGGGCGACCGGCGCCGAGCCCTACTTCGTCGGCAAGCCCAACCCGATGATGTTCCGCAGCGCCATGAACCGGATCGACGCCCACTCGGAGTCCACGATCATGGTCGGGGACCGCATGGACACCGACGTCGTCGCCGGCATCGAGGCGGGCCTGGAGACGATCCTCGTCCTCTCGGGCTCGACCACTGCGCCCGACGTCCCACGCTTCCCGTTCCGCCCGAGCCGGATCTGCGACTCGATCGCCGACGTCATCGACCTCGTCTGAGGGCCGGAGCTCAGCGCTCCAGGTAGGCCAGCCGGGACTCCGGCGTGGCCAGCAGGTACAGCTCGGTGGCCACCAGCACGAGCACGGGCAGCCCGATCGCGGGCTGTCCGGCCTCGAACGCCGTCGTGTACGCGAGGGCGGCCAGGAGCAGCTGGAGGACGACGACCGGCCCGCGCGCCCAGCTCGCGACCCGCCACAGGCCGACCGCCGCCGCGGTGAGCAGTGCCGCCCCGGCCCCGACGACGACGACCTCCGCGATCGCCCGCGACATGCTGTCGGCCGTGCTGGTCACCACCAGGTAGAGCAGCACCAGCGCCCCCACCCCGATGGCCGCGGCCTCGATACCGACGACCGCCGCGGCCCAGCGCAGCGTCCGTGGCGCCTGCGGACGCGTGCGCGGGGGGTGAGGGGCGGACGGTTGCGCAGCGGCGCCCAACAGCCGGTCGGAGCGCCGGCGGGGCGGCTGCTGCGGCACTCCCGCGGGCTCTGTCACGCTGGCAAGATTACGCGGGAGCCCCCGCAGCCAGCGCCCTTCCTCCCAGGAAACGGCGTCCGCCTGGTTAGCCTGGCGGGCATGCGTGCGCTCGTGGTGGTCAATCCTGCGGCGACCAGCACCACCGCCAAGATGCGCGACGTGCTGGTCGGCGCCCTCGCCAGCGAGCTCAAACTCGATGTCGCCGAGACCACGCACCGCGGTCACGGCCGGGAGCTCGGCGCTCAGGCCGCCGCCGAGGGCATCGACCTCGTGGTGTCCGTCGGTGGCGACGGCACCGTGAACGAGGTCGTCAACGGCCTGCTCGAGCGGGGCCCCTCGCCGCACCTGCCGACCCTGGCCGTCGTCCCAGGGGGATCCACGAACGTCTTCTCGCGGGCGCTGGGCCGCTCTCGGGACCCGGTGGAGGCGACCGCCGAGATCCTGGCCTCCGTACGAGCCGGGCGGACCCGTCTGGTGTCCCTCGGCACCGCGAGCGCCTTCGGCACCGAGGACTCCGGCCCCGACGAGGCCGGCTGGACCGCGCCGCGCTGGTTCGTCTTCGCCGCCGGCCTCGGCTTCGACGCCGAGGTCATCGCCCGGGTCGAGGCCCAACGTGCCGAGGGACGGCGATCCACCGGTTCCCTCTACGTCCGGGAGGCCACCGCAGCCTTCCTGCTGGGCCGCGAGCGTCGTCGTCCGGCGATGACGTTGCACGTGCCCGGGGCGCCGCCGGTGGAGGACGTGTTCCTCTGCCTGGTCTCCAACGTCAGCCCGTGGACCTATCTGGGCGCCCGGCCGGTCAATCCCTCCCCCAAGGCGTCGTTCGACACCGGGCTGGACGTGTTCGCCATGGGACGCATGGGCCCGCTGCGGATGCTGCGCACGCTGCGCCAGACGCTGGCCCGGGATCCCGCCCCCCGGGGCCGTGGGGTGCACCGCCGGCACGACCTCGAGGAGCTGTCCGTGACCGCCTCACGCCCACAGGGCTGGCAGGTCGACGGCGACCACCTCGGCACCGCGACCGGCCTGCGCGTTCAGCACGTGCCGGCTGCCCTCCGCGTCGTCGCCTGATCCTCGAGCCGAGTGCTCTCACGCACGAAGGTGCACGATTGTCAACGTCCCGGGACGGCGTGTGGTTCCGTCGAGTGGCGCGCCTAGCACGCCCATGGTGAGCTTGCTCACGGGGGGTCGAACGACGACCTCGATCTGCTTGACAGGCGTCTTTCACGTGAAAACATCGCGGGAGAACGCAACTTGCCGGTAACAAAGCAAGTAGTCGCTGAGCCAAAGCGCTGGGCAACCGGTGTCGGCCCTGCAACGCGGTCCGAGGCCGGCGACTGAAGTACCGAAACCGTAGACGACACCGAGGAGAACACCGCCATGGACTGGCGCCACGTAGCGCTCTGCCGGGACGAGGACCCCGAGCTGTTCTTCCCGATTGGGACGACCGGCCCGGCTGTCGTGCAGATCGAGCAGGCCAAGGCTGTCTGCCGCCGCTGCCCGGTAGTGGAGTCGTGTCTGGACTGGGCGCTTCGCTCGGGCCAGGACTCCGGCGTCTGGGGTGGGCTCTCCGAGGACGAGCGGCGCGCGCTGAAGCGCCGTCAGGCTCGTACCCGGGTGACCACCGCCTGACCGGAGCACGACCCGCACCACCGCACGACCCGCACCACCGCAGCAAAGACCGCCTCGAGGCCGGTCCGGGTTCTCCCGGACCGGCCTCGGCGCTATGTGATCTGCCGTCCTCCGGACGACGACCGCGGCCACGAGCCGTCCCCCGGCTGCGTTGAGCCCTTTCCGTCGCTCGCTCGCGGGAGCCTCCGGCCCCCACTCCTCACGACACCGCGGCCACGAGTCACGACACCGCTGCCACGAGCCGTCACCCCGGCTCCCGGTGAGCCGCTTCTCGCCCCAATCTCAGCGGCGGGGCAGTCCGGCGCCCGGGAGGACGAGCACGACCTCGGTGCCCCGTTGTCCGTCGGGTGCCTGGGAGTGCAGGCTGGTCATCGAGAGGCTGCCGCCGAGCTCGCTGGTGACCAGCGTCCGCACGATCTGCAGACCCAGCCCGTCGCTGCCGGCCGCGTCGAAGCCCTCCGGCAGGCCTTGACCGTTGTCCCGCACACGGACGACGAGATCGTCGCCGGTCCGCTCCGCCACGAGCTCGATCGTCCCCGGCTCACCGTCCGGGAACGCGTGCTCGGCGGCGTTGTGCAGCAGTTCGGTGACCGCCAGGACCAGCGGCGTGGCTGCGGCAGCGGGCAGCTCCCCGAAGGCCCCGATCCGCCGGGTCCCGGCGGCCGGACCGACGGAGGTGAGGTCGCCGAGCATCGGCATCACCTGGTCGAGGACGTCGTCCACGTCGACGACGTCCTCGCGGCTGCCGGCCAGCGTCTCGTGCACGACCGCGATCGAGGCGACGCGCCGCACCGACTCCTCAAGGGCCGCGCGGGCCGCGGGCTCTGTCATCCTTCGCGCCTGCAGGCGCAGCAGCGCCGCCACCGTCTGCAGGTTGTTCTTCACCCGGTGGTGGATCTCCCGGATCGTGGCGTCCTTGGTGAGCAGCGCCCGGTCACGTCGGCGGACGTCGGTGACGTCGCGGACCAGCACGAGCGCCCCCGCCTCCCCACCGGGAGCGTGCAGCGGCAGGGCCCGGACGAGCATCGTGGCCGAGCGCCCCTCGACGTCCATGGGGTCGGGAAACCGGCCCGCGACCGCCGCCGCGATGCCCGCGGCCACCGCCTCTCCGGCCACCCGGTCGGCGGTGGCCCCACGGGTGAGCGAGGCGAGCTCAGCCCCGGCGAGGTCGCGGTCCACCCCGATCCGCCGGTAGGCCGACAACGCGTTCGGGCTGGCGTAGGTGACACGGCCGGAGCTGTCCAGCCGGACCAGGCCGTCGCCGACCCGGGGACTCATCTCCGCGTCCTGCGGCTTCTCCGGCGGAAAGGTGCCGGCCGAGACCATGAGGCAGAGGTCGGCCGCGATGTCGAGGTAGGTCAGCTCCAGCGTCGACGGCGATCGGGTGACCGCCAGTTTGGTGTCCTTGGCCAGGACCGCCACCACGACGCCGTCGTGCCCGACCGGGATGACCTCACGCCGCCGCGGGGCCGCGCCGGACCAGTCGGGCTCGCCCTCGGTGACCGGCCGGCCCTCACTGTGGGCGACGACGAACGGCTCGGCGACGACGCCGTCGACCTCCGCCCCCACCAGGTCCTCGGGCCGGCTGGTCGGCGCCGTCAGCGGTCGCACCTGGGCGACGCACCACCAGGAGCCGCTCGGCAGGGGGACCCAGAGGGTCAGGTCTGCGAAGGCGAGGTCGGCGAGCAGCTGCCAGTCGGCGACCAGTCGTCGGGCATGTTCGACCTGCGACGGGCTGGACGCCGAACCACGGGTCAGGCGCTCGGAGAGGCTGGTCATGGCTGCGCGTCGATCGTCATGGTGGCCCGAGCCTAGGTCGGTCCGCCGCTTAGGCTGCGGGCGTGGTCCAGCCCGCCGGAGCGTCCCTGATCGTGGAAGCCGCCCAGCCGGCGGACTTCCCCCGCATCGCCGAGCTCACGGTCGGCGTCTACGTCGACGGTGGCCTCGCGTCCCACCAGTACGCGCCGGAACTGGCCGACGTTCCCGGCCGGGCATCCCGGGCGGAGCTGCTCGTGGTGCGTGACGGCGAGGGCCCGGTGGTGGGCAGCGTGGCCCTGGTCCTGTCCGGCGACTTCGGGAATGTCACGACCTCCGACGAGGAGGCGGCCTTCCGGATGCTGGTGGTCGAGCCCGCGGTGCAGGGCCGGGGCATCGGGGAGCTGCTGGTGACCGAGTGCCTTCGGCGGGCCCGTGCCGCGGGGAAGCGCCGGATGGTCATCTCGACCGACCCGAGGATGACCGCCGCGCGCCGTCTCTACGAGCGACTGGGCTTCACCCGGTTGCCGGAACGGGACTGGTCGCCGGAGCCCGGGATCGACCTGCTCACGTACGCGCGCGACCTCTGAGTCGTCAAGCCGCGACGACGGTGGCGATGAGGTCGCCCTCCTGGAGCACCTCACCCTCGATCACGTGCAGGTCCTGCACGGTGCCGGAGTGCTCGGTCAGCACCGGGATCTCCATCTTCATCGACTCGAGGATCACCAGCGTGTCCCCCGCGGCGACCTGCGCGCCCGGTTCGACGAGGACCTTCCAGACGCTGGAGACCATCTCCGCGTGGATCTCCTCGACCGCCACCGAGCCTCCTCCGTGCTGCACCGTCATTCTCGGACGGTCATCCAAGCACGGCGCTCAGTCACTCCGGATTCTGCTCCCGGCGGCCAGTCGTCCCAGGACGGCACGCACGTCCGCGCCGTTGTGCGGCACGCCGACGTCGGGCAGGCCGGACAGGGCGTCCGAGGCGGCGCGGGCTGCGGTGGCGGTGTCCGGACCGGCGGCGCTGACCGTGGCCAGGAGCGCGTCGTACCAGCCGTCGAGGCGGTCACCGGGCTCGTAACCGCTGACGGCGACCAACTCGACGCCGGCGTCCGGGGCCGGCATCGGTCCGGAGCCGGGCAGCCGGCCGGTCACCCGGCCCGCCGTCCCCGGCGGCAGGCCGGCCCGCAACTGGACGACGACGGCAGCGCGTGCCGGTTGACCCACCGGGGCCGAGCCGGTGTCAGGGGCGGCGCTGAGGAGCGCGAGCTCGACGGCGTCGACCCCGTGCGCCCGCTCGAGGACCGCCATGTCGAGGGAGAACCCGGCGGCCACCTCGGCGAGCTCACCGTCCGGCGCGATGCCGACGGTGACCAGGCCGCGCCAGCCGACCTCTGCGAGCCGCCGGGCCGCCCGGGGCAGCTCCGTGGCCGGGATCTGGGCGGTGTCGTGCGGGCGGTCCTCGGGGGTCCAGGTGACGCGGGCGATCCCGGCCGCGCGGTCCCGCGCGACCGGCGTCGGGAACCGCAGGCCCTCGGCGGTCACCCAGCCGAGCAGGCCACGCTCGCTGGCCGGCTCGACGCCGTCGCCCCCGAGCCGCTCCAGCACCTCGGCGTCGGGCGCCACCCACCGCAGCCCGGCCTCGACGACCGCGGCCGCCAGGCGGGCGTTCCCGGCCAGCGCGGGCGGAACAGGGAGGACGGCAGCCACCCCGCTGCGGCGGGCGGCCTCGACGATCCGGTCGACGGCGAGATAGGACTCGGCGGCCGGTGCCGGGCCCAGCAGCACGGCGTCGTCGGCCAGCCGTACGTGCAGGGCGGATCGCTCGGCCTCGGAGTGGACGGCGACCGCCTTGACCCCGAGCCGGCCACAGGCGGCGATGACGGCGCAGGCCGCTGGACCGCGACCGGCCACGAGCACGCTCTCGATGCCCAGGTGTGCCATGGGTGTCCCCTCCTGCGTTCCCCCCTCCGGCACCACAGCACTGTGCGGGAAGCCGGAGCGCCCCGTGAGAGGCTTGCCGGGTCAGCTTGGCGGTCCCGGCGACGCCGCGCACGTTACGTGCGCCCAGTCCGGGCCCGCGAGGACCGGGGTCGTAGCGGCCCAGTGCTACGTCGAGAGGAGGGCAGCGATGTCCAAGCGTGGACGCAAGCGTCGCTCTCGCAAGAAGAACGGCGCCAACCACGGCAAGCGGCCCAACGCCTGACACCAGGCACCGGGAACGCGAGAAGCCCCGCTCCCCGCTACGGCGGGGGCGGGGCTCTACGTGCTTGACGGTCGGTCCGGGACTAGACCGGCCCCTCGCTCTCGACGCTGATGCGCTCGACGCTGATCTGGGTGCCGTCCTCCTCGAACGACACGGTGGTCAGCTGGACCTTGATCCGGTCGCGCAGGCCGGAGGGTGTCGGGTCTCCCCCGCAGCGGCGGCGGACGAGCGCCTTGAACTCCTGCTCGATCCCGAACTCCCTCAGGCACGGCGAGCAGTCCTCGAGATGCTCGGCGATCACCGCGCGGCGCTCGTCACCGGTCTCGCGGTCCAGGAATTCGAAGACATGGGACAGGACGTCGTCGCACGACGTGATCTCGATCGGCTCGCCGCGACCCTGAGCGTCGTTGCTCATGACTGGCTCGCCTCCTCACCGGCTCCGGCACGGACGAAGCCGCGCTCACGGGCGTAGTCGGCCAACAGCTTCTGCAGCCCCCGTCGGCCACGGTGCAGTCGGGACATCACCGTGCCGATGGGCGTACCCATGATCTCGGCGATCTCCTTGTAGGCAAAGCCCTCGACGTCCGCGAGGTACACCGCCAGCCGGAAGTCCTCGGGCAGCTGCTGCAGGGCCTCCTTGATGTCAGAGTCCGGCAGGTGGTCCAGCGCCTCGATCTCGGCCGAGCGCAGACCGCTGGAGCTGTGCTCCTCGGCGGCGTAGAGCTGCCAGTCCTGCACCTGGTCGGTGGGGTACTGCTGCGGCTGCCGCTGCTTCTTGCGGTAGCTGTTGATGTAGGTGTTCGTCAGGATCCGGTACAGCCACGCCTTGAGGTTGGTGCCCTCGGCGAACTGGTGGAAGGCCGAGTAGGCCTTCACGAAGGTCTCCTGGACCAGGTCCTCGGCGTCGGCCGGGTTGCGGGTCATCCGCAGCGCAGCCGGGTAGAGCTGGTCGAGGAAGGGCAGCGCATCCCGCTCGAAGCGGGCGTCCCGTTCGGCACGGGTCTCGGCGACCTCGGTACGGCTGCCGCCCTCGCGCGCCTCGGGAACATCCACCGGGGCACCGATCGGGG
>JAOPWM010000190.1 GCA_025965695.1 Blastococcus sp.
GGGCACGAGGTGCGGTTCTACACCGTGCAACAGCACACCAGGCCCGACACCGACACCGTCATGACAGTGCACGATCCCAACGTGCCGGAGAGCCCGTGAACGATTGGGCAGCCGAGGGAGGTCTGGCTGAGGAGGCATACGCCGAGGCGTCACCGTTCTCTCCGGAGCCCGGACGTACTCGACCTCCTCCATGAGACGTTGCGGCTCGTCGGGCAGCCCGGCCCGCACCGTCCGACGCGCGATGGTTCGACAAGCGCCATGCGCCCGATCCGGGCGTGATCGCGGCCAGCGGTGCGACCCGGCGGCCGACCACTGTCCGTCCAGGGGACGGGTCTCCGCAGGGGCCGGGGTGGGGTGGATGGCGGTCCCCGACGGGCGCAAACGCATGTAGGGCTCGGTCGGCTGACCGGGCCCTACATGAGGGGTGCTGCAGGGCTCTTCCCGAGCACCGGATTCGGGGAAACGAATCCGCATCTTCGGGGAAACCCCTGGGCGGCGTTCTCCCCGAAATGAAGACCCCAGGTCAGAACGTCGCCATCGATCCCCATCGGCGAGCCATCACATCAAGATCGCACTCTGTTCACACGGATGCAGTCAGCCCGCAGGTTGTCCCGGCTCCGGGTTCCGGTCATCGTCCGCCCCGGACCGAGCTGACGTTCTGCTCTGGTCCGGTCGTGGGCTCGACGGCAGCGGTGAGCCGCTCGATCAGTGCGCGCACGAGCGGGCGCAGAGCGTCGGGGCCTTCAATCACGAAGGGGCGGTCGATTCCGGCCAGCACAGCTGGTACCCACTCCAGTCGCTCGGCTTGGATGAGCACGCGGACCCAGTCCCGGCCGTCGGCGCCGTCCTGGACGGTGGCGATGCCCGGCGGGAAGAGCGGGCGCACCTGCTCGGCCGTGCCCTGCACTCGGATCGGGACCGCGTGCCGATGAGGCGCTGCGGCGAGGGCGGACAGGAGAGCGTCGGCGGGATCGAAGTCGGCTGGAACGTCGAAGGTGCCGGCCAACGGCTGCGGCGCCGAGATGCGGTCCATCCGGAAGGTGCGCACCGTGCCGCTGGAGGAGTCCGCACCGGTGACGTACCAGCGCCCGGAATGGGCGACGATCCCGTACGGGTGCACGGTCCGCCGGCTGCGCCGCCCGCGGGAGTCGGTGTAGTCGACGTCCACCGGTCGGCGGTCGCGTGCGGCCTCGGCCACCACGAGCAGGCTTTCCGTCTCGGGCGTGACCACGGCCCGCGGACGGACGGTGAACTGCGCCCCCTGCAGCAGCGCGTCCAGCCGGTGCGCCAGTGCCTGTGGCAGGACGCGGCGCAGCTTGGCAGCAGCGCTCTCGACCGCGACGACCGACGTGGTCACCAGCCCGGCCCGGCGACCGGCGACCAGGCCGAGCAGAACGGCCAGCGCCTCGTCGTCGGTGAGCATGAGCGGCGGCATCCGGTACCCGGGGACCAGGCGGATGCCACCGTAGCGGCCGCGCACCGACTCGACCGGTACGTCGAGATCGGCCAGGTGCGCGACGTAGCGCCGGACGGTTCGTTCGTCCACGCCGAGCCGGGTCGCCATGTCGCCCACCGTTCGCGTACCGCCCGCCTGCAGGATCTCCAGCAGAGCGAGCACACGAGCCGTGGGACGCGTCACTCGAACATCATCATCTATACCGGGCGGATGCTGACCGGTTGTGCCCCTAACGTGCCGGTCATGACGCAGACGACCCCCACCCGTGACCGCACGCCCACCCTCATCTCGATCCGGGTGATCACCGACGACGTCCCCCGCCTGGTTTCCTTCTACGAGCAGGCCACCGGGGCGCCCGTCCAGTGGGCGACACCCGACTTCGCCGAACTTCGGACACCGGCCGGCACCCTGGCCATCGGCAGTACCCGCACCGTCGCACTGTTCGGTGCTGGCTCGGCCCGTCCCGCGGATAACCACACCGCGATCATCGAGTTCCTCGTCGAGGACGTCGACGCCGAGTACACGCGCCTCCAGGACGTCCTCGGCGATGTCGGCGGCGACTTCGTCAACGAACCGACGACGATGCCCTGGGGCAACCGCTCGCTGCTGTTCCGGGATCCGGACGGCAACCTCGTCAACTACTTCACCCCGGTGACCCCCGAGGCCATTGCCACGTTCGGCAGCTGACCGAAGCCTCGCAGGCTCTGGCGACCGGCTCAGGTTCACCCAGGACGGCATCCTCAACGGCGGGACCAGATATCCGTGCCGGATCGGTCGGCGGCTCAGGACTGGCAGCGTGGATCGCCGTCAACAGCCGTAGACCACGTGGGGCCCGGTCGCCTGACCGGGCTCCACGTGGCTGAGCTGAAGGTTCTCCCCGAACCCGGATTTCGGTGAAACGAATCCGGGATTTCGGGGAAAACCCTGAGTGGGATCCTGGCGAAAAGGCGGAACCGCAGGTCGGAGGCCGCCTGGCATCAGCTCGACAAACCGCTTGCACACGCGGGACTCGAAGTCTGCACACGACCGTTCCCGCATCGACCTCGGAGCCGTCGGTCAGGCTACCGCCGCGCGCGTCACAGCTTGTACAGCGGTCGGTTCGGCAGCACCGCGCGGCCGAAGGTCGACGCACTCACCCCGGCCAGGCATGCGTACCAGGCGACGGCGGCGGTGACGAGGCCCAGATAGCCGCCGAGCGTGGTCAGGCCTGCGTTGTGCGCCACATCCCCGGACCCGAGCACGAAGAACGTCGCGGCGAGCAGCGTGAACAGCAGGGCCAGCACCGCGGTGGTGCGCAAGGACGCGACCCACAAGACGACCGTGAAGATGCCCCAGCCGATGAGGTACCAGCCGACCGCGGTCGCCCGGGCGGTGGCGTCCGGGATATCCGGTGCGTAGAAGGTGACGAAGGCCCAGAACGAGAGCCAGAAGGCGCCGTAGGAGGTGAAGGCAGTTGCGCCGAAGACGTTGCCCTTCCGAAACTCCCACATGCCTGCGAGCACCTGGGCCGCGCCTCCGTAGGCGAGTGCGACGCCGAAGACGATCGGCTCGCCCGCCGCCGGCAACAGGCCCGCGTTGAACAGGCTCAGCAGAAAAGTGGTGAGCGCGAAACAGGCAAGGCCGAGCGGCGCAGGGTCGGCGATCATCCGGACGTTCTCGGAGGCGAGTTCCCTCGCCATGGCCACCCGACCGGCGGTCGGGTCGCTCAGGTCGGCCACGAACTCGTTGCCGACGTCGGTGGTCTGCGTTCCCGGGTGGGGTGCTGCGTTGAGTGCCACGGCAGGGGGCCCTCCTGATCGACGCTGGGAGAGAGCACGGCTGGACGTCGGCCAGCTGAGCCTCGGTCCGGCCGGAGCGCGACCTGGGTGGTCTCCCGAGTCCACGAACCTCCGTGGCCACCGTCGTGGTCGAGCTGCTCGGTTCACCTCGCGATCGGGCGCCGGGTCACTCCTTCCGTGCGTGGCCGCCCGGTCGCGGGCGGCCACGGCGAGACCGCGGACGCCCTCCCGGACGACAGTGACGACGATCACAGCTGACAGTCAAGACAGCTTCGGCGTGTCGCAGGTCATCGGCGGGGCCAGCACCCATCGAGGACCGGGTACGTCCGTCAGGGGCGGTTGAGCGCCACGTCCAGCACCTCTTCGAAGATCTTCCGGACGACTACTCGCGGGTGGTATCTGGCCGTCATCCGTTGCAACTCCGAGGCGACGGCGCGGCGGCGATCGGGATGCTCGAGGAAGTAGCGCAGCCGCTCCTCCAGCGGCCCCTCCCCGACCTCGTACAGGACGTCCGGATGGTCGTCGCAGAGCTCCGGGTAGCTGCCGAGCCGCGGGAGGATGCAGCAGTTCGCCGTGTACATGGCCTCGAGGGTCGACACGCCGAGGCTCTCGTGCGTCGCGGTCGACACCTGGAGGTCGGCCGCCCACAGCGCCTCGAAGTACTCGTTCAGCGGCATGTCGCGGCCGAGGATCACCTGTCCCGGGAACCGTTTCGCGAGTTCCGCGATGGCCTCGCCACCCGGCTGCCAGGGGGCGAAGTCACGGGTGATCAGCAGGGCGACGTCCTGGTGCGGCAGCACCCGGGCCATGACGCGAGCGAAGAGCTCGGGGTTCTTGCTGGATATCGGGGCGTGGTTGAAGACCACGGTCGGGCGGGAGAACCGGCGGCCGGTACGGCAGGCGTCGATCCGGTCGACGTCGAGGGGCAGCCCGACCACGGCGGCATGGGCGTCCACCTCCTCGGCCACGGTCGGGTTGAAGGCACCGATCGTGTCCCGCAACGTCGTCCGCATGTACTCCGAGACGAGCAGCAGGCGGTCGAGGACGTGCAGGTTGGCCAGGTCCACCACCTCCATACCGGGATAGGTCTCGGTGCGGAAGGTGTCGGTCGGGTCCCAGTGGCTGCCGTGCGTGTAGCCGACGACGGGGATCGACATGTCGAGGTCGAGCAGCATCCGCCTGATCTCGGCGGGGAAGGAGGCGAAGATGTGGAAGCAGAAGATGACGTCGGGAGGGTCCTCGACGAGTGCGCGGAGCACGCCGCGGTAGTTCGACAAGATCCACGAGAGCCGTTCCTCCGGACCTCCTCCCGGGCCGGTCGGCGGCGCGTCGAGCCGGGGACGGACGACGTCGAGGCCGAGGGCCCTCAGTCCGTCGCGGATCACCGCGGATGCCGTGATGCCGTACCCGATGGCGTCGCTGGACGGAACGCCCACCTTCGGGTCGGGCACCGTGTAGCCGTCGAGGTAGAGCACTCTGCACCCGTTGCGATTCATCGCTGCGGCCTCACCGGAGTCTCGTCGGACAACTTGTAGCCGAGCACGGCGTAGTCCTGCGGGCCGAAGAGCGCCTGCGCGACGATCTCCTGGATTTCCGCGCAGGCGCCTCCATCGCCGGTGGGCACCGGAGGTGAGGTCTTCGGATGGAGCGGCCGAACCTCGACGTCCCGGAAACCCTGCGTGGACAAGAAGTACTCGGTCAGGGCGGGCGGCAGCGGGGACCGGTGGGTCGGGTCGTTGTAGAAGTCGCACGCGGCCATGACGAGGTTCGTGGGGTTCGGCGTCTCGAGCAGCAGACAGCCCCCGGGCCGCAGCACCCCCCACGCCGCTTCCAGCAACGCCAGCAGGTCCTCGGTGGTCAGGTGCTCGATGACGTGGAAGGCCGTGACCATGTCGATCGAGTCCGGCGGCAGTGCCTGAAGGTAGCCGAGGGCGTCGCTCAGCTCCATGTCCAACCCGCGCGTCCGCCCCGCGGACACGAACGCGGTGTTGGCGTCGACGCCCCGGGCGGTCACCCCGGCGGCGCGGAGGAGGGCCAGCCACTCCCCCCGGCCGCAGCCCAGGTCCACGACGCCGCCGGAGCCGACCACCCGGTGGACGTCGGGCAGGTATCCCTCGAGCTTGGCGCTGACCTCGGCGGTCGAGCCCCGGAAGTGATCGGTGAAGTCGTCGTAGATCGCGGCGAACCGCGGACCCCATCCGTCGACGTCGCGGCCGCGATCG
>JAOPWM010000192.1 GCA_025965695.1 Blastococcus sp.
CGGCGCGCTCGACGGCGTCCCCGCCTGGGCCCGCGACCGAGCCAACCGGCTGCTCCTGGACCGCGCACTCCGCGACTCCCGGCTCCCGCCCGCAGCCGCGCTCACCGCCGGCGTGGTGGCCCGGCGGATCGCGGCCGAGGAGGCGGCCGGAAGACACGTCCAACTGCACCTGCTGGACCTGTCCGGCGACCGGGTCGTGCTGGCCCTGGGCGATCTGGACACCGCCGATGTGGTCGCCCTCCTGGTTCCGGGCATCGGGAACTCGCCGGCGGACGATCTCGGCGACCTCGTCAGCAATGCCCGGCACGTCGGCGTGGCCGCGCAGGCCGCCGCACCGGGGGCGACGGTCGCGACCGTGGTCTGGCTGGGCTACCGCCCGCCGAGCAGCCTGGCGTCGGCCATCACCCGCACCGCCGCCTGGCGTGGCGGACCTGCCCTCGCGGCCGCCCTCGCGGGCCTTGCGGCTTCCCGCACGGCCACCGGGACCGGGCATCCGCGCACCACGGTCGTTGCACACAGCTACGGCACGCTGGTGGTCGACGAGGCCGCGGACGTCCCAGGGAGGCTCGCGGCCGACGCCGTTGTACTCCTGGGAAGTCCCGGGATGGAGGACGACGCGGGAAGCCTCGAAGCACCGGCGATCTTCGACGCGGCATCGGCCGGGGACGTCGTCCCGCGCCTCGACTGGTTCGGCGACCACGGGACCGGGGAAGCGGCCTACGGCTCCACCGGACTGCCCGTCACACCGGCGATGGGGCACTCGGACTACCTCGACCCGGACTATCCGACACTGGCCGCCGTCGGGGAGGTGGTGGCGGGACGGCGCGCCCCGGAGTGATGTCGTTGCCGGCCGCTGGGAACACACCCGATCGCTCGACGTTGGTCCGGGTGGACGGCACGCCCACCGAGGGCCGCCCCCGGCGCCTTGTCGGGCGAGTGGCTTACCGTGGCCCGCCAGGGGGCGAATCGAGACGACGCCCGCGGAGTGGGAGGGCGTCGGGATCGGACCACGGTTCGGCGTGCCCGACCGCCTGCCGGACCGCCGCCCACGAGCACCACCTGAACGAACTCGGCACCACCGCAGTACCACCGACAGGAGCACCGTGCCCACGAAGACCAGCCAGACCGGAAGCGAGAGCACCGACGCGACCGCCGGCGGCCCGAAGGTGCCCGCCCGGCGGAAGACGGCCGTGCCCGGGGGCAAGCCGCTGGTCATCGTGGAGTCCCCGACGAAGGCCACCAAGATCGCCGGCTACCTGGGCTCCGCCTACGTCGTCGAGGCGAGCGTCGGGCACATCCGCGACCTGCCGCGCAACGCCGCCGACGTCCCGGCCGAGCACAAGGGTGCCGCGTGGGCGCGGCTCGGTGTCGACGTCGACAACTCCTTCGAGCCGCTCTACGTGGTCAGCCCCGACCGCAAGCAGCAGGTCAGCCGGCTCAAGCAGCTGATGAAGGGCGCCAGCGAGGTCTACCTCGCGACAGACGAGGACCGCGAGGGCGAGGCCATCGCCTGGCACCTGGTGGACACCCTCAAGCCCACCGTCCCGGTGCGCCGGATGGTCTTCCACGAGATCACCCCGGAGGCCATCGCCCGGGCGGTCGCCAACCCGCGCGAGCTGGACACCGCACTGGTCGACGCCCAGGAGACCCGCCGCATCCTCGACCGCCTCTACGGCTACGAGGTCAGCCCGGTCCTGTGGAAGAAGGTGCTGCCCAAGCTCTCGGCCGGCCGGGTCCAGTCCGTGGCCACCCGGATCGTCGTGGAGCGCGAGCGCGAGCGGATGAACTTCCACACGGCCGACTACTGGTCGCTGGAGGGCACCTTCGCCGTGCCGAGGCCCGCGGCCGCTACCGACGAGGGCGAGCCGACGACCGTGCGGGCGCGCCTGGTGAGCGTCGACGACAGCCGGGTCGCCACCGGGCGCGACTTCGACGCCGCCACCGGCCGCGTGACCGGCGACGTCGTGCACCTCGACGAGGCCGGAGCTCGCGGGCTTGCTGCCCGACTCGAGGGCCGCCAGATGACGGTGAGCCGGGTCGACGAGAAGCCGTACCGCCGTCGTCCGTACGCCCCCTTCACCACCTCGACGCTGCAGATGGAAGCCGGCCGCAAGCTCGGCTGGTCGTCGGCGCAGACCATGCGGGTGGCCCAGCGGCTGTACGAGAACGGCCACATCACCTACATGCGTACCGACTCGACGAACCTCTCCGACGAGGCGATCAACGCCGCGCGCCAGCAGGCCCGCGAGCTCTACGGCGACGCGTTCGTCCCCGCCGAGGCCCGGCGCTACAAGAGCAAGGCCAAGGGCGCCCAGGAGGCGCACGAGGCGATCCGCCCCGCCGGTGACAGCTTCCGCACCCCGGGACAGCTGGCGGCCCAGCTCGCGCGCGACGAGTTCCGGCTCTACGAGCTGGTCTGGAAGCGGACCGTCGCCTCCCAGATGGCCGACGCCGTGGGGCAGACGGTGAGCATCCGGCTGGCCGGGCGCAGCGCCACCGAGGAGGCGGTCGAGTTCACCGCGAGCGGCCGCACCATCACGTTCCCCGGCTTCCTCAAGGCCTACGTCGAGTCACAGGACGAGAGCGGCCCGGCCAACGGCGACGACGAGCCGGGCAGCGACGACGCCGAGCGGCGGCTGCCCCGTCTGGAGCGCGGGCAGAAGCTCGACACCCGGGACCTGGACGCCAAGGGCCACAGCACCACCCCGCCGGCGCGTTACACCGAGCCGAGCCTGGTCGCCCGGCTCGAAGAGCTGGGCATCGGCCGGCCGTCGACGTACGCGTCGATCATGCAGACGATCCAGGACCGCGGGTACGTGTGGAAGAAGGGCAACTCGCTGGTGCCCTCCTTCGTCGCCTTCGCGGTGATCAACCTGCTCGAACAGCACTTCGCCCAGCTGGTCGACTACGACTTCACCGCCTCGCTGGAGGAGGAGCTCGACGAGATCGCCGGCGGTACTCTGCAGCGGGTCGACTGGCTGACCGAGTTCTACTTCGGTGGCGAGGGCCGGCACACCGGCGGCATCGCCGAGTCCGGCGGGCTCAAGCACATCGTCGGGCAGCGCCTCGAGGAGATCGACGCCCGCGGCGTCAACTCCATCCCGCTGCGGGCCATGGGTCCTGACGGGTCGCCGGTCATCGCCCGCGTCGGCCGCTACGGGCCGTACCTGCAGGCCGGTGGGGACGACGGCGCCCGGGTGAGCATCCCGGAGGACCTCGCCCCCGACGAGCTCACCGACGAGAAGGTCCAGGAGCTGCTGTCGGCCCCGTCCAGCGACCGGGAGCTGGGCACCGACCCGGAGTCCGGCCACCCGATCGTGGTCAAGGCCGGTCGCTACGGTCCCTACGTCACGACCGTCGTCCCCGAGGGCAGCAAGGACTCACCCCGCACGGCCAGCCTGTTCGCCTCGATGGCACCGGAGACGCTGACCCTCGAGCAGGCGCTCACGCTGCTGACCCTGCCGCGCACGGTGGGCGTCGCGCCGGACGGCGAGGAGATCCAGGCGCTCAACGGGCGTTACGGGCCCTACCTGAAGAAGGGCACCGACTCCCGGTCGCTGGACAGCGAGGACAAGCTGTTCAGCACCACGCTCGAGGAGTCGCTGGCGATCTTCGCCCAGCCCAAGCAGCGGGGACGCCGCGCCGCGGCCGAGCCGCTCAAGGAGCTCGGGGCGGACCCGGTGACCCAGGGCCAGGTGACCGTCCGCGAGGGCCGGTTCGGTCCCTACGTCACCGACGGCGAGACGAACGCCAGTCTGCGCAAGGGCGACGACGTGGAGTCGATCACCATCGAGCGAGCGGCCGAACTGCTGGCCGACCGCCGCGCCCGTGGTCCGGTGACCAAGAAGAAGGCCGCCAAGAAGACCACCGCGAAGAAGACGACCGCCAAGAAGGCTCCCGCCAAGAAGGCCGCGGCAAAGAAGGCCGAGCCGAAGACGCCGGTCACCAGCGGCTGATCGGCGCCGGTCGACACGGGCCCTCAGCCCGCGTCGACCGGCTCCAGCAGCTCCAGCAGCTCCAGCCGGTTGCCCACCGGGTCGTCCACGTAGAGCCGCCGTTGCCCTGGGCGGTCCGGAACCTGGACGTGGTGCAGGGCGGTGAGCACAGCGGACCTCCGGAAGACGTCAGGACGGACGGGAGGCGACGGCGAACACCCGGCGGAACGGCAGCAGCGTCGTGCCGTCGGGCCGGTCGGGGTAGGCACCCCGCAGCGCCGCGGCGTACTCGGCGGTGAACTCCGCGGCGGAGTCGTCGTCCAGCAGGGCGAGCACCGGCCGCAGGACGGTGGACCGGACCCAGCCCAGGACGGGATCGGGGCCCCGGAGCTCGTGCAGGTACGTCGTCTCCCATACGTCGGGGGACAGTCCGGCGGCGGTGAGGACGTCGAGATATCCGGCCGGCTCCAGGACGGCGTCCCGGCGCGGCGCGGCGTCGGCGAGCCGGGACGCCCAGCGGGGGGAGAGGCACAGCTCCGCGAGCAGCGCGTGCGTGGGGGCGCGGAAGTTGCCGGGTACCTGGAGGGCCAGCCAGCCCCCCGGCCGCAGCCACCCGGCCCACCGGGTGAGCAGCCGCTCGTGACCGGGCACCCAGTGCAGGACTGCGTTGCTCAGCACGCCGTCCACCGGCCCGTCCGGCGCCCAGTCGCGGACGTCCCCGCTCACGAACTCGACGCGCCCAGGGACGGCGGAGGCCGCGGCCGCGGCA
>JAOPWM010000213.1 GCA_025965695.1 Blastococcus sp.
TCCACGTATCGCCTCCGATCAGTGCTTCACGCTCCTCCAGATCAAGCTGGCGAGCTGCACCTTGAGACAAGGGCCATTTCACACCCGTACTGCCGTGAGCGGAAGGTGCGGGGCCCTTGCTCCTGCGTTACCGGTTGACGTCCTGGCGCAGGCATCCGGGCCCGACTTGGGCGAGTCGTGTTGCGGGATCCACGGCGGACCTCACGCATGCGGCACACGTCCAGCGCGAGTCCGCCCTCAGCGAGGGCAGTACCGGCGATGTGATGGCCACCGCCCGTGATACTCAGCCTGAGCCCGTGGTCCCGCGCGAACCCGACCGCCGCGGGTGTCCGAGTCCCCCCTCGGACACTCACTCGTGGGCGATTGCCCACGCAGCGGCTGCCCCGGATCCCCGGGTGTCGCGCCGGTCCCTCCATCGTGCCCCCTCGTTCACGCGGTTCACGCTGCACATCGGCGGCGACAGCGAGCTGCTCGCAGACCCGGTCGATGAGTGCGCTCGGCGACTTTCCGGTCGCGACCGCCTCCGCGGCGGACAGAATCCCGTCCCGGAAGCCGGCCTCGCGGCTCGCGGCGGCGTGCTGCCGTCGTGCGCGAACTCCGATCTCGGTGACCGCCAGGCCGAGCAGGAGCAGCAGGACTGCGGTCTCGATGTCGGCGCGCGTGGTGATCGCGAGGGTCTCGTACGGCTGGGTCCAGAAGAAGTCGAACCAGACCGCGGCGGAGACGGCAGCGGGCAGTCCCGCGGGGCGATTACCGCTGGCTGCCACGCCCACGATCACGAGCACCAGGATCAGTGCGACGTCGGTGTTGACGAGGTTTGCCCTGAGCGGGAGCAGCGCGGCCGCCACGGCGAACGGAGCCACCAGCCCGGCCCCCACGGCCACGCGGTCGCGGCCGATCCGGCTCGAGACGCTCACGGCAGGTGTTGGTCGAGAGACTGATTCAGCTGCAGCACGTTCACGTACGGCGCGCCGATGAAGCCGAGGTCGCGGCCGACCGTCGCCTGCTGCAAGAGGGCGGTGACCGTCGCGGCGGGCACGCCCCGCTCGGCGGCCACCCGGCCGACCTGGATCGCCGCGTATGCCGGCGAGATCCCCGGATCGAGCCCGGAGGCCGAGGCGGTGACGGCGTCGGCGGGGACGTCGGCCGGTGGGACGCCGTTGAAGGCGGCGATCGCCGCGCGGCGCTGCTCGATCTGCTGGGCGAGGTCGGGTGAGTTTGGGCCGAGGTTGGATCCACCCGAGGCCTTGCCGTCGTAGTTCGCCGCGGAGGGCCGGGACTGGAAGTACTGCGAGAGGGGGGTGCCGGCTGAGTCGACGAAGCCCTGACCGATGAGTGATGAGCCGACGACCTGTCCGCCGGTGTGCACCAGCGAACCGTCGGCCCGGCCCGGCGCGATGACCTGGGCCACCCCGATGATGAGAAGTGGGTACAGCAGGCCGAGCACCAGGGTGGCGACGAGCATGGCGCGCACGCCGGCCACGAGCTGACGGCCGGTCAGGTACACAGGAGCGGACATCAGGCGATCCCGGGGAGAAGAGAGACGAGCAGGTCGATGGCCTTGATTCCGACGAAGGGCAGGATTACCCCGCCGGCGCCGTAGATCAGCAGGTTGCGCCGCAACATCGCGGACGCCGAGGCCGGCGTGTACCGGACGCCGCGGAGGGCCAGCGGCACGAGCGCGACGATGATCAGCGCGTTGAAGATGACCGCGGAGAGGATCGCCGACTCCGGCGAGGCCAGCCGCATGATGTTGAGCGTGCCGAGCGCCGGGAACACGCCGGCGAACATGGCCGGCAGGATCGCGAAGTACTTGGCGATGTCGTTGGCGATGGAGAACGTGGTCAGCGACCCCCGCGTGATCAGCAGCTGCTTGCCGATCTCGACGATCTCGATGAGCTTCGTCGGGTTGGAGTCGAGGTCGACCATGTTGCCGGCCTCCTTGGCCGCCGACGTCCCGGTGTTCATGGCCACGCCGACGTCGGCCTGCGCGAGAGCGGGTGCGTCGTTCGTGCCGTCGCCGGTCATCGCGACCAGCCGGCCGCCCTCCTGCTCCCGGCGGATCAGCGCCAGCTTGTCCTCCGGCGTGGCCTCGGCCAGGACGTCGTCCACCCCGGCTTCCCCGGCGATCGCGCGGGCGGTGCGTTCGTTGTCGCCGGTGATCATGACTGTCCGGATGCCCATGCGGCGCAATGCGTCGAACCGCTCACGCATGCCCTGCTTGACGACGTCCTTGAGGTGGATCACCCCGAGCACCCGGGCCGTGCCGTTGTCCAGGGAGGCGAGCACGAGAGGCGTCCCGCCGGAGCCTGCGATGCCGTCGACCAGCTGGGGGACCTCGCGGGGAACAAGCCCCCCGCACGCGCGCACCCAGGCGAGCACGGCCCCGGCCGCGCCCTTGCGCAGCTCACGCCCGTCGGCCAGATCCACTCCGCTCATACGGGTCTGGGCCGAGAACGGGACGAACTTCGCGCCGGGCAGGTCCGTGCGCTCGCGCAGGCCGAACTCGGTCTTCGCCAGGACGACGACGCTGCGGCCCTCGGGCGTCTCGTCGGCCAGCGAGGCGAGCTGGGCGGCGTCGGCCACCTCCTTCTCCTCGACGCCGTCGACGGCCATGAACTCGACTGCCTGCCGGTTGCCGAGCGTGATGGTGCCGGTCTTGTCGAGCAGGAGAGTGTTCACGTCGCCGGCGGCCTCGACCGCCCGGCCGCTCATCGCGAGCACGTTGCGCTGCACCAGCCGGTCCATGCCGGCGATGCCGATGGCCGACAGCAGGGCGCCGATGGTCGTCGGGATCAGGCACACGACGAGGGCGATGAGCACCGCGATCGGTTGCTTGGCGCCGGAGTAGATCGCGAGCGGCTGCAGTGTCACCACCGCGAGCAGGAAGACGATGGTGAGCGAGCTGAGGAGGATGTTCAGCGCGATCTCGTTCGGCGTCCTCTGCCGCGACGCGCCCTCGACCAGCGCGATCATCCGGTCGATGAAGGTCTCGCCCGGCTTGCTGGTGATCTGGACGACGATCCGGTCGGACAGCACGGTGGTCCCACCGGTGACCGCCGAGCGGTCCCCGCCGGACTCGCGGATGACCGGTGCGGACTCCCCCGTGACCGCCGATTCGTCGACGCTGGCGACGCCCTCGACGACGTCGCCGTCACCCGGGATGACCTGGCCGGCGGTGACCTCGACCTTGTCGCCCCGCTGGAGGGTCGCGGCGGGCACCTCGCGCCCGTCGATCCGGTGGGCGACCGCCGAGGTCCGGGCATTGCGCAGCGCAGCGGCCTGGGCCTTGCCCCGCCCCTCGGCGACGGCCTCCGCAAAGTTGGCGAACAGCACGGTGAGCCACAGCCAGCCGGCAATCAGCCAGCCGAACAGGGTCGGCTCGGCGATGGCCAGGACGGTGGAGAAGACGGAGCCGACCCAGACCACGAAGATGACCGGCTGATGCAACTGCGCCCGCGGGTCGAGCTTCCTCAGAGCCCCCACCAGGGCCGGTCCGACCTGGTCGGGGGTGAGCAGGTTCCGGGCGGACACGACGGGAGGTCCGGCGAGGGTGGTCACGGGTGGAGCCCTTCGGCGAGCGGTCCCAGCGACAGCGCCGGGAAGTAGGTGAGTCCGACGACGACCAGGACGACGGCGGACAGCAGCCCGACGAACAGCGGGCGATGGGTCGGGAACGTGCCGGCGGTGGCCGGCCTGCGGCCCTGCGCCCCGAGCCGCCCGGCGAGCGCCAGGACGAACACGATCGGCAGGAACCGGCCGAAGGCCATCGCCAGGCCGAGCGCCACGTTGTAGAAGGGCGTGTTCGCGGACAGGCCGGCGAAGGCCGAGCCGTTGTTGTTGGCGGCAGACGTGAACGCGTAGAGCACCTCGGAGAGCCCGTGCGGCCCGGTGTTGAGCATCGAACCCCGGCCCTCGGGCAGCGCCATGGCTATGCCGGTGCCGATGAGCACGAGCGCCGGGGTCGTGAGGATGTACAGCGAGGAGAGGGTCATCTCCCGCCGGCCCAACCTCTTGCCGAGGTACTCCGGCGTCCGCCCGACCATCAGCCCGGCGACGAAGACGGTGATGACCGCGAGCACGAGCATCCCGTAGAGGCCGGAGCCGACGCCGCCGGGCGCCACCTCGCCGAGCATCATGTTGACCATCGCCACGCCGCCACCAAGCGGCGTGAAGCTGTCGTGCATCGCGTTGACCGCGCCGGTCGAGGTCAGCGTGGTCGCGTCCGCGAACAGCGCCGACAGCGGCCCGCCGAACCGCACCTCCTGGCCCTCCGCCGCCGCCCCCGCCAGCTGGAGCGCCGTGCCACCGCTGCGTGCCTGGAACCAGCTCAGCAACCCGGCCGAGACGGTCGCCAGCGCGGCCATGACCCCGAGGATCGCGAAGCCCTGCCGCTTGTCCCCGACCATCCGGCCGAAGGTGCGCGGCAGCGCGAACGGGATCAGCAGGAGCAGGAAGATCTGGAACAGCGACACCCAGGCGGTCGGCCCCTCGAACGGGTGCGCGGAGTTGGCGTTGAAGAAGCCGCCCCCGTTGGTGCCCAGCTCCTTGATGACCTCCTGCGAGGCGACCGGCCCACCGGGAAGGAACTGCGTCACCCCCGCGAGGGTGTGTGCATCGGTGCCCGCGGACAGGTTCTGCACCACCCCGCCGAGCACCAGGATCAGCGCGCCGACGACGGAGATCGGCAGCAGCACGCGGGCCACCGTGCGCGTCAGGTCCACCCAGAAGTTGCCCAGCCGATCGGTGGCCGTGCGGGCGAAGCCGCGCACCAAAGCGATGGCGACGGCGATGCCGACCGCGGCGGAGACGAAGTTCTGCACCGCCAGCCCGGCCATCTGGACCAGGTTGCCCATCGTCGACTCGCCGCTGTAGCCCTGCCAGTTCGTGTTCGTCACGAAGCTGACCGCGGTGTTCCAGGCCGAGGTCGGTTCGACCGCAGGCATGCCGTCGCTCAGCGGGAGCAGCGACTGCACGCGCTGCAGGAGGTAGAGCAGCAGCACGCCCACGGCCGAGAACGCGAGCACACTGCGCAGGTACGTGGGCCAGCGCTGCTCGCTGTCGGCGTCCACCCCGACCGCGCGGTAGACCAGCTTCTCCACCCGCCAGTGCTTGGGTGTGGTGAACACCCGCGCCAGGTAGTCGCCCAGCGGCTTGTGCACGGCCGCCAGGGCCAGCACCAGCACGCCGAACTGCAGCCAGCCGGCGGCCGTCGCGCTCATCAGAACCGTTCCGGGAACAGCAGGGACGCGAGCAGATACAGGACCAGGCCCACGGCGACCACCAGCCCGACCACATCCCAGAGGGGGCTCACAGCTTCTCCACCCCGCGCGCCGCCAGCGCCAGCAGCCCGAAAACCACCAGCGTCAAGACCACGAACACCACGTCGGCCACGCCGCCCACCTCCGATCGCTTCCGGGACGGCCCGTCGTTGCCAGGCGGCGACGCGAGACCGGTTCGGAGTCCCTGGGGCAACCCCGGCGCCGTTGCTCCCCCGCTGGTGAACCGCCGTCTCGAGCGGTCGCTAAGAGGGTTCACGTGGCAGCGGAAGTCGTCATCGCGGCCAGCGTGACGTCGTCCCTGTGGGAAGCCGGAATCTCTCGCTTCCGGCCAGCCGGAAATCACAGCATGCGCTGGCAGTGACGCCACAAGATTGGTGCTCACAGCCGCTCCACCCCGCGCGCCGCCAGCGCCAGCAGCCCGAAAACCACCAGCGTCAAGACCACGAACACCGCGTCGGCCACGCCGCACACACCCGCTCCGGCTCCGGCGGACGACCCGTCATCATCCGCACTGCGCGGCAGACGCTAGGCCGGTCCCGCGGCGGTGACGGGGGCCTTGATGGTTCCCATACGCCCCCGCGGGGCATTCTTGACGGCACCCTGACGGACGGTCGACCGCTCCCGGCCGAGGGGTCAGGAACGCGTCAAGAACGAGCCGCCCGGCGTCGGGATCGCGTCAAGCCCCTGGCGGCTGCGGTGTCCGCCGGCGCCTCCTGGTGGCATGTCGATCCCGTTGGTCACAGGCCTGTGGGGCCTGCTCGCCGTCACCGTCATTACCACTGTGGGGCGCTGGGCCGCCGCCACAGGTAGCAGGACGGCACCGGGACGGACCGCCACGGTCGAGGAGTCCTGATGATCACCGCCGCCCTGCAGCTGGCCGGGTTCCTGTTCGCCGCCTGGCTGCTGTCCCGCTTCGTCGACTGGTGCTACCGGTGGAACCTCGACGCCCCAGAGGCCATCGGCCGCGACCGGGTCACAGATCCTGACGAGACCTTGACGCCCGGCAATGGGTCCGGGCACCCGGATTCGGTCGATCATGGACGGCGTGGCCCGTGGAACCCTGCGCATCTACCTGGGCGCCGCCCCCGGCGTCGGGAAGACCTTCGCCATGCTCGGCGAGGCGCACCGGCGCGCATCACGTGGGACGGACGTCGTCGTTGGACTGGTCGAGACGCACGGCCGGCGGCGCACCGCTGAGCAGATCGAGGGCCTGGAGGTCCTGTCCCGGAAGCAGGTCACCCACCGCGGGGTGACGCTGACCGAGCTCGACGTCGACGTGGTGCTCGCACGGCATCCCGAGGTGGTCGTGGTCGACGAGCTGGCGCACACCAACGCGCCCGGCTCCCCACACGAGAAGCGCTGGCAGGACGTCGACGACATCCTGGCCGCCGGGATCAACGTGCTCACGACCGTCAACGTGCAGCACCTGGAGAGCCTCAACGACGTCGTCGAGTCCATCACCGGCATCACCCAGCAGGAGACGGTGCCCGACGCCGTCGTGCGCCGGGCCGACCAGATCGAGCTGGTCGACATGACGCCCGAGGCGCTGCGCCGCAGGCTGGCGCACGGCAACGTGTACCCCGCGGAGCGGGTCGACGCCGCACTCGCCAACTACTTCCGGGTCGGCAACCTGACCGCGTTGCGCGAGTTGGCCCTGCTGTGGCTGGCCGACCGGGTCGACGAGGGGCTGCGGCGGTACAAGGCCGAGCACGACATCGATCACGTCTGGGAGGCCCGGGAGCGGGTCGTGGTCGCGCTGACCGGCGGTCCGGAGGGGGAGACGCTGATCCGACGGGCCTCGCGGGTCGTGCAGCGGACGGGCAACGGTGCCCTGCTCGCCGTGCATGTGCTCGCCTCCGACGGTCTGACGGGTGCGTCCCCGGCCGCGCTGCGCTCGCAGCGGGCTCTGGTGGAGAGCCTGGGCGGCAGCTACCACCAGGTGGTCGGGGATGACGTGGCGGCGGCGCTGCTGGAGTTCGCTCGCGGCGTGGACGCCACGCAGTTGGTCATCGGGACCAGCCGCCGGCCCCGCTGGGCGCGGGCGGTGCGCAGCGGCATCGGCGGGCAGGCCGTCGCCGACTCGGGCGAGATCGACGTGCACATCGTCACCCATGCCGCGGCCGGCTCCCGTGGCTGGCGGCTGCCCCCGCTGACCGGCGCACTGACCGCTCGGCGCCGCTGGCTCGGCCTGGCCGTCGCGCTGCTCGGCGTGCCGGCGCTGACCGCGGCCTTGCTCGCCGGCGGCGCGGCGGTCTCGCTGTCGGTAGTCCTGAACACCTTCCTGCTCCTGGTGCTGGCCGTTGCCCTGGTCGGCGGGCTCTGGCCGGCGCTGGCTGCCGCGGTGCTCGGCGGCCTCGCCGAGAACTGGTTCTTCGTCGACCCGACCGGGCGCTTGACCGTGCACCAGGTCGATGACGTGGTGTCCCTGCTCGGTGGGCTGGTCCTGGCGGTCACCGTGGCCACCGTCGTGGACCGCTCTGCCCGGCGGGCCACCGTGGCGGCCCGGTCCCAGGCGGAGACGGCGATGCTGGCGTCGCTGTCCCGGGCTGTCCTCGCCGGCGACCGTGGGCTGCCGAGTCTGCTCGAGCAGATCCGGGAGGCGTTCGGGCTGCGCGCGGTGACGATGGTCGAACACACGCCGGACGGCGACCGGGTCGTCGGAACCTGCGGCCGGTCCGACCCGTCTTCCTCCGAGGACGACTCCGAGCCGGTCGCCGTCACCGACGCCCTGGCACTGCACCTCGAGGGTCGCACCCTGCCGGCCAGCGAACGGCGCGTCCTGGTCGCCTTCGCGGAGCAGGCCGCCGTGGGCCTGCAGCAGGGCCGGCTGTCCGCTCAGGCCGCCGAGGCCGAACGGCTCGCGGCCGGCAACAGCATGCGCACCGCCCTGCTGGCGGCCGTCAGCCACGACCTCCGCACTCCGCTGGCCGGGATCAAGGCCGCCGTGTCGGCGCTGCGGTCCGACGACATCGACCTCGACGACGCCGACCGGGCCGAACTCGTGGTGACCATCGACGAGTCGGCGGACCGGCTGACCAGCCTGGTGGAGAACCTGCTGGACATGAGCCGCCTGCAGGCCGGCGCGGTCAGCCCGGCGCTGAGTGCCTCCGAGCTCCCCGCCGCGATGCACCGGGCACTGAGCGGGCTGGAGGGACCCGAGCGCGCCCGCGTCACGCTGGACTGGCCGGATGACCTGCCGCCAGTCCTGGCCGATCCCGGACTGCTGGAGCGGGTGGTCGCCAACCTGGTGAGCAACGCGGTGCGCCACGCACCCGGCGGTCCGGTGACCGTGACGGCGGGCACCCTCAGCGACCGGCTCGAGCTGCGGGTAGTCGACCGGGGTCCGGGCGTCCCGCTCGCCGACCGGGAACGGGTCTTCGCCCCCTTCCAGCGGCTGGGCGACACCCCCGCCGGACAGGGCGTGGGGCTGGGGCTGGCGGTGGCCCGCGGCCTGACCGAGGCGATGGACGGCACGCTGACCGCCGAGGACACCCCCGGTGGTGGCCTGACGATGGTCGTCTCCCTACGGACAGCTCCCGTCCCCACCACGGCGCCCGCCGCGCTGCCGTCGCCGTGAGCCGGGTGCTGGTGGTCGATGACGACCCACAGCTCTCCCGCGCCCTGCGGATCACCCTGCGCGCCGCCGGCTACGAGGTGGAAACCGCAGGCGACGGGCGGACGGCGCTGCGCGACGCGGCCGACCAGCACCCGGACCTCGTGATCCTCGACCTGGGCCTGCCCGACCTCGACGGCACCGAGGTCCTCGCCGGACTGCGCCCCTGGTTCACCGGCCCCGTGCTGGTGCTCTCGGCCCGTGCCGACAGCCAGGACAAGGTCGGGGCCCTGGACGCGGGTGCCGACGACTACGTTTCCAAGCCCTTCGACATGAGCGAGCTGCTCGCCCGCCTGCGCGCGCTGCAGCGCCGCGGAACACCGGAGCCGGAAGACCCGATCGTGCGCACCGACCACTTCACCGTGGATCTCGCCGCCCGGCAGGTGACGGTGGACGGCGTCGTCGTGCGACTGACCCCGACCGAGTGGGGGCTGCTGTCGGCGCTGGTGCGCACGCCCGGCCGGCTGGTCAGTCAGCGGCAGCTGCTCCAGTCGGTCTGGGGCCCGGCGTACCAGAAGGAGACCCACTACCTGCGCGTCTACATGGGCCAACTGCGCCGAAAACTGGAGCCCGACCCCGCCCAGCCCCGCTACCTGCACACCGAGCCCGGCATGGGCTACCGCTTCACGCCCTGACCCGTCGGGTCAGCCCACGTGCACCCGTGGACGGCGGTCGCGGTCCGGCTCGGCCTCCCGGAGGACCTCCCGCGTCACCGGCGCGATCTCCCCCTGGCCCGTGAAGAGGAATCGCAGCACGTTGGCCAGCGGGTTCCCCTCGGTCCACTCGAAGTAGATGTGCGGGACGCGGTGGGTCTCGTCCCGGGCCTGCAGCAGGAGTGCGGCCAGTGCGTTGGGGACGGTGGAGCTGTGCATCCTGAGCACCCGGTACTGGCCGTGGACCACCTCGCCGTGCACGTCGAGGGCCGTCTCGAACTCCGACGGGTCGGTCAACGTGACCTCGACGAAAACGAGGTCCTCGTCCGGCAGGTCGTGGTCGGCCTTGATCTGCCGCAGCTTCTCCCGGTACTCGGCCACGTCGAGGGCGTCCGGCTCGTTGGCCACCAGCCGCAGCTTGCTACGACGGGAACAGTCCCGGACGAACAGCTCCGCCTCGGGGTCCAGCCGGACCTCGGTGACGCGCAGCTCCAGGGATCGACCCAGCCGGGAGACCAGGGAGACCCCGAGGATCGCGGCGATGAAGCAGGCGGCGATCTTCACGCCGTCCGGGCGTTCCACGACGTTCGCGACCGTCGTGTAGACGAAGACCGCGGCGATCACGCCGAAGGCGATGGTCAGCCGTCGCTGGCCCGCGTGGCGCGCGGCGAGGGTGACGGCGATCGCGGCGGAGGTGATCAGCACCAGGACGCCGGTGGCGTAGGCGCCGCCCTGGGCGTTCACGTCGGCGTTGAAGAGCCACGTGATGAGGAAGGCCACGGCCGTCAGCACCAGCACGAGCGGGCGCACCGCACGCGCCCAGTCCGGCGCCATGCCGTAGCGCGGCAGGTAGCGCGGGATCAGGTTCAGCATTCCTGCCATAGCCGAGGCGCCGGCGAACCACAGGATCGCGACCGTGATCCCGTCGTACATGGTGCCGAAGCCTTCCCCGAGGTAGCCGTGAGCGAGGTAGGCCAGCGCACGGCCGTTCGCCTGGCCGCCCGCCTCGAATTCTTCCTGCGGGATCAGCAGGGTGGTGATCAGGCTGCTGGTGATCAGGAAGATGCTCATGATCACGGCCGCGGTGGTCAGCAGCCGCTTGGCACCCCGGATCCGGCCCAACGGGCGCTCCTCGGTGTCCCCGGGCTCCCCCTGCACGTGCGGCATCACCGCCACGCCGGTCTCGAAGCCGGACAGGCCCAGCGCCAGTTTGGGGAAGACCAGCAGCGCCACCGCGATCATCATCAGCGGGCTGCCGTGCTGGGCCGTCAGCGCCGCGCCCCAGTGGACGACCAAGGACGGCGCGGTGGCCACCTCCCACAGTCCCACGGCGACCACGACCACGTTCAGCGCCAGGTACACGGCGACCAGACCGACGGCCACCCCGATCGCCTCGGTGAAACCCTTGAGGAACACCGCACCGAGCAGCGCCAGCAGGCCGAGGGTGATAGCCACCTCGTGCCCCTGCATCACCGCCGGCACGTGCGGGTTCTCCACGATGTGCGCCGTCGCATCCGCCGCCGACAACGTCATCGTGATGATGAAGTCGGTGGCGGCGAACCCGAGCAGCACGAGGACGAAGATCTTGCCCTTCCAGAACGGCAGCAGCCGCTCCAGCATCGCGATCGAGCCCTCGCCGCGGGGGCTCTCCTCGGCCACCCGGCGATACACGGGCAGCGCCCCGAAGAGGGTCAGCGCGACCAACACCACCGTGGCGATCGGCGAGAGCAGCCCGGCCGCCAGCGCGGCGATGCCGGGTTGGTAGCCCAGGGTGGAGAAGTAGTCGACGCCCGTGAGGCACATGACCTTCCACCACGGATGCGTCCGGTGCGTTGCCGCCGGGTGGGCATGCGGACCGGGAAAGCGGCGGCTCCTCCGCGGCTGGCCTTGCAGCAGCCAGTCCCGCAGTGGGGACGCGGTGCGTGCGGGAACCCGCACCTCGGTCGGAGTGGCCACCTGCTCTCCTGTCCAGCTGACACCGGCACCGAACACTGTCGTCGACGCTACGGCCGACGGGCGGCTGGAGAGGGCCTGCGAGCGCACTGAGGGCGTAAGGATTCCGTCAAGACCAGGGCGGCCGCAGTCGCGATGTCGGTGAGGTCGTGGCTCCGGTCGCGGACCGCCCGGTACGAGCCGGCTTCGGCGCGGCGGACGCCGAAGTCCCCTCCGGGATCGGACCACCAGTGCGTCATCGACAGACCGCGGCGGCCAGCTCGGCTGCGACCCCCGTTCCCCGGAACTTCGCCGACACCTCGGTGCGCACGTCCTCTCCAGCGGCGAAGGGGACCTCGAGTGCCAGAGCAGGTATCCGGACCCGCTGGTCGGTCCGTGAGCGTGGATGTTCGTCCGATCCAATTCTCGCGGCGTGTACTGCTCAGCCCCAGGACTGTTCGTCCATCGAACGGAACGCGACCTCCAGCATCCGATAGTGGCGCGGCCGGGTGAGAGCGAAGACCACCATCTCGGCCACGTCCTCCGGGCGCATCATCGATGCGAATTCCGGCATGTCGGGGGTGCGCAGGCCTCGCCCTATCCCGAAGTTGGTAGCGACCCCGCCGGGGCAGATGTTGGTGCAGCGGATCTCACTGCCGCGGAGCTCGTGGTCCAGCGACCGCGTGAACCCCACCGAAGCGAACTTGGTCGCTACGTAGGCGGCCTCATCCGGAAGTCCGCGCCTACCGGCTTCGGAAGCCACCGTGATGATGTCGCCCGAGCCGCGCGCCTTCAGGTGCGGCAGGGTCGCCCGGACGGTGTGGAACAGGCCGCGGACGTTGACGTCCACCATCTCGTCGAGGTCCTCGACGGGCGTGCTCTCAAAGGGTCCCCAGGAGCCGACCCCCGCGTTCGCCACGACGATGTCCAGGCCGCCGAAGCGGTCCACCGTCGTCGCGACCGCGGCCTCGACCTGCGCCAGGTCCCGCACGTCGCACGCCGTCGCGACGCAGTAGGGCAGGTCGAGTTCGGTCGGTGTACGCGACGCCAGCCCCAGCTTGACGCCTTCCGCGGCCAAGGCGAGAGCGAGCGCGGCACCTATGCCGCTGCTCGCCCCGGTGACGAAGGCAACCTTCCCCTCAAGCGATGTCATCGGCGCGCTCACCTTCCGGTCGAGGGTCACTCTGGGTCTGCGGCAGCCGCACTGCGTCAGCCCACGGTTCGACGCCGGTCAGCACCGGCTCGCCCCGTTCGGCCGCCGCATGGACAGTGAGCGCCAGCAGATGGTCCTGACAGGCATCGGCGAGTGGGTACGGCGCCGGCCCTTCTCCACGCCGCCAGAGCGCCGTGCGCTCCAGGCAGGTAGCGATCGCGATCTCCTCGTCGGACATCCGGGCTCCCGGGTACGGGTTGCGGTAGAGCCCCCGTCCGGCCCAGGTCAACGTGTCGAGGCCGGCGCCTTCGAGGTTGCCGTCGAATCCAATCTGGCGCCGTGAGATCGGCGCGCTCAGCGGTGCGCCGTCCTCCCCCGCCCAGCTGACCTGGTCGCCGACCACCTCGCCGTGGCTGCCGCGCACGATGAGGTGCCGCCGCCGCAACGGGTTGAACCACTGGCCTTCGGTGAAGTCGTAGACACCCGTCCGGCCGGCGAAGTCGAGGATGGCCAGGGCGTGGACGGCAGCCTCGACCTTCTGGACGTCCGGCCAGCCCGAACGATCAGGCCCCTCGAGAACCGGCGCCGGGGTGCGGACCGCGCTCACCCGCACGGACTCGGCACGTATCCCCAGCAGGGTCCGTAGCAGCGCCATGGCGTGGTAATCGTGCGACCACGACACCTGGGCCGATGTCACGTCGCCCAACACACCCTGGTCGACGAGCGCGCGCACCGCCATGATCATCGGAAGGTACGGGTGCTGTTCGGCGACCTGGACCAGTTCGCTCGCGCCCACGTCCGCCCACAGCCGGCGCATGCCGTCGACGTCCTCAGCGGGTGGCGTCTCCGACAGAACCGCCACGCCCAGGCCGACCAGGGTCCTCAGCACGTCAGGATTAGCGGTCCGCGGCACCGAGGTGACGACCACCTCGGGCGCCCCGGCCTCGACCAGTTCCTCGGGGCTCCGGTACGTCGGGAAGCCCCACTGCCGCTCCAGTCGCACGCCGACGTCTGCACGTCGCGTCGACGCGCCGACGCATTCGAATCGGTCCGGGGCCTGGCGGGCGAGGCGGAGGAAGAAGTCCGCCCGCCAACCGTGGCCTACGACACCGAAGCGCACGGGCTGGCGCGCTGGCGCGGCCGCCGATGAGGTCTCACTGTTCGGCACGCTGGGATTCCTCGCTGCTGGCGGAGCGACGCTGATCAGGGAACGAGGACCGCTCGCGCCCGGATCTCGCCGGCCTTGAGCATCCCTAGCACCTCGTTGGCCTCGGCCAGTGGGTAGTCGGCGTGAACCGACCGCAGCTTCCCGGCTGCGGCGAGGTCGAGGACATCGCGCATCTGCTGGCGGTTGCCCAGCACCGAGCCGAGGACCGTTCGCTCGTCGCCGATGTCGAGCAGGCCGACGTTCTGAGCGACGCCGAGGACGATCCGGCCGCCGGGCTTGACGATCCGCATCGCCTCCGCCACGGACGCGTCGGACGGCGCGAAGACGATGGCGGCATCCATCGCAGCGTCGGCCAGGAAGCTGCCGCCTTCGCCCTTGGGGCTGTGTGACTGCACCGCCCCGAGCTCCTCCGCGACCGACCGGTGTACCGAACTGCGTGTCACCGCATACACGTCGGCGCCGGTGAGGGCTGCCATCTGGATGACCATGTGTCCCACCCCGCCGACGCCCAGGACGGCGACCTTCTTGCCCGGCGACAGGGCGGCCTTCGACACCGACCCGTACGCGGTGATGCCCGGGCAGAACAACGGCGCGGCCTCGGTGTCGGACAGGCCGTCCGGAATCGGGTAGGCGTACGCAGACTCCGCCAGCATGTATTCGGCGTAGCCGCCGTCACGGGTCTCCCCCGTGATCTGCCGCTTGCGGCACAGCTGTTCGCGCCCGGAGAAGCAGTATTCGCAGACCCCGCACGTCGCCCAGATCGGCTGCACCCCGACCCGGTCACCCACGGCCAGGTGACTCACGGACGAGCCGACCGCCGAGACCGTACCCACGACCTCGTGGCCGGGGATTATCGGGAACGAGGCAGGCGTAGCGGGAAGCCAGTCACCCTCGACCATGTGCAGGTTTGAGCGGCAGACACCGCACGCCCCGACCTTGATGACGATCTCGGTCCCCGCCGGCGTGGGCTCTGGGACGTCGCGCAGCCGCAGTGGCTTGTCCTCGATCCGGCCGGCGTGTTCGAGCAGGGCTGCCTTCATCTGCGTGTACTCCTGAATAGCGAAAATGACAAGTGGTCCAAGACGCGGCTCGTCCCTCGAGCGATGCGTCATCGCTCGTGGGACGAGCCGCACCGCGCATCGCGCGGCAGTGGTGTCCCTGTAGCTGACGAGGTCAGGCAGAGGGAGGCGTGAGGATGCCGCGCTCGACGAGTGCCTTGATGTTGTCGCTACGGCGAACCTCCTCGCGGGCGAGCCAGCCCTCCTGCGGCAGGTCCTCGACGTACTGGTTCTTCGCGTAGATCGGCTGCTCGTAGATCGCCGCGTACTGCTCGGTGCGCAGGTCCTTGAACCAGTTCATGACACCGTTCGCCGAGCGGGCGCGACGCAGCGCCTCGATGTCGATGACGTAGCTCACGAACGAGTCGCCGGGGGTGATGCCCTCCTGGCGGGCGACGACGTGGCCCTTGCTGTCCACGATCATCGACCGGCCGCCGAACAGGTCGAACATGGTGCCGTCGTCGTAGCACTGCGGGCCGAGGTTCGGCGAGACGACGTAGGCCTGGTTGAACATGGCGTGGGCGCGGTTCTGCAGCTCCCACATGCCCTGGCTGGTCTGCGGGTCGATCAGGGTGGCGCGGATGATGATCTCGGCACCGTTCATCGCCAGGCCACGGGAGGTCTCCGGGTAGGCACCCTCGTGGCAGATGATGTAGCCGATGTTGCCGATTTCGGTTCTGGCTACCGGGAAGAATGCGTCCAGGACGCTGCCGTTGCCACGCTTCTCGACGAACTCGTCCCAGATGTCGTGCGGGTTGGTGGTGCCGAGGGCGCCGCCTTCGTAGGCGTCGGACGTGGACTTGTAGCGCTTGTAGATGATTTCACCGTTGGGATCGATGATGAATGCCACGTTGAACAGGTGGCCCG
>JAOPWM010000220.1 GCA_025965695.1 Blastococcus sp.
CGGGAGGACCTGTCGATCCACGTGCACGCCTGCCTGCTCGCGCTGCGGACCGGCAAGCCGGTCAAGATGAGCTACGGCCGGGAGGAGTCCTTCTTCGGTCACGTGCACCGGCACCCGGCGACGATGACCTACGAGTTCGGCGCCGAGCGCGACGGCAGTCTCGTCTACGCGAAGGCCAACCTCCTCTTCGACGGCGGCGCGTACGCCTCGTCGACCAATGCGGTGGTCGGCAACGGCGGCACGCTGGGCCTCGGGCCCTACCGGTTCCCGTCGGTGGCCGTCGACGCCTACGGGGTGTTCACCAACAACCCGCCGTGCGGGGCCATGCGCGGCTTCGGCTGCGTCCAGGCCGCGTTCGCCCACGAGGCGCTGATGGATGAACTCGCCGACGCCGTCGGTGTGGACCGGGTCGAGATCCGGCAGCGCAACGGCATGCGCGAGGGCGACTTCAACATCACCGGGCAGGTCATCGACTCCGCCGCACCGGTCGGCGAGCTGCTGCAGATCGTGCATGACCTGCCGCTGCCGCCCGAGCGCGACGAGACCGAGCCGGACCTGCGCACCCTGCCGGGTGCGGTGAACAACACGACGCACGGTGAGGGCGTGGTCCGGGGGATCGGTTACGCCGTCACTTACAAGAACGTCGGCTTCTCCGAGGGCTTCGACGACTTCTCGACCGCGCGCGTGCGGCTGGAGATGACCGGCGGCGAGGCGGTCGCGACGGTGCACACCGCGGCCGCCGAGGTCGGCCAGGGCCTCATCACCGTCGAGCAGCAGATCTGCCGCACCGAGCTCGGGGTCGAGCGGGTCGTCGTCCACCCGAAGGACACCACCGTCGGGTCCGGCGGCTCGACCTCGGCGTCCCGGCAGACCTACGTGACCGGGGGAGCGGTGAAGGCCGCCTGCGAAGCCGTGCGCGCCGCCGTCCTGGAGCGTGCCGGCCTCGCGCTCCGCCGCCCCGCCGCGGAACTGCAGCTGGACGGCGAGAAGATCATCGGGGCCTCCGGCGAGGTGCTCACCGGGCTGGCGGAGGTGCTCGGGGACGACGCGGTCGAGGAGACCGTGGAGTGGCGGCACCGGCCGACGCACGCCATCGACCCGGAGACCGGTCAGGGCGACGCGCACGTGCAGTTCGCGTTCTCGGCGCACCGCGCGGTGGTTGACGTCGACGTCGAACTCGGCCTGGTGAAGGTGGTGGCGCTGGACACCGCGCAGGACGTCGGCAAGGCGATCAACCCCGACGCCGTCGTCGGCCAGATCCACGGCGGCAGCGCGCAGGGCATGGGCCTGGCGCTGATGGAGGAGATCGTGGTGACCGACGGGCACGTGCGGAACCCGTCGTTCACCGACTACCTGATCCCGACGATCCTGGACATGCCGCCGATGCGCGTCGAGGTGCTCGAGTACGCCGACCCGCACGCGCCCTACGGCGTCCGGGGGGTGGGGGAGCCGCCGACGATCTCGTCGGGGCCCGCTGTCGCTGCCGCCGTCCGGGCCGCGACCGGCAAGGCGCTGCGCCGGGTGCCGATCCGGCCGGAGCACATCACCGGTACCTGATCAGCTGCCCGTCCCCGCGGCACGGCACCGTCCGGGATGTCGGCCAGTGCTTCCGCGGGTAGCGTCGCGGGCATAGTCCTGCCTGTGCCGACACGGTTCTGGGAAGCAATGCCCACCACGGCCAGTGCGCACCGTCCGGCCGGCTGCAGCGAGAACAGCTGCGGAGGCGGGGCCCCCGGCGAGCAGAGGTGATCAGCCGCTGGCGTGGCTGCGTGCCCCTCGAGGAGGAACGACGTGGACTACAAGACGTTCATCGACACCGAGGCCCAGCGGGCCGGACTTCCGAAGGATCAGGCGGAGACCGTCGCGCACGCGACGCTGAAGACCCTCGCCGACCGGATCACCGGGGGCGAGGCCGGCGACCTCGCCGCGCAACTGCCCAACCCGCTGAAGGGCGACCTGCAGAAGGAGCAGGAGAACGCGGAGGCCTTCGACGTCGGCGAGTTCGTGCGACGGGTGAGCGAGCGGGCGCATGTCGACCAGGCCACGGCCCGGAACGGCGCCATGGCCACGTTGATCACCGTCCGCGAGGCGGTCACGCCGGGCGAGTTCGACGACATCACCTCCCAGCTGCCGCAGGACTACCGCGAACTCGTCGGCCCGATGTCCTGACGAGCACCCGGGCGTCGCCCTCCCGGCTGCGTCCTCCGGCTCGCAGCCGGTCGGCGACTGACGCAGAGTGAGCCGTGCCGTTCGAACCGGGGTCTGTCACCGTCCGCAGCGTCGACGCGAACAGGTGGGCGCTCGTCGACCAACTCGCCTATCAGGGGCGCTGGCAGGTGTTCGTCGTCCCGGCGGGGTTCCGCACGGACTTCGCGACGGTCCCCCGCGTGGTCACCTGGCTGGTCCCGCGGTTCGGCGTGTACACGCTGGCCGCGATCCTGCACGACTGGCTGTGCACCGAGGGGATCCGCTCCGGTGCCGTCACCTCGCGCCAGGCCGACGGCATCTTCCGGCGCGTGATGCGGGAGAGCGGTGTCCCGGTCCTGCGTCGCTGGCTCATGTGGGCGGGCGTGCGCTGGGGAGCGCTCGCGACCCCGCGGCGTCGGCCCGGCTGGTGGTACAGCGCCCCCGGCGTGCTGGCCATCTCGGTGCTTGCGGCCCCACTGGTCCTCCCACCCGCGGTCGTCATAGCGCCGGGGCTGCTGGTGTTCGCGCTCGCCGAGCGGGTGGTGGCCCTGGTGGCCCCGACCCGGCCGCAGGAACTGGTCCTCCGGACCCCAGCGACGTGACGACGGGCTGCGCGCCTACGCGATCTGCACCAAGATCTGCGGCATGACCGACACCTCTGGGCCGCCGTTCCGCGCCGATCACGTCGGCAGCCTGCTCCGCCCCAAGAACCTGCTGGACGCCCGCGCGAGGCACGCCGCGGGCAAGATCGACGACGCCGAACTGCGCGGTATCGAGGACGAGGCGATCACCGGCGTCGTCCGGATGCAGAAGGACGTCGGCCTGCAGACCGCGACCGACGGCGAGTTCCGCCGTGCGTCGTGGCACATGGACTTCATCTACGCGATCGACGGCATCACGAAGGCGACCGACCAGAACATCGTCGTCCACTTCAAGAACGCCGACGGCAGCCTCGACTACACGCCGGCCGGGCTGCACGTGGACGGCCCGCTGTCGATCGACGAGCCGATCTTCGGCGAGGACTTCGCCTACCTGCAGTCGGTGGTGGGCGAGGGGCAGACCGCGAAGCTGACGATCCCGTCTCCGTCGATGGTGCATTACCGCGGCGGCGCGGCGGCGATCGATCCGAAGGTCTATCCCGACGAGGACTCGTTCTGGGACGCGCTGTCGGCTGCCTACTCCCAGCAGGTGCGGGGCATCGCCGCGCAGGGCTGCACCTACCTGCAGTTCGACGACACCAGCCTGGCCTACCTCAACGACCCCCAGCAGCGGGCCGAGCTCGCCGCGCAGGGCCGCGACGCCGAGCACCTGCACGAGCGCTACATCCGACAGATCAACGCCGCGCTGGCCGGCCGACCGGACACCCTGACGGTGACCACGCACATGTGCCGCGGCAACTTCCGGTCCTCGTGGGTGGCCGAGGGCGGCTACGACTTCGTCGCGGAGGCGCTGTTCGGGGGGCTCGAGGTCGACGGGTTCTTCCTCGAGTACGACGACGCGCGCTCCGGTGGGTTCGAGCCGCTGCGGTTCGTGCCGCCGGGCAAGCGCGTCGTCCTCGGCCTGGTGACGACGAAGCGGCCTGAGCTCGAGGCAAAGGACGACCTCAAGCGCCGCATCGACGAGGCGTCGAAGTACGTGCCGCTGGAGCAGTTGGCGCTCTCCGGTCAGTGCGGCTTCTCCTCGACGGTCGAGGGGAACTCGCTCACCCGCGACGAGCAGATCGCCAAGCTCGCGCTGATCGTGGAGACCGCCGAGGAGGTCTGGGGCTGATGCGCTGAGGCCTCCGGCCGGCCCTCGCGCGCTGGCTGCGACCGCGCGCCGGGGCCCTCTACGGCGGATCAGCCCCGGGACGGCGCCTCGTCGATGCACATGGTGTTGCCCTCGCTGTCCTTGAACCAGGCGGCCCGGCCCAGGCCCTCCATCGACGCGATCTCGCCGTCCCAGGTGATGCCGGGAATGTCGTAGACCTCGAAGGTGATGCCCTTGGCCTTGAGGTCCCGCACCTCCGAGTCGATGTCGGAGACGTGCCACTGGGCGAGCGTGTGGCCGGCCTGCCCGGCGTACTCGGTTCGGTAGATGTTGAACGCCGTGCCGCCGGCCGTCCGGTAGACCAGCGCCTCCCCGCCCAACTCCTCGGTCGGCGTCAGGCCCAGCTTGTCCGCGTAGAAGTCGCGGGCACGCTTGAGGTCGCTCGCCGGGATGTTGGCCTCGACCTTGCTGTCGTTCAGCATGGTTGCTCCTGACTGAAGATTCAGTCCCCCGCAACGATGGGGCCCGAAGCTAGCCCCGGTGCCCCGGGGAGACCAAGGGAGACCACCGAGTCCGGACGCGGCGATCACGGCTTTGTGGCAGGTCGTCACCCTCGGGGCGCCGGCGACGACGAGTCGCAGCCAGCGCTGTCGAGAGCACGGAGGTTGCCACCTCCTCGACCATCCCTGTGCCGGGCTCGAGACGTCAGACGCGGGGGTGGGATCGGCGCCGACCTAGGATCCGCGCGTGCGGCCATTCCTCCTGCTGTCCTCGCGCGCCGAGGACGTGGCTGCCGACGACGAGTACGAAGCGTTCCTCAGGGTGACCGGCCTGCCTGCCGAAAGCCTCCGGCACGTCCGCATGGAGGCCGCACCGCTACCGGCGCTGGACCTGGACGACTACGCCGGGATCTTCGTCGGCGGAGGCCCGTTCAACTCCAGCGACGCGCCCCTGGAGAAGTCGGCTGTCCAGCAGCGGGTCGAGCGCGAACTGGGCCTGCTTCTCGACGAGGTCGTCGCGCGGGACTTCCCGTTCTTCGGGGCCTGCTACGGGGTCGGGACGCTGGGCGTGCACCAGGGCGGGGTCATCGACAGGACCTACGCCGAGCCGATCTCCGCCGTCCGGGTGCGGCTCACCGAGGAGGGGGCCGCAGACCCGGTGCTGGCCGGCATGGCGGAGGAATTCGACGCATTCGTCGGGCACAAGGAGGCATGCAGCGTGCTGCCGCCGGACGCCGTCCTCCTGGCGTCCTCGGACGCGTGCCCGGTGCAGATGTTCCGGGTCAAGCGGAACCTGTACGCGACCCAGTTCCACCCCGAGCTGGACCTTCCCGGACTGCTCACCCGCGTGCACGTCTACCAGCACGCCGGCTATTTCCCGCCCGACGAGCTCGACGAACTGGTCGCCCGGCTCACGCCCGCCGTGGTGACCGAGCCGAGCCGGATGCTGGCCAACTTCGTGATCCGCTACGGGTGAGCCTCGCGGCCCAGGCAGGAGGCGCGCCGTGATCGGGACTCAGACGGACCGTCCACTGCTGACCCGGACCTGGTGGGCGGTGCTGTTCCAGGTCGTGGCGGCCTCCCTGCCGGTCGACTTCGTGCTGAACCTCGTCCACCCGGCCGACCAGGCGACGAGCATCGCCACTCGCGTCGTCCGCTTCTTCAGCTACTTCACCACCCAGAGCAACCTGCTGGTGCTGGCCACGAACATGGGAGAGCACTACATCTCGCCGGTGCTGACCGTGCTCGGCTGGCTGCTGTTCGGGCCACGCCCGCGGATCAGGTCTTCCTGCTCGCGTTCTGGCTGGTC
>JAOPWM010000222.1 GCA_025965695.1 Blastococcus sp.
GACCTCGGACGCCCGGCGCCGGCCGACCAGCGGGGCGCCGTCGAGCAGTGCGCGGGCCAGCCGTGGGTGCACGCCGACGGCGGTCAGGGCCCGCCCCCGTGCGGTCGCGCGGCCCTCGTCGTCCACCGCGCCGAGGCTCCGCAGGGTGTGCTCGGCGACGGCCAGCGCCGCCGCCGGAGGAGGATCGAGGAGGGCCAGACCACGGCCGCCGGGCGCACCCCAGCAGGCCAGCTCGAGCGCGAAGGCGGTGAGGTCGGCGGTGGTGACCTCCGGCTCGTCATGCGCGGGGAGCCGGTCGTGCTCGGCGGCGGTCCAGCAGCGGTAGACCGCACCCGGTCCCTCCCGGCCGGCCCGGCCGGCGCGTTGGGTGACCGCCGCTCGCGAGGCGCGCACGGTGGCCAGCGAACCCAGCCCCCGGGACAGGTCGGCCCGCGGGACCCGGGAGAGGCCGGCGTCGACGACGACGCGGACGCCCGGCACGGTCAGGCTGCTCTCCGCGAGGGCGGTGGCCAGGACGACCCGACGGCGTGGTCCCACCCGGAGCGCGGCATCCTGCGCCTCGGCCGGCAACCGGCCGTGCAGCGGCAGCACGTCGGCATCGACGCCGCTCAGCCGCCCGCCGACGCTGCCGATCTCGCCGGCGCCGGGTAGGAAGACGAGCACATCGCCGGTCCGTTCGGCCAACGCCCGGCGGACGGTCGCGGCGACGTGCGCGAGCAGCCGCGGATCGACCCGGATTCCGTGCGGTGGGTCGACCGGGGTCGACGGCGGGGCCCAGACGACGTCGACGTCGTGCAGCGCGCCGGTGGCCTCGACGACCGGGGCCGGGGCGCCGTCGCCGCCGAGCAGTGCGGCCAGCCGCTGCGCCTGGGCGGTCGCCGACATGGCGACCAGTTGCAGATCCGGACGCAGCGCGGCGCGGACGTCGAGACAGAAGGCGAGCGCGAGATCGGTGTCCAGGTGCCGTTCGTGGCACTCGTCGAGGACGACGGCATCCACGCCGGGCAGCTCCGGGTCGGCCTGCAGCCGGCGGACGAGGAGCCCGGTGGTGACCACCTCGATGCGTGTCGCGGCGCTGCGCCGGCTGTCCCCGCGGACGCTGTAACCCACGAGCCCGCCGACGGATTCACCCAGCAGCGCGGCCATCCGGCGCGCGGCGGCACGGGCGGCGACCCGGCGCGGCTCGGCGACGACGATGCGCCCCGGCATCGCGCCGGCCAGGGCGAGCGGGACGAGCGTCGTCTTCCCGGTGCCGGGTGGCGCCACGAGCACGGCGGCCCCTCTGGCCGACAGAGCGTCAGCCAGTGCGGGCAGCGCGGAGCGGACCGGTAGGTCGGTCCCCGGTGTCCCGGGCGGTGGCAGCACGGGACCAGTCTCGCGTGCGCCGCGTTCTCGCTGCGCGACGATGATGGCGCGATGAGCCTCGGCACGGCGGTCCTGACCTTCGCCGTCGTGGCGCTCGCACTCACGCTGACGCCGGGGCTGGACACGGCGCTGGTCCTGCGGGCGGCGCTGACGCGCACCCGCCGCGACGCGGCTGCGACCGCCGCCGGCATCGTGGCCGGGCTGTTCGTCTGGGGGGCCGCGGCGGCCGTCGGGGTCTCGGCGCTGCTCACCGCCTCCCAGCTCGCCTACGACGTCCTGCGCTACGCCGGGGCCGCCTATCTGGTCGTGTTCGGCCTCCGACTGCTGGTGCGTGCGGTCCGGGCGACCCCCGGCGCCGAGCCGGCCGGCACCGCCGGGAGCTCGCCGTGGCGGGCGGCACGGCAGGGGCTCGCCACCAATCTGCTCAACCCCAAGGTCGGCGTCTTCTACGTGGCGCTGCTGCCGCAGTTCCTGCCGTCGGACAGCAACCCCCTGGGTGTGGGCCTGCTGCTCGCCGGCGTGCACGGGCTGATCTCGGTGGTCTGGTTCGCCGTGCTCATCACGCTGGCCTCGGCCCTGGGCCGATGGCTGCGTCGCCCGGCGACGGTCCGGGCGATCGACGGCATCACCGGGACGACGCTCATCGGGTTCGGCGTCAAGCTGGCCGTCTCGCGCGCCTGACCGGCTCCGTCGCCTGGCCGTGCCGCGCGGTCACCGGTAGGCATGGCGGATGCCGGTGATCGGATTCCACAACTCGCACGAGCAGATCCATCCTGCCCAGCTGCTGGACGACGTCCGGCACGCCGAGAGGTCGGGTTCACCGCGGCGATGTGCTCCGACCACTTCGCCCCCTGGAACGTCCGGCAGGGCCACTCGGGTTTCGCCTGGTCGTGGCTGGGCGCGGCGCTGGCAACGACGTCCCTGCCGTTCGGGGCGGTCAACGCACCGGGGCAGCGCTACCACCCGGCGATCGTCGCGCAGGCCGTCGCGACCCTGGGGGCGATGTTCCCCTGCCGGTTCTGGGTGGCGCTGGGCAGCGGCGAGGCGATGAACGAGCACATCACCGGCGACCGGTGGCCGCGCAAGGACACGCGCGACGCCCGGCTGCGCGAGTGCGTCGACGTCATCCGGGCGCTGTTGGCCGGCGAGGAGGTCACCCACGACGGGCTGGTCACCGTTGACCGGGCGCGCATCTGGACGTTGCCGGAGCAGCCGCCGGCCCTGATCGCGCCGGCCGTGACGGTGGCGACCGCGCGAGCCGGCGCCGCCTGGGCCGACGGTCTGGTCACCATCAACCAGCCGCACGACCGCCTGCGCGAGATGATCGCCGCGTACCGGGACGCCGGCGGTCGCGGCAAGCTCGTGCTGCAGGTGCACCTTTCCTACGACCCCGATCCCGACCGAGCCCTGGCGATCGCGTTCGAGGAGTGGCACAGCAACGTCTTCCCCCCGCCGCTGTGCTGGGACCTCGAGACTCCACAGGCGTTCGACCTGGCCAGCGCGCACGTCACCCCGCACGACGTCGCGGACGTGGTCCGGGTGTCCTCGGATCTGGGGCAGCACACCGCCTGGATCGCCGAGTACGCCGACCTCGGCTTCGACGAGATCTATCTCCACCACGTCGGAGCGGAGCAGCGCGGCTTCCTGGACGACTTCGGTCAGCACGTCCTGCCGCAGCTGAATGTGGCTGACCCGGCGGCGGCGAGATGAGGATCACCGACACGTCCGACCTCTGGTGGAAGACCGCCGTCGTCTACTGCCTCGACGTGGAGACGTTCATGGACTGGGACGGCGACGGCTGCGGCGACTTCGCCGGGCTGGCGCAGCGGATCGACCACCTCGCCGACCTCGGCGTCACCTGCCTGTGGCTGATGCCCTTCTATCCGACCGCCGAGCGCGACGACGGCTACGACATCACCGACTTCTACGGCGTCGACCCGCGGCTGGGCACCCACGGGGACCTGGTCGAGGTCATCCGGACGGCGAACGACCGCGGGATGCGGGTGATCGCCGACCTCGTCGTCAACCACACCTCGGCCCGCCACCCCTGGTTCCGCTCGGCGGAGCGGAGCACGGACTCGCCGTTCCGCGACTTCTACGTCTGGCGCTCCGACCCGCCGCCGAACACCTCGGCGGAGGTGGTCTTCCCCGACCGGGAGAACAGCATCTGGACGCGGTCGGACAAGACCGGGGAGTGGTACCTGCACCGCTTCTACAGGGAGCAGCCCGACCTGAACGTCACCAACCCCCGGGTGCGCGACGAGATCGCCAAGGTCATGGGCTTCTGGCTGCAGCTGGGTCTTTCCGGCTTCCGGGTGGACGCCGTTCCGTTCCTGCTCGAGACCATGGGTACGGACGACGACGCCTTCCCGAACCCGCACGACTTCCTGCGCGCGCTCCGCTCGCTGGTCGGCCGCCGCTCGGGCAACGGGGTGCTGCTCGGCGAGGTGAACCTGCCGCACGAGCAACAGCTGGAGTTCTTCGGAGGCACGGACGGAGACGAGCTGACCATGCAGTTCGACTTCCTCGGCATGCAGGCGATGTACCTGTCGCTGGCCCGCGCCGACGCCGGACCGCTGGTCACCGCGCTCACCAGCCGTCCAGCGCTGTCGCCGGACTCCCAGTGGGCGACCTTCGTGCGCAACCACGACGAGCTCACCCTCGACAAGCTCTCCGAGGCCGAGCGCGCGGAGGTCTTCGCAGCGTTCGGACCGGAAGCACGAATGCAGGTCTACGGCCGCGGCCTGCGCCGCCGACTGCCGCCGATGCTGGACGGCGACCCGCGGCGGATCCGGATGGTCTACAGCCTGCTGTTCTCGCTGCCCGGCACCCGGTCCTCTTCTACGGGGAGGAGATCGGCATGGGGGAGGATCTCGACGCCGAGGGGCGGCTCGCCGTCCGCACGCCGATGCAGTGGACCGCCGGCCGCAACGGCGGCTTCTCCGACGCGCTGCCC
>JAOPWM010000230.1 GCA_025965695.1 Blastococcus sp.
GGAACGCCGTCCCGCCGATCTCGTTGGCGACATCGGCCAGCGACTGACCGGCGGCCGGGATGTCGACGGCGACGACGTGGGCGCCGTCCCGGGCCATGACGCGGGCGATCGCCGCACCGATGCCCCGCGCTGCACCGGTGACGACGGCGACCTTGCCGGCCAGCGGCTTCTCGGCGTCCTCGTCGGTCGGGAAGTCGGCGGACGACAGCGTGACGACCTGGCCGTCGACGTAGGCCGACCGGCCGGAGAGGAAGAAGCGGACCGGCGACGCGATCGACCCCTCCGCCCCCGCGGGGACGTACAGCAGGTTCGCCGTCGACCCGTTCAGCAGTTCCTTGCCGATGGAGCGGACCAGTCCGTCCAGCGCCTGCCGGGCAGCGGCCTGCGCCGGGGAGTCGGCCTCGGACGGCGGGTCGGCGAGGATCAGCACGCGACCGGTCGCCTGCAGCCGCTTGACCGCCGGCGCGAGGAAGTCGTGCGCGCTCGCCAGGTCGGCCGGGGTGCGCAGCCCCGTGGCGTCGAGGATGACCGCGGCCGGCTGCTCGCCGTCCGTGGCGCCGTCGGCAGTGACCGGCGACTGCACGTGCACACCCTCGGCCTTCAGCAGCGTGGTCAGGGCCTCGCGCAGCCGCCCCTCCCCCGCCGAGCCGATGACGGCCGGCCCGGGCAGCAGCGGCTGCCCGGGCTCGTGACGGCGGAGAACGGCCGGACGAGGCAGGCCGAGCTGCTTGGTGACGGTCGTGCCGAAGCCGTAGTTGGCGAAGTTGCGGTACCAGTCGCTCACTGTGTCGTCGTCCTTCCGAGCGGACTTTCGGCGCCGAAAGTCCGGAAGAAGAGGGGGTCCCGCTGGAGCGCCGGGGACTTTCGGCGCCGAAAGTCCCCGGCTCGGATCACGTCAGGACTCGAGGATGGCGACGACGCCCTGGCCGCCGGCCGCACAGATGGAGATCAGGCCCCGCTTGCCCGGGCCCGCCTCGTGCAGCGTCTTCGCCAGCTGGGCGACGATCCGGCCGCCGGTCGCGGCGAACGGGTGCCCGGCCGCGAGCGAGGAGCCGTTGACGTTGAGCTTCGACCGGTCGATGGAACCCAGCGGGGCGTCCAGGCCGAGCTTGCCCTTGCAGAACGCCGGGTCCTCCCAGGCCTTCATCGTCGAGAGCACGGTCGAGGCGAAGGCTTCGTGGATCTCGTAGAAGTCGAAGTCCTGCAGGGTCAGGCCATTGCGGGCCAGCATCACGGGCATCGCGTAGACCGGCGCCATCAGCAGGCCCTCGCCGCCGTGCACGTAGTCGACGGCGGCGGTCTGCGCGTCGACCAGGTGGGCGAGCACCGGCAGCCCCTGCTCGGCGGCCCACTCGTCGGAGGCCAGCAGCACCGCCGAGGCGCCGTCGGTCAGGGGCGTCGAGTTGGCCGCGGTCATCGTGGCGCCCTCGCCCTTGCCGAAGACGGGCTTGAGCGTCGCGAGCTTCTCGACGGTGGAGTCCGGCCGCAGGTTCTGGTCGCGCGTGAGGCCGAGGTAGGGCGTCACCAGGTCGTCGAAGAAGCCGCGGTCGTAGGCGGCGGCCATGTTCTGGTGCGAGCGGACGGTCAGCTCGTCCTGCTCCTCGCGGCCGATCTCCCACTCCTTGGCGGTGATCGCCGCGTGGTCACCCATCGCCAGGCCTGTGCGCGGCTCGGCATTGCGGGGGATCTCGGGGACGAGCTGGCCCGGACGGATCTTCGCCAGCGCCTTGAGCCGGCCCTGCAGCGTCTTGGCGTTGTTCAGGCTGATCAGCACGCGGCGCAGGTCGTCGCCCACGGCGAGCGGGGCGTCCGACGTGGTGTCGACCCCACCGGCGATGCCGGACTCGATCTGCCCCAGGGCGATCTTGTTGGCCACCAGGATCGCGGCCTCCAGACCGGTGCCACAGGCCTGCTGGACGTCGTAGGCCGGCGTGGTGGCCGAGAGCTTCGAGCCCAGGACGCTCTCGCGGGTCAGGTTGAAGTCACGCGAGTGCTTGAGGACGGCGCCCGCGACCACCTCGCCCAGCTGCTTGTCCTGCAGGCCGAAGCGGGCGACCAGCCCGTCCAGCGTGGCGGTGAGCATGTCCTGGTTGGACGCCTGCGCGTACTTCGAGTTGGAGCGGGCGAACGGGATCCGGTTCCCGCCGACGATCGCGGCCTTGCGAGTCGTAGCCATGGGGACCTCCGGTGTCGGTGGAGTGGCCGGGTTGGCCGGTACTCAGAGTACGCGGTACTATCTGTCACATGAAAGTCGAGGCGGTGAGACCTGTGTCGCAGGACGAACCTGCGGAGGCCCTCCGCGCCCAGGGCAATGTGGCGCACGGCGGCGAGCAGCGCGAGTTGAAGCCGGCGGTAGCCCGCGACCGCCGCGACTCGAGATGGGACGAACACCGGCGTGCGCGCCGGGAACAACTCGTCGACGCGACACTTGCAGCCGTCGGCAAGCACGGCGCCGGGGTCGGCATGGAGGAGATCGCCGCCGAGGCCGGCACCAGCAAGACCGTGGTCTACCGGCACTTCGCCGACCGCTCCGAGCTGTACGTCGCCGTCTGCAGCCGGGTCGCCGCGCACCTGCTGCCCCAGCTCCGTGCCGCCATGAAGAGCAGCGGGCACCCGCGGGAGATGGCCGCGGCGGCGATCGAGACGTACCTGGCGTTCCTGGAGGCCGACCCCGAGGTCTACCGCTTCGTCGTCCACCAGCACGCGGCACAGCCGGGCCAGGCCGACCCGATCAACAGCCTCTCCGACCTCGTGGGCGACCAGGCCGCGGCCCTGATGGCCGTGGCGCTCGCGCAGTCCGGCCGTGATCCGGCGGCCGCCGGAGCCTGGGGCCACGGGATCGTCGGACTGGTGCGGTCGGCCGCCGACTGGTGGCTTCGCGCCGAGCGCCCCATGCTCCGCACGGACCTCGCAGCTCACCTGACCGATCTCGCCTGGACCGGCCTGTCCGGCGTCGTGACACCAACAGCCGAATCCGAAACAGCATGGAGGGCACGTGACTGAGCTTGCGAAGGCACGAATGAGCACAGCACCGTCGGTCAAGGGGCCGACGCGCGCCAGCGAGGAGGAACGGTGACCAGCACCCTGCCCACCACGGTCGACCCCAAGAACATTCAGGAGGTCCTGGACGGTCGATGGGCGCATGTGCGCCGTGACGCCCGCGAGAACCTGCGTGACCCCGACTTCCTGCCCGTCTACGGGGAGTCGGTGGCCGACGCCCGCGAGCGGGTGACCCGCGCGGCCAAGAAGCTGGCCGACTCCGGCCGGGTCGGTTTCGGCTTCCCCAAGGAGTACGGCGGCGAGGACGACTCCGGCGGGTCGGTGACCTCGATCGAGATGCTGGCCTTCGGCGACCTGTCGCTGATGGTCAAGGCGGGCGTCCAGTGGGGCCTGTTCGGCGGCGCCCTGCAGCTGCTGGGCACCAAGCGTCAGCACGACAAGTATCTGCGCGACGTCATGAGCTTCGACCTGCCCGGCTGCTTCGCGATGACCGAGACCGGGCACGGCTCCGACGTCCAGCAGCTTCGGACGACGTGCACCTACGACCCCGCGACCGAGACCTTCGACCTGCACACGCCGCACCAGGCGGCCCGCAAGGACTACATCGGCAACGCGGCCAAGGACGGCCGGATGGCGGTCGTCTTCGCCCAGCTGATCACCCAGGGCAAGAACCACGGCGTGCACGCCTGGCTGGTGCCGATCCG
>JAOPWM010000258.1 GCA_025965695.1 Blastococcus sp.
CCCCGAGACCCCGGCCGAGCCGCCGACGGTCACGGCCGACGAGGTCGCCCCGACCGCGGGCGTGCCCGCCACCGGCGACACGAGCACCGGCACCCAGGGCGCCCAGAACGGGTGACGGTCCAGCGCCGTCCCCGCCCGCGGCGGGGACGGCGCTGTGGCACGCCCGCTCGACCTTTCGCACCACCACAGACCAAGAGGAAGTGACATGGCCGAGTTCACTGCAGCCGACGTCAAGCGTCTCCGCGACGCCACCGGCGCCGGCATGATGGACTGCAAGAAGGCCCTCACCGAGGCCGACGGCGACTACGACAAGGCCGTCGAGTTCCTGCGTGTGAAGGGCGCCAAGGACGTCGGGAAGCGTCTCGAGCGCTCCACCACCAACGGCGTGGTCGTGAGCAAGGACGGCGCGCTGCTCGAGCTCGACTGCGAGACCGACTTCGTCGCCAAGAACGCCGACTTCGTCACGCTCGCCGAGCGCCTCCTGGACGTCGTCCTGACCCGGAAGCCGGCCGACATCGACGCCCTGCTCGCCACCGAGGTGGACGGCCAGACCGTCGCGGCGCTGGTCGAGTCTGAGTCCGCCCGCATCGGCGAGAAGCTCGTGCTCAGCCGGTTCGCCGTCTTCGAGGGCACGACCGCCACGTACCTGCACAAGCGCGCCACCGACCTGCCCCCGGCCATCGGTGTCGGCGTGCAGTACTCCGGCGGCACCCAGGAGGCCGCGCGCAGCCTGGCGATGCACATCGCCGCGGCCCGCCCGCGCTACCTCAGCCGTGACGAGGTCCCGGCCGAGGCGGTCGAGACCGAGCGTCGCGTGGCCGAGCAGACGGCCAAGGAGGAGGGCAAGCCCGAGCAGGCGATCGCCAAGATCGTCGACGGTCGGGTCAACGCCTACTACAAGGACTTCGTCCTGCTCGAGCAGCCGTCGATCACCGAGCCCAAGCGCACGGTGAAGCAGGTCATCGACGACGCCGGCATGACCGTCGAGCGGTTCGCCCGCTTCGAGGTCGGTCAGGCCTGAGGCCCAGCACGCCGCGTTCGGCCCCGCCCCCGTCCCGGGAGCGGGGCCGTTCGTTCGTCCGTGTGGGTCGTGGCGCCTGCATGCGGCAGGATTGAGAGCGCATCGACTTCGACCGAGGGATCCCGCGTTGACCGACACCACAACCCCGCTGTCCGCGCCCACCGCCTTCCAGCCGGCGGACGACAGCGGCTACAAGCGGGTGCTGCTCAAGCTCTCCGGGGAGACCTTCGGTGGCGGCAATGTCGGGGTCGACGCCGACATCGTCCGGGGTATCGCCGAGCAGTTGGCAGAGGTCGTGGCCAAGGGCACGCAGGTGGCCGTGGTCATGGGCGGCGGCAACTTCTTCCGCGGCGCGGAGCTCTCCCAGGCCGGCATGGACCGCACCAAGGCCGACTACATGGGCATGCTGGGCACGGTCATGAACTGCCTCGCGTTGCAGGACTTCTGCGAGAAGGCCGGCCTCGAGACGCGCGTGCAGTCGGCCATCACCATGGGGCAGGTCGCCGAGCCCTACATCCCGCGCAAGGCGATCCGGCACCTGGAGAAGGGCCGGCTGGTGATCTTCGGCGCGGGTGCCGGGATGCCCTACTTCTCCACCGACACGGTGGCCGCGCAGCGGGCCCTGGAGATCGAGTGCCAGGTGCTGCTCATGGGCAAGAACGGTGTGGACGGCGTCTACGACGACGACCCTCGCACCAACCCCGCCGCCGTCATGTACGACGACCTGGACTACGCGACCGTCCTCGCCAAGCAGCTCAAGGTGGCCGACGCGACGGCCATCAGCCTGTGCATGGACAACCAGATGCCGATCGTGGTCTTCAACCTGCTGCGCGACGGCAACATCGCCCGGGCGGTCGCAGGTGAGAGGATCGGGACGCTGATCAGTCAGCCGTCCTGAGCGCGGACGGCACGGCAAGCAGTCAAGGCAACAGTCAGTTGAGCCGACGGCCAGAGAACCGGGCCGCCGATGGAGGGAAGACCCGTGATCGACGACACCCTGCTCGATGCCGAGGAGCGGATGGACAAGGCTCTGTCGGTCGCCCGTGAGGACCTTGGCTCGGTGCGTACCGGTCGGGCCGCCCCTTCCATGTTCAACAAGATCGTCGTGGACTACTACGGCGCCCCGACTCCCGTGCCGCAGATGGCCTCGATCACCGTCCCCGAGGCGCGTATGGCGGTCATCAAGCCCTACGACGCCGGTCAGCTGCAGGCCATCGAGAGGGCCGTCCGCGACAGCGACCTCGGCGTGAACCCGACCAACGACGGCCTGGTCCTCCGTGTGGTCTTTCCGCAGCTCACCCAGGAGCGGCGCCGCGACCTGGTGAAGATGGCGCGGGCCAAGGGCGAGGACGCCAAGGTCGCCATCCGCAACATCCGCCGCCGGGCGAAGGAAGAGCTCGACCGCCTCGTCAAGGACGGGGAGTCCGGTGAGGACGACGTCCGCCGAGCGGAGAAGGAGCTCGACGACCTCACCGCCCAGCACACGCACAGCATCGACGACGCGGTGAAGAACAAGGAGACCGAACTGCTCGAGGTCTGACCCCTCGACCGTTCTCCGCCCATGACACCCCCCTCCCCGGCCGACGTACCCGGATCTTCGGGTCCGGGTACCGAGCCGTTGCGTTTCGGTGCCCCTGGAGCCCGGGTCGCCCAGTCGCCCGAGACGGGTCCCCGCCCGTCGGCAGGCGGCCGGTCGCCGACGGCGCCCCGGCCGGACCGGGAGGACGGCGACACCGGCCCGGTGCCGATCGTCGGCGACCGCCCCGGCCCGCCGGGCCCGCGGCCCTCAGAGCAGGTCTCGACGTCGGTCCCGGCACCGCTGCCGGAGGAGGTGTCGGAGCTGCCCACGACCGAGCGGCCCATCGGCGGTCGCGCGGGCCGCAACCTCGGTGCCGCGATCGGGGTCGGGCTGAGCCTCGCCGCGGTGATCGTGGCGTCCCTGCTGATCTGGCGCCCCGCCTTCCTCGGGGTCGTGACCGCCGCCGTGCTCGTCGGCGTCGTCGAGCTCACCCGCGCCCTGGAGGCCGGCCGGTTCCGTGCCCCGTTGATCCCTCTGCTCATCGGCGCCCTGGCCATGGAGGGGCTGGCCTGGAGCCGCGGGCCGACCGGCCTGGTCGTCGGTTTCCTGCTCACGGTGCTCGCCGTCGTCCTGTGGCGGCTCGCCGACGGACCGGCCGGCTACCTGAAGGACGCCGCGTCCGGCGTCCTGGTGGCCATCTACGTCCCGTTGCTGGCCGGCTTCGCGGTCCTGCTCCTCGTGCCCGACGACGGCGCCGCGCGGGTGCTGGCCTTCATCGCGACCGTTGTGGCCAGCGATGTGGGCGGGTACGCGGCCGGGGTGCTGTTCGGCAAGCACGCGATGGCGCGGTCCATCAGCCCCAAGAAGTCGTGGGAGGGCTTCGCCGGCTCGGTGACCGCCTGCATGATCGTGGCCACTCCGATGCTCGCCCTCGCCCTGGACGGACCGTGGTGGGGCGGCCTGGTCTTCGGCGCCGCGATCGCAGTCTCGGCCACCATCGGGGATCTGGGGGAGTCGCTGATCAAGCGCGATCTGGGGATCAAGGACATGGGAAACCTGCTGCCGGGCCACGGGGGACTCATGGACCGGCTGGACTCGCTGCTGCCCTCGGCCGCCCTGGCCTACCTGCTGCTGTCGTTCCTCGCGCCTGCCTGAGAACGGACCCCCTCAGGCCGGCCGGTCGGCGATCCACACCGAGCCGACCACCTCGAACCCCCGCCGGGCGTACCAGAGCCGGGGCCAGTCGTCGGCCGCCGCCTCCAGGACGACCAGGTCGCAGCCCGCGGCCCCGGCCAGCTCCAACGCCCGGGCGAGGATCGCGCCGGCGTGCCCGCGCCCGCGGGACTCCGGGTCGGTCAGCACCGAGTCCACCGCCGCCGTCGCACCGTCCACCCGGAGCTGACCGGAGGCGACCACCCGGCCCTGCTCTCGCACCACCAGGTCGGTCACCGCCACGACGCGGTCGTTGAGGTGCTCCCGGCCGATCAGGTCCGCCACCACCCGCTCCAGCTGCGGGCCGCCGGGAAGGTCCCGGCGCCAGGACCGCTCCCAGAACTCGTGGACCTCACGCTGTTCCACGACTTCGACGGTCTCTCCGCCCGGTAGGGGGATGGCGGGGCGCGCCATCAGCAGCAGCTGCTCGGTGTTCCAGCCACGGCGACCGAGTTCGGCCGCCACCCCCGCGGCGCCCGGCCACATCAGCGCGGCCGCCCGGTGCGGCCAGCCGGCGTTCCCCGCCACCTCGTCGGCTGCGCTCTCTACCGTGTCGGCGTCCACCGGGTCGGTCAGGAGCAGCCGGTTGTTGTCGTGGGAGTGCGCGTGGTCCGGGTCGAGCACCGCGATGCCCCCGGGGACGTCGCCGACGCCGACCGCCCGCCGCACCGGCAGGGACGTGACGTACGACAGCGCCCGGCCGAGGAGGTCCTCCGGCGCGGGCAGCGAGAAGAGCGCGGGGGGCCGGTAGGGCACGACCGCCGTCACTGCGGCCACCGGGAGTGGCCCGTAGAGGTGCGGAAAGAGCATCCCGCCCGGGTCGGCCGGGACCCCGGCCTCGAAGCGCAGGGGGTCGGTCAGCCGCGCGGGATCCACCACCAGCAGCACCAGGTCGCGGCGGCCCGGGTACAGACGAAGCGCCGGGAGGTGCACCTGCTCGGGGGTGGAGAGGTGCACGAAACCCACGGCGTCCAGCGACGGCGGGCGGACGACGCCCTCGGTGAGTGCGGCCCGCCACGCGGCGGGCTCGATGAGGTGCAGGAGGACGTCCGGAGCCATCCTGCGATCCTGCCTGCGTGACCGAAGAGGATCTGCGAGGCCCCACCGACTGGGGGACGACGATCGGCGTCGGCCCGTGGAGCGGTCCCTGGCCGGAGGACCCGCGGCTGGATCCGGAGCTGCTGGCCGAGGGGGACCGGCGCAACGTCGTCGACCGCTACCGCTACTGGACCGTCGAGGCGATCGTCGCCGACCTGGACCGGCGCCGGCACCCCTTCCACGTGGCCATCGAGAACTTCGGTCACGACCTCAACATCGGGACGGTGGTCAGGACGGCGAACGCGTTCCTCGCCGCCGAGGTGCACATCGTCGGACGGCGCCGCTGGAACCGCCGCGGGGCGATGGTCACCGACCGGTACCAGCACCTCCGGCACCACGCCGACGTGACCGAGCTGCACGACTTCGCGGCCGGCCAGGGGCTGACCGTCGTGGCGGTGGACAACGCGCCCGGCGCAGTCCCCCTGGAGACGGTGCACCTGCCCCGCAACAGCCTGCTGCTCTTCGGCCAGGAGGGCCCCGGTCTGACCGAGCAGGCACACGTCGCCGCCGCGATGACCGTCTCGATCGCCCAGTTCGGCTCCACCCGATCGATCAACGCCGGTGTGGCCGCGGGGATCGCCATGCATGCCTGGATCCGCGAGCACGCCGACCTGAGGCCCGCTGGGTAGTCAGGACAGCGGCGGGTCGGGGTCGATGCCGCGCTCGGTCAGCGCCTTCTCCACGTCCCGGCACACCGTGCGGACGACGTCCACGCGGGCCCAGCGCTTGTCGTCGCCGGCCACGACGTGCCACGGGCCGGCGGGCCGGTCGGTCCGTTCCAGCATCTCCTCGACCGCGGCCTCGTACTCGGGGCGCTTCTCGCGGTTGCGCCAGTCCTCGTCCGTGAGCTTCCACGCCTTGTAGGGATCGGCCTTGCGCTTCTCGAACCGGCGGAGCTGCTCCTCGGGCGAGACGTGCAGAAAGAACTTGCTGAGGATCGTGCCCTCAGCCGCCAGCGACGTCTCCAGGTCGACGATCTCGCCGTAGGCCCGCCGCCACGCCTCCTCGGGAGCGAACCCCTCGACGCGCTCGACCAGCACCCGCCCGTACCAACTGCGGTCCAGGACGGCCATGCCGCCCCAGCCGGGCAGCACCGGCCAGAACCGCCACAGGAAGTGGTGCCGCTTCTCGTCGTAGGTGGGGGACGCGAACTGGGCCACCCGCACGTGCCGGGAGTCCAGCTTGCTGACCAGGCGATAGATGGCCCCGCCCTTTCCGGAGGCGTCCCAGCCCTCGAAGAGGACGCACAGCGGTGGGCCGATCTGACGGGGGCCGATCTGGCCGCCGAGCAGGAGGCGCAGGTGCACCAGCCGTTCCTGGGCCTTGGCCAGCTGGACCTTGGCCTCCTTCTTGCCCAGGTGCAGCGTCAGGTCGACGTCGTCCAGCCGGCTCATGGGTGAAGCCTGGCACCGGAGGGTGAGCTTCGCCTCGCCGGCATCGCGTCGATCCCCCGGGTGGGACCATGGACGACGCCATGACTGCCCTGCCGCTCGTCTTCGACGCCCCCCGACGTGGAATGCCGCCCCGCCACCTCGCCGATCTCACCCGCGAGGAGGCCCGCGCGGCGGTCGCCGAACTCGGCCAGCCGGCCTTCCGGGCCGACCAACTGGCCCGGCACTTCTACCGCGGCGTGATTGACCCGGCGCAGATGACCGACGTGCCGGCCGCGGCCCGGGAGACGCTCACCGAGGCGCTCCTGCCCGGGCTGCTGACCGTCGTGCGGCACCAGACGGCCGACAACGGGCGCACCCGCAAGACGCTCTGGCGGCTGCACGACGGGGCGCTCGTCGAGAGCGTGCTCATGCGCTATCCCG
>JAOPWM010000262.1 GCA_025965695.1 Blastococcus sp.
AGTACGAGATCGTGTCCATCCCCGGCGCGAAGCTGATCCCGAAGGACGAGATCCTCTCCGGCCGGGCCCTGTCGCAGCTGCCGAACGACAAGCCGATCGTGCTGCACTGCAAGACCGGCGTCCGCTCCGCCGAGGCTCTCGCCGCGGTGAAGGCGGCCGGCTTCAAGGACGCCGTGCACGTCCAGGGCGGCGTGACGGCGTGGGCCACGCGCATCGACAAGGCGCTGCCGACGTACTGAAGAAGGACCCCGTCCTCCCCACCGCTCGCAAGCTCGCGGCGGTGCCCTGGACGGGGCCGCCGAGGGCCCGGTCCGCTCCTCTCCCGGGGAGGCGGCCCGGGCCCTCGCCATGTTGACTGGCAGTCATGGCCGAATTCTCACCCGTGGAGCTGCTCGAACTCTTCCAGCGGGCGCAGGCCCAGTTCACCGACCGGGTCGACGCCGTGGCCCCGGACCAGTGGGAGGACGAGTCGCTCCCCGGATGGACCGTCGCCGACCTCGTCGCACACCTGGTGAACGAGGCACTGTGGGTGCCTCCGCTCCTGGCGGGGGAGCCCTACGACCTGATCGACGGCCGCTTTCCCGAGGAGACCGACGACCTGCTGGGCGAGGACCCGTTCACCGGCTGGGAGTCCGCCGCCGACGGGGCACTCTCGGCGTTCGCCGAGGACGACGCCCTGATGCGCACCGTGCACCTGTCCCGCGGGCCGACGCCGGCCTCCGAGTACATCTTCGAGATGACCTCCGACCTCGTCGTCCACTCCTACGACCTGGCGTCGGCGACCGATGGCGACACCGATCTGGACGGTGAGCTGGTCACCGCGGGTCTGGTCTTCGCCGAGCGGCTGCCCGCGGACGGCGTTCCCGGCCTGTTGGACCCGCCGCTGGAGGTCTCCGCATCGGCGCCGCCACTGGTGCGCCTGCTGGCCCGCTACGGCCGCCGCCCCTGATTGCTGTCGGGGGTCTGTACGACGATGTCGGCGTGAGCGATCCGGTTCTCGACGTCGACGAGGCGGTGTTCGACGTCGTCGACCGCATCCCGCCCGGCCGGGTGAGCACCTACGGCGCCATCGGCCGGCTGATCGGCATCGGTCCCCGCCGGGTCGCGCGTGCGCTCTCGTCCGGGGGCGGGGCAGTGCCCTGGTATCGCGTGGTGCGGGCGGACGGCTCGGTCGCCGAGCCGGTGCGCGTCCGTCAACTGGAACTGCTGGCCGCGGACGGGGTTCCGCTGCGCCACGGCCGGGTGGACCTGTCCGCCGTCGGCTGGCCGGACTGAACAACGCCGTGCCGGAGCCCCGGCGCCGGCCATCCGGTTCGGGACGCGACCCAGTCGCTCGATGACACCGAGACCGGCTGGTGGGTCAGCGTGAGGGGCGTCCGGGCCGGGAGGATCCAGGCGAACTGACCGGCCTGGGAGACGGAGCGCTGCCGACCGTGACACTGCCCCGGCTGCCGGCCGAAGCTCCAGGACCCGCCACGGGGGGCCGTAGCCGCAGCGGCTTCATCAGCCGCACCGCACCGCACCGCACCGCACCGCACGGCACCGCGGTGCGGACGGGTGCTCACCCTCGGGATGTGGATACCCGTTGCGTTCTAGTGATGACTCTATGTGAAGGAACGCGCTTCCGTCGGCCCTTTCGGGGTGTCGCGTGCCGCTCGACAGTTACGGGCTGTGCATGTCTAGTCTCGAGTTTGTAACTGTTTGCCAATCCAGTTCTGGAGCCCAGCCGATGCACCGCCGTCCCCTCGGGCCACTGTCCACTGCCCTCCGCGCCGCCTTGGACAGGGCCGCGCACCTACTGCGCCGCACCTCGCGCCTGCACGTCCTGGCTGTCGCAGTTCTGGCTGTCGCCGGGCTCGCCGTGGTCGTTCCTGACCAGGTGGGCCCCGACCGTGGCAGTGCCCTGGCCCTGGACGCCTCGCTTGTTGCGGCTGGTACGTCGAAGGAGACGTCACAGAACGCAGGGCCCCAGAAGGCGGCGCCTCAGAACGCGAGCCCCCAGAAGGCGGCGCTTGCGAACGCGGCGCCCAAAGACGCGGGCCCCCAGAACGCGGGTGGCGGCCAGGACCGCCGGGGCGACCACCGCCGGGAACAGCCGCAGCCGCCCAACCCGGCGAACCCGAACTGCACCCTCACGGTACCGGCGCAGCCCTTGAGTGAGATCGGCCTGGCCACGCCGTACCAGCTCGTCGCGACCGATCGCAGGGCCGGTGCCTGCCACGAGACCAATGTCGATCAGAGCGCGTTCGTCGAGGCGGCGATCATCGACCCGCAGACCGGTGACGTGTCGATCTACCACCCCGTGGTCGTCGACCAGGGAACCGCTCCGGCGGCCGCGCCTGTTCCGGTCCGCCTTCCCCCGGGCGCCGTCGTCGGTGTCTGGTTCGGCTTCAACGGCGACACCCTGACCCTCGATGGTCCCGGTGCGCGGTCCTGCGTCAACGGGCTGCCGGGTTCGCCGTTCGGCCAGTTCGCCTACTGCAACGCACCCGCGTTCTTCAGCGCCGCGAACTCCGCGATCTCGGCGGGAAAGCTGAAGCTGCCCCCGCTCGGCACGGGCCGCGACGGGATGCCGTGCCCGACCACCCGTGATTTCTCCGTGGTCGACCAGGACCAGTCGGACAACCTGGCCACCACCTACCGAATCGTCGACGGAAAGGTCGCCCAGAACACAGCGGCCACCCGCGCCGGCGAGGCGCTGACCAACGGCTCCGACGAGGGGTTGCTGGCCAGGGCGATCGACCCGGCGCTCGGGTGCACGCCGTTCCAAGCCCCGGACCTCACCGATGGCGGGGTGCCGACCCCGGCGCTGGCGCTCAACGAACTGTCGGCCGCCGCCTTCCAGGGCGCCCCCATGGCCCTGACCCCGACCAGCGACCCGATGACGATGGTCGACGGCGCCGTCAGCACGGAGAAGACCAACCTCTACCGGGCCGGCGTCGACCAGCCGGCACTGCCGGCCGGTCAGGACCCAGCCGCCTACTGCGCGAACATGCTCACGATCGCGCACGCGCGGCTGGCCCGCGACGCCGCACTGCTGCGGCGTGCTGCGGCACCGGCCCCGGGCTCGGCGAACCTGCTCGACTTCCTCAACGCCCGGCTCCAGGGGAGCGCTAGCAACCTCCAGTGCGAGCGGACCGGTCGCTGATCGGCGGGTAACGCGAGCCGGCGACCCCGGAGGTGGTGACCGCCTTCGGGGTTGCCGGCCCTCCCGTCGCCGGCGTTGGCGTTCAGGCGGTCCTGGACGCACGCCACATGGTGTGTTCGCGCAAGATGGCCGCATCGGCGGAGTCGACGAACTCCTCCCAGTCGGTCTCGCCGGTCGCGTGGGCGGCCAGGACGCGGATCGAGGCGAGCTCCTCGTTCGCGATCGCAGAGGCCAAGCCCCCTGGGATATGGCGACGACAACAACGGCGACGTCCGCGGCCGGGTCGCGTGCTGGGTCGGCCAGGACAACGCCTCCTACCTGCTCTGGACCGAGGAAGAGTTCGGCGCCGAGGCGCTGGTGACGATCCCGAACGGTGGCGGCCAGGGGATCTACCCGCTGTGGAACTGGTGGCTCGATCCCCATCGCAGTGGGTTCGGACCGTGATCTGCCGGAGCGTCCCGCCCGTCGGCGGCCGGAACTGTCGGACGGCCGTGCTTCCATCGAGGGGTGGTGGCAGAGCGGGGAGGCGAGCGGACCCAGGGTGGGGCGCCGACCTACCGGCTGGTGCATTCCGAGGCGGAACGCGCCGCGGTCCCGCGGCTCGACCCGACCCAGCAGGCCGTCGTCGACCACCCGGGCGGGCCGCTGCTCGTCCTCGCCGGCCCGGGCACCGGGAAGACGACGACGATCGTCGAGGCGGTCGCCGCGCGGATCGATGCCGGTGTGAATCCCGAGCAGATCCTCGTCCTGACCTTCAGCCGCAAGGCGGCCGCCGAGCTGCGCACCCGGATCACCGGTCGTGTCGGGAAGACCATTCGCGAGCCGCTGGCCCGCACGTTCCACTCCTACGCCTACGGGGTTCTGCGCCGTGCTGCCCTGCTGCGCGGTGACGCGCCGCCGCGGCTGCTGACCTCCGCCGAGCAGGATGCCGTGGTCGCCGAACTCCTGCGCGGTGACGCCGAGGAGGAGGGCGCGGTGCGCTGGCCCGCCGGGCTGGCGCCGGCGCTGGCGACGGCGGGCTTCCGCACCGAACTGCGCGAGCTGCTCCTGCGGGCGACCGAGCGCGGCGTCGGGTCGGCGCAGCTCGCCGCGTGGGGCCGGGAGTCCGGCCGCGAGCACTGGGTGCACGCCGCTGCCTTCCAGGAGCAGTACGAGGCGGTCACCGCCTTCTCCACCGCGGGCCGCGGGGATGCCTCCGGCTACGACCCGGCCGAGCTCGTCCGCCAGGCGATCGCCGAGCTCGACAGCGACCCGGAACTGCTGCGCCAGGAACGCGAACGCGCGCGCTGGCTGTTCGTCGACGAATACCAGGACACCGACCCCGCCCAGGTCGATCTGCTCGAGCTGCTGGCCGGGGGTGGCGGCAACCTGATCGCCGTCGGCGACCCCGATCAGGCGATCTACGCCTTCCGCGGCGCCGAGCCCCGGGGCATCGTCGAGTTCCCCGAGCGCTTTCGGCATTCCGGCAACCGTCCGGCCGGCCGGGTCTCGCTGGGGGTGTGCCGGAGGTCCGGCGCGGAGTTGCTGGCCATCAGCCGGAAGGTCGCCGAGGGCCTGCCGGGCCCGTGGGAGCACCGCCGGCTGTCCCCGGTCGAGGGCACCGATCCGGGCGCTGCCGAGGTGCACGTCTTCGGCTCCGCTGCGGTGGAGGCGGCCTACCTCGCCGACGTGCTGCGCCGCGCCCACCTGCTCGACCGCCTGCCGTGGTCGCAGATGGCCGTCGTCGTCCGCACGGCCGGCGCACTCGGCCCACTGCGCCGCGCCCTGGCGTCGGCCGGAGTCCCGGTGGCTGTCTCCGCCGACGACCTACCGCTCGCGGGCCAGCCGGCCGTCGCGCCGCTGCTCAGCGCGCTCACGGCCCTGCTCCCGACGTCCGCCTCGGGGCCCGAAGCGGACGGTGCGGCAGTCGGGCTGGACGAGCCCGCGGCGGAGGCGCTGCTCGCCTCGCCGCTGGGCGGGGCGACTGTCCTCGACCTGCGCCGGCTGCGCCGGGCGGTCCGGATCTCCTTCGCCAGCCGCGGCATCGACGCCGCCGAGCGCGGGGCGCCGCTGTCCGCCGTCCTCACCGACGAGGCAATGCTGGAGTCCCTGCCCGAGCACGTCTCCCGGCCCGCGCGACGCGTTGCTGCGGTGCTCGATGCCGGGCGGATGGCACTCGCCAAGGACGGGACGGCGGAGGACGTGTTGTGGGCCATGTGGCAGAGCAGCCGTCTCGCCGTCCGGTGGGCGCGGGCCAGCGCCGCGGGCGGTCCGTCCGGGGCGGTCGCCGACCGCGACCTCGACGCCGTCGTCTCGCTCTTCGACGCGGCCGCAGGCTTCGTGGACCGCCTCCCATCCGCCGACGTGCGGGCCTTCGTCGCCCACCTGGCCGCCCAGGAGCTGCCCGGTGACAGCGGTGCGGCGCGGGCGGTGGCGGGGGAGACGGTTCGGCTGCTGACCGCGCACGCGTCCAAGGGTCTGGAGTGGGACCTCGTCTGCGTCGCCGGTGTCCAGGAGGGCGTGTGGCCCGACCTGCGCGAGCGCACCTCCCTGCTCGGCACCGAGGAACTGGTCGAGCGGGTCTCGGGCATCGACGGCACCAGCGTCGACCGGCGGACCCTCGCCCTCGCCGAGGAGCGGCGGCTGTTCTACGTCGCCTGCACCCGTGCCCGGCGGCGGCTGATCGTGACCGCCGTGGAAGGGGCCCTCGATGGCGCCGACGCGGGGGCGACCGCGTCCCGCTTCCTGGACCTCGTCTCCCCGCCCCCGGAGGAGGGGCGGCCGCTCACCGAGCTGCCCCGCTCCCTGACGCTCCCGGCCCTCGTCGCCGACCTGCGCCGCGCACTGACCGATCCGCAGACCCCACCGGACCGCCGCTCCGCCGCGGCGTCGGTGCTCCGCCGGCTGGCCGACGAGGGCGTCCCGGGTGCGTCGCCCTCGAGCTGGTGGGGCCTGGCGCCACTGTCGGACGACGCGCCACTGGTCCCGCAGGAGGCGCCGGTCCGTGTGCGTCCGTCGGGTATCGAGACCTTCCAGCGCTGTCCGTTGCGCTGGGTGCTCGGCGCGGTCGGGGCCGAGGCGTCGCCGGACACGACGCGCACCGTGGGGACGGCGGTGCACGCCGTCGCCCAGCAGGTCGCCGAGGGACTCCCTCCGGTCGACGCGCCCGCGGTCCTGGCCGCCGAGCTCGACCAGCTCGACCTCGGCCCCGGGTGGTCCGATCAACGGCAGCGGCAGTCGGCGCAGGACATGCTCGCCCGGTTCCTCACCTGGCACGCCGCGGAGGGCCGCGAGCTGATCGCCGCGGAGGTGGAGTTCGACGTCACCGTCGACCGGGTCCGCATCCGGGGGAAGGTCGACCGGCTGGAGCGCGACGGCGAGGGGCGGTTGGTGGTCGTCGACCTCAAGACCGGCAAGACGGCGGCCAAGAACACCGAAGAGCACGGGCAGCTGGCCGCCTATCAGGTGGCCGTCGCCGCGGGCGGGTTCGGTGACCACGGCACCGTGCCGGGCGGCGCCGCGCTGCTGCAGGTCGGCACGGGCACCAAGGCCAAGGAGCAGCACCAGGAGCCGCTGCCGGCCGAGGTGCCGCTGTCGGAGACCTGGGCCGGGGAGCTGCTCGCCGAGGTCGGGGAGGGCATGGGCGCGGCGTCCTTCGAGGTGCGTACCGGGGCGCACTGCCAGCGGTGCCCTGCTCGCCGCAGCTGCCCGCTGCAGGAGCCCGGCCGTCAGGTGACCGGATGAGCCCGCGCACGGACGACGGCCAGCTGTCCTTCGACGACCTGTTCGGCGACGCCCCGGCCGAGCCGGCAGTCCCGCGGCGGCTGCTCGACCCCGCCGAGGTGGCCGCCCGGTGCGGACTGTCCTACGCCCCTTCGCCGGAGCAGGCCCGGGTGGTCTCCGCGCCGCCGGACCGGCCGCTCGTCGTCGTTGCCGGCGCCGGGTCCGGCAAGACCGAGACCATGGCGGCCCGCGTCTCGTGGCTCGTGGCCAACCGGCTGGTGGAGCCCGAGGCCATCCTCGGGCTGACGTTCACCCGCAAGGCCGCCAGCGAGCTGAACGAGCGCGTACGGCTGCGCCTGGGTGCGCTCGCCCGGCACCCGGAGACCGACCCGGATCTCCGCCGTCGCCTCGAGATCGCCCAGCCGACGGTCTCGACGTACCACGGGTACGCGGCCGCGCTGGTCGCGGAGCACGGCCTGCGCATCGGGGTCGAGCCCGGCGCCGGGGTGCTCGGGCCGGCGATGTGCTGGGGGCAGGCCGCCACCGTGGTGACGTCCTGGACCGGCGACATGACCGACGTCCCACTGACTTTGCTCACCACGGTCGAGGACGTCCTCGCACTCGCCGCCGAGCTCGGTGAGCACGACATCAGCCCGGCGGCGCTCCGGGCGTGGACGGTGCGGCTGGAGGCGCAGATCGCCGGCTATCCGGACGCGCCACGCAAGAAGGGGCCCTACAAGGACGTCAGCGACGTACTCGCCCGCCAGCGGGCCCGGGTGGCGCTGCTGCCACTGGTCGAGGCGTTCGAGGCCCGCAAACGCGCTGCCGGCGCCATCGACTACGCCGACCAGGTCGCCTACGCCGCGCGGATCGCGGTCGCCTCGGCCGAGGTCGGCCGCCGGGAACGTGGCAGGTGGAAGGTCGTCCTGCTCGACGAGTACCAGGACACCAGCGTGGGTCAGCTCCGCATGCTCGAAGCGCTGTTCGGGCGGGAGACCGGGCACCCGGTGCTCGCCGTCGGTGACCCCCGCCAGTCGATCTACGGCTGGCGGGGCGCGTCGGCCGGCACCATCGAGCGCTTCGCCCGCACGTTCCCGGGCCAGCCCGGCCGGAGCGCGGAACGGCTCACCCTGGCCACCAGCTGGCGCAACGACGAGGCCGTCCTCGCCGTCGCCAACGCGGTCTCGGGAATGCTGCCGCCTCCGGACCAGCCGCTGCCCGACCTTTCCCCGGCGCCGGCCGCCGGCCGGGGGGCGGTGAGCGTCGGCCTGTACGGGACGGTCGCCGAGGAGACCGAGGCGCTCGCGGACCGGCTGGCCGCGTGCTGGAACGGCACCGATGCCGCACTGCCCGGCCGGGCGGACGGCCGGCGGCCGACCGTGGCCGTGCTCGTCCGGGCCCGCAAGCAGCTGCCGGGCATCGCCGCAGCCCTGCGCGAGCGCGGCCTGCCCGTGGAGGTCGTCGGTCTCGGCGGCCTGCTCGAGGTACCTGAGGTCTCCGATGTCGTCGCGACGCTGACCGTGCTGGTCGACCCGAGCGCCGGTGACGCGCTCGGCCGGCTGATCACCGGCGCCCGTTGGCGGATCGGTCCGCGGGACCTCGCCGCGCTGGAGGCCCGCGCCCGGGCGCTCGTGCACGCGCGCCGCCCGCCCCGCCCCGAGGAGGCCGACGGTGGCGGGGCCCCGAAGGCGGAGCCGCAGTCGGAACGCGGCAGCATCGTGGAAGCGCTCGACGACCTGGGCGGGCCGGACGCCTACTCGGCGGCGGGCTACCGGCGGCTCCGGCGGCTCGGCGCGGAGCTGGGTCATCTGCGCACCCGGCTGAGCGAGTCGCTGCCCGACCTGGTCGACGAGGTCGCCCGCACCCTCGGCCTGGAGACCGAGCTGGCCAGCGCCCCGGGTGCCAGCCCGGCCGGTGCGAGGGCGCACCTCGACGCGCTGCACGGTGTCGCCGCGGAGTTCACCGAGCTGGCCGAGCTGCCGTCGCTGCCGGCCTTCCTCGGCTATCTGCGCGACGCCGAGGAACGTGAGCGGGGCCTCGAGCCCGGCGAGGTCGCGGTCAACCCGGAGGCCGTGCAGCTGCTGACCGGGCACTCCAGCAAGGGACTCGAGTGGGATGTCGTCGCCGTTCCCGGGATGACGAAGGACCAGTTCCCGGCGAAGGCCGACACCAGCGACTCCTGGATCAAGGACCCGGGCGCGGTGCCCGCCGAGCTCCGGCTCACCGACCGCGAGGAGCTGCCGCGGCTGCGCCTGCCGGTGCCCGGTTCGGGCGACCAGGCCGTCGTGAAGCAGGCACTGGAGGACTACGTCCAGGAGTGGAAGGACTTCGGGGTCGCCGAGGAGGTCCGCCTCGGCTACGTCGCGGTCACCCGCGCCCGGCACGTCCTGCTCTGCTCGGGCAGCTGGTGGCGGGACGGGAAGACGGTGTGCGGCCCCTCGTCACTGCTGACCACCGTCCGGGCCGCCTGCGAGGACGGCTCGGGGGAAGTCGTCCACTGGGCCGAGGCGCCGGCGGATGACGCGACCAACCCGGCACTGGAGGAGTGGCCGGTCGGGCAGTGGCCCGCCGATCCACTGACCTCGGGACGGCGCCGCGCGCTGAGTGCCGCCGCGGAGCTGGTGACAGCGGCAGCGCCGCACCCGCTGGACCCGGAGCTCGTTCTCGACGGCACCGATCCGCAGCTCGAGCAGTGGGTGCGCGACGCCGACCTCCTGCTGCGCGAGCGCACGCGCGCGGCCAGCCCGACGGTCGACGTCCCGCTGCCTTCCCACCTGTCGGTGTCGGCACTGGTCACTCTGCGCCGTGACCCTGCCGAGCTGGCCCGGCGGCTGCGGCGGCCGATGCCCGCGGCTCCGGCGCCGCAGGCCCGGCGGGGCACCGCCTTCCACGCGTGGCTGGAGGAGCGGTTCGGTGCGGCGAAGCTGGTCGACCTCGACGAGCTCCCCGGCTCCGGCGACGAGCTCGCCGCGCCCGACGGCGCGCTGGCGGAACTGCAGGACGCCTTCCTCGCCAGCGAGTGGGCCGAGCGGCAGCCGGCCGAGGTCGAGGTGCCGTTCGAGACGCCGCTCGGCCCCCTCACGCTGCGCGGGCGGATCGACGCCGTCTACGCCGACGGGGACGGCGGCTACGAGGTCATCGACTGGAAGACCGGTCCGCCGCCGTCGGGCGCCGAGCTGACCGCCGCGGGCGTGCAGCTGGCCGCCTACCGGCTGGGCTGGTCCCGGCTGACCGGCGTTCCGGTCGAACGGGTCAGCGCGGGGTTCCACCACGTCGCGGCGAAGGAGACCCTCCGGCCGGTCGACCTCCTCGATGAGGCCGGCCTGCTCGCGCTGATCACCGGCACGGCGTAGGGGTCGAACCGCTCCGTCCTGCTAGCACGGATGTCGACTTCTCGCATGACGGCCTGGGGGTGTCGCTGCCTTCTCCACAAGCGCTCTGAGCTGCGGTTTCTGTCGCATCCAGCGGCTATTCTTCGCTCATACGTTCGATCTGGACGGGCGGCGTGGAAGGTGGTCGGCGGTGTCGGAGCTGCGCTCCCTGCTCGACCAGCTCGCGGCTCTGGACCTGGCCGACTTCCACCCGCTGGACCCGGCCGACGAGCAGTTGCGGGAGTTTCTGCCACTCGCCCAGACGGGCATCAATCGGCTCTCGGCAGTGCTGACGCGGGCTGTGGCGGACGGGGCAGCGCGTCAGGTCCACCGCGCCGACGGCATGGTCTCGATGAAGTCCTGGCTGACCGGGCACTGCCGCATCTCCGGTCGCGAGGCGACGGGGCTGGTGCAGGCGGGGCGGCGGCTGGACGTGCTGCCGCGGCTGGCGGCGGCCTACGCCGAGGGGAGCGTCACTCCGGGCCATGTGCAGGTGATCGCGACGGCGGTGACCCCGGCGCGGGTGGCGCGGGCAGAGGCGGCCGGCATCGACCTGGCCACCACCGAGCGGGTGCTCGCCGAGGCGGCGCGGACGCTGGGGCCGGAGGACACCGCCAAGGCGGTGCGCCGGTGGCTGGCCGGAGTGGATCCCGACGGCACCCTGGATGAGGACGCCGCCCTGTGCCGGGTGTTCCGGATGGCGCTCAGCAGCAACGGGCGGGTGTACCTGTCCGGACACCTGGACGCCGTGGGTGGGGAGTTCGTACACGCTGGGCCGGGGGCGGTCATGAACGGTCACCGCCCCGCCGGTGACCGCCGCCCGCACGCCGAACGGATGGGCGATGCCCTGGTCGAACTGGCCCGGCGGGCACTGAACTCCGGCCGGCTGCCGGAGGTGCGCGGACAGCGGCCGCAGCTCCGGGTGAGCATCGATGTGATGGCCCTGTGCGCCCAGCGGGGCGCACCCGGGGTGGCGGGCGGGGAGCTGCCCTTCTCCGGGCCGATCGGCCCGGAGACCGCCCGCCGGCTGGCCTGCGACGCCTCCGTGATCGGCGTGTACACCGGTCCGGGCGGGCTGCCGCTGGACGTCGGCCGCGCCCAGCGCACCGCTCCTGCGGCGATCCGGCGGGGGGTGGAGGTCCGCGACGGGCACTGCGTGTTCACCGGCTGCACCGCCCCGCCCGCCTGGTGCGACGTCCACCACGTCATTCACTGGGTCCACGGCGGCCCCACCTCGTGTGAGAACGGGGCACTGCTGTGCGAACGCCAGCACACCGCCGTCCACGAAGGCGGCTTCA
>JAOPWM010000291.1 GCA_025965695.1 Blastococcus sp.
GTCGGGTCCGGACACGGCCCCGGCCGCCCCGTCACCGGATCGTTGCGACGGGCCCCGTCTGCGGTCGATGACCCGTCTCCCAGGAGGTCACCCTGTCGACAAGCGGCACGTCCACCTGGGAAAACGCGCTGAAACGACGTCCGGTCATCCCGTCGGCAACCTCGCGCCACGGCGTGTCGGGCACGCCCGTGACGGTGGAGCGGAGGGCGTGGGATTCGAACCCACGATGGGTGTTACCCCATAGCGGTTTTCAAGACCGCCGCCATCGGCCACTAGGCGAGCCCTCCTGGCGCCGTCGAGGCTAGTGCCCCGGCCCGCGGGCCTGCCGACCGTGTCCGGAGTCGGCGGCCACCGGCTCTGCGGCGTCGGCCTTGGGGCGGCGGATCTGGCTGTAGACCTGCGCGCGGAACTCGGCGAACCGCTTCGACGAGCGGTATTGAGGTGGTCGCGCTCGACGGGCAGGTCGATCGCCAGGTCCTCGCGGACGACGGTAGGCGACGAGGACAGGACCCGTCCGCCGGGCCAACCTGCCCGCCCGCGCCGCCGCCGGCCGTGATCATCGGGTTGTTGCCGCCCACTCCGGCGTGTCCACGCGTGTCTGCGGCAACAAGACGATGATCAACTCGGGGTAGCACGCGCAGCAGCCCGGGCGTGGAGGTCGGCCGGCCTGGGATCATCCGGGGGTGATCATGCGAGAACCCGCCCGGCGGGTCACCGCTCGCGACGTGGCCGCCGACGTGGGGTGCTCGGTGTCCAGTGTGTCGCTGGTGGTGAGCGGCAAAGCGGACGGCCGGGTGCGGCAGGAGACCCAGGACGCCATTCACGAGGCGATCGCCCGGCTGGGCTACCGGCTCAACACGACGGCGAGCGCGCTGGCCTCCGGCACCTCACTCGGCGTGGGCTTCCTGAGCCCGGACCCGACCAATCCCTTCTTCTCCATGGTGCTCGACGGGCTGGGGGACGCCCTCGCCGACCACTTCGCGCTCAGCGTGCTCGTGCCCACCGGCGGGGCGGACTACGACCGCGGCACCGTGCGCCGTGCTCTGGCGGGGGACTTCGCCGGGCTCGTCCTCGCCAGTCCCAGCGAGCGACTGCTGGACGACTTCGTGCCCACCTGCCCCACGATCCTGCTCGACGCAGGCGGCCCGGTGAACGACCTCGCCAGCATCGACGTCGACCTCGGGCAGGCCCTGTCGGAGCTGGCCGCCCACCTCACCGGTCTCGGTCACAGGCGGATCGCCTACCTGGGGTTCCGCCGGGAGAAGGCGTCCGTCCAGGGCCGGCGGCACCAGCTCGCCTCGGCGCTGCAGCAGCGCGGTGCGGTCCTGGACCCCACGACCGTCGAGATCACCGAACTCACCGAGTCCGCCGCTCAGGCCGCCTTCACGGATACCTGGCCCGTCTGGCGGGCCAACGGTGTGTCGGCGATCGTGTGCGGCGACGAACTCTTCGCCTACGGCGTACTCCGGTCCTGCCGTGCCCAGGGCATCCGCGTGCCCGGGGAGCTCTCACTGGTCGGCTTCGACAACCTGCCGTACTCCTCGCTGATCGACCCGCCGCTCACGTCGGTCGACCTGTCCGCGCGGCTGCTCGGCCGCACCGCCGGAGAAGCCCTGCTCGACCTGGTCAGCACCGGCCGGCCACCGGCCAGCCACCGGGTCCCGGCGACTCTCGTCGTCCGCGGCTCGACCGCCGCCCCGGCGACGCCCCAGGCCCCTCAGGCCATCGCGAGATAGGCCTCGGACACCGCCTCGTCGATGAACCGCGGCACGGGGACGACGACGGACTCCGCGCCGACGCGGCCGCCGGCCACCGCCTCCAGGCAGCGCGCCTGCAGGGCGAAGCCGATGTCCATCGACTCGATGGAGTTCCCGAGCGGACGGGGGCCGGCGAGGTTCACCATGTGCCCGTCGGTCAGCAGGTGGATCCGCCGGCCGTCGTGCAGCCGGATCGTGGTGATCCCGTCGGTGATGTCCGTGACCGACTTGACGCGCTCGTCGGCACAGATGCCGCCCACCGCGATCTCGGCCGGGAAGTGCCCGCCGTTGAGCAGCACCACGTCGTCGTGCAGCAGATGCAGGTCCTGCGCGGTGACGACGTCCCGGGCACCGGTGACGGTCACGACGACGTCGGCCATGGCCAGCGCCACCTCACGATCGGGCACCGCGAATCCGTCGAAGTTCGCCTCGAGCCGCAGCACCGGGTCGGTCTCGATGACCGACACCAGCGAGCCGGCGTTCCGGAAGTTCGCGGCGACCCCCTTGCCGCAGGCGCCGTACCCGAACACGGTGACGCGGCGGCCGTTGGTCGCGCGGTTCGTGATGCGCATGAACGACTCGAAGACGCTCTGCCCGACCGCGTGCTTGTTTTCCGCGAACTGCTTGATCGGGCTGTCGTTGATGACCAGGATCGGCACGCCGAGCTGCTCGCGGAGCGGACGCAGCCGGGCCCGCCCGGACGTGGTCTCCTCCGTGCCGCCGAGCAGCCCCGGGTAGGGCTGCTCCAGGTAGCGGACGAAGAGGTCCCCGCCGTTGTCGAGCAGCATGTCCGGCCTCGCCTCCAGGACGGTGCGCAGGTGCCGGTCGTGCTCGCGCTCGTCGGCCGTCGGGCCCCCGACGACGTCGACGCCGTGCTCGCGCAGGTAGTCCACGGCGTCCTGCTGCGTGCTGTTGAGGTTGCCGGTCGAGACCACCCGCGCCCCACCACGCCGGAGCGTCAGCAGCAGGGCGACCGTCTTGGGCTCCAGGTGGATCCCGGTCCCGATCGTCAGGCCGGCGAACGGCCGGGTGACGTCGTACTGCTCTGCGATCGAGCGCAGGAGCCCGCAGCTCTCGCGGACCCATTCGATGCGGGAGCTCATGACGGGGTCCTTCCGGTGGGGGCAACGATGCGACCGGTGCTCACGCGAACCGCCGGCCGTCGGGACGGACGGGTGGGGTCACCGGAAGTGCGTCCGGAAGACCGGCGGCACCGGTGAGCCGCTGGCGAAGCCACCCGTCGCCGTACCAGGACACCTCGTGCGCGACCAGGCCGTCGACGACGTGGAAGACGTCCACCGCGTGCAGCGAGATCTCGGTGGCCGGGGCGGCGGTCACCCCGTCGAAGGGGCGCACCACCCGGGTGCGCTGCGACCACTCGACCATCGCGGTCGGGCCGGAGACGAGCAGCCTGATGGGCTCGAAGCGCAGATCGGGCAGCGCGGTGAAGTACATGTCGAGGTACTCGCGGATCGCCACGTGCCCGGTGAAGGCCTGCCCGATCGTGACGTCCTCGAGCACGCCGTCCTCGGCCCACCAGGACATCACCCGGTCCAGGTCGCCGGTCGCGGCGTCGGCGAAGATGCCGTCGATGACCTCTCCCGTGGAGAGCACAGTCACACGTCCTTCGATTCCTCGGTCACAAAGTCCTTCGATTCCTCGGTCACAGTTCCTCGGGTTCCTCGTACCAGCGCACCCGGTCCCCGACCGCGGCACGCATCCGCGCCTTCGGCCCCAGCGGGATCTCGTGCCAGTGCTCGAGCAGTTCCGCGGCCCGGCCGGCCGCGACGTCGTCGGGCGCGCCGGCCAGCGTCTCCAGCGAGCCGCGGGCCGTGCGCCACAGTCCCCAGTCGTTGCGGACCAGCTCGCCGAGGCGCGGCCGCTCGGCCTGGATCTCCGGCCAGCGGTCGGTGAACAGGGCGAGCAGGTCGGAGATGTCCTTGGCCTCCAACTGGACCACCTGGAGCTTGGTCAGCAGCAGCTCGGGCAACGGCAGGGTGAGCTGACCGGCCGGCAGCCGCTTGCCCCACGTGAGGGCATGGCAGAGCCGGAACTCGTCCACGAACACGTCGAGGTGCGAGCCGTCGGCGTCCTCGTAGCGCAGCCGGGTGGCGCCGTTCATCCGGTTGAACTGCTCGTCCGGCACGAACCCGGCGGCCGTGGCGAGCGCGTCCAGGGCGCGGCGGCTGCGGCCCGTCGTCGCCAGGTCGATGTCGGCGAGAGCCCGGTGGTAGCGCCCCTCCGCCCGGGCCGACGGGCAGAGCAGCTGGAACGCCACCCCGCCCAGCGCGGCCGCGGGAACCTCCGCGGCTCGGGCCGACTCCAGCAGGCTGAGCGCACGGGCTGCGCGGTCGATCTCGGACACTGTCACCGTCTCAGTCCGGGGGGATCTCGCGGAACGCGAGCTTCACGTCGATTCCCTGCCGCCGCCGCACGGCGACCGCCACGTAGTAGAGGAGAACGCCGAGGGGGAAGAAGGCCAGGCTGGTCCAGAACATCCCCGGGCTCGCGGTCGGGTTCACCCCGGAGAACGGGTCCCGGGCGAAATTCCACACGATGAACAGCGCAGCCGCGCACCCCAGGAGCGCGATGACCGTGAGCTTGGGGACCCGGCCGAAGTAGCCCCGGATCGGTGCGGTCTCGTACTGGTCGCGGTAGCGGAAAGGCAGGAACGCGGCCGCGAAGCAGCCGATGGCCAGGGTGATCAGCTGCGGGAAGGCTCCGACCACGACGGTCAGGTGTGAGCTGTAGGCCCAGAACCAGGAGACGACGGCGGAGATGACCGTGACCACGAGGACGGCGACGTACGGCGTGTTGGTCCGGTGGCTCACCTTGGCCAGCCCCTCGGGCGCGACCCGGTCCATGGACCAGCCGAACATGCAGCGGGTCATGATCAGCAGCGACATGGGCACCGTCGGCACGAGCCACGACCCGAAGCCCAGGATGATCAGCACACCGAGGATGGCGCTCCCGGACGCGCCCGCGGCGGTTTCCATGTAGGTGGGCGCCACCGACAGCCCGAGCGCCGCCGGGTCGGCCGCCGAGACGGAGCCGAGGAAGTCCGCCCCCAGGCGGCCCAGGCTCACCGCCATGAGCACCAGTGCCCCGGCGACGGCGACCAGTGCAGTGATGGGGCCGGCCAGCAGCTGGGCGCGGCGCCCGGAGCGGACCTCCCCGGCGAAGTAGGCCGAGCCCAGGTAGTAGGGCAGCGAGAACGACGGCCAGGTGACCGCCAGCAGCGTGGCCCCGAAGGAGAACCCGGCGATGCTGAAGCCGGCGTCGGAGGCGGACGCGGAGGCCGCGGAGGCGGCGTCGGAGACCCCACCGGCGCCCGCGACGTACTCGTTGAAGTTGCTGATCAGGCTGTCGTGGGACTGGAACAGCAGTGCGGCGATGAAGGCGAGCAGACCGATGGCGCTGACCGGCAGCGTGTACCGGAAGATCCGCAGCACCGACCGGGTCGGCTTCAGGATGAACAGTGCGCCGAAACCGAGGACGAACGCCTCGCTGACGATGAAGATGGCCAGCGGCTCGGTGAGCGTCCCGGAGAAGTCGAGGAGGGCCGAGCTGCCGGTGGCGACCCCGAGCACGCGGGCCAGCGGCGCCAGGCACCACTGGCAGAAGTAGTAGCCGGCCGAGGTGAGGAAGACGGCCTGGAAGACGACGAACGCGAAGTTGGCGGCGAAGCCCACCGCCGGGTGGATCAGCCGGCTGATGAAGACGTAGTCACCACCGCTGCGGCGCATCACCGAACTGGCCACCGCGTAGGTCACGAGGATGGGGAGCGCGACCAGCAGGCCGATCAGCAGGACCAGGTACACGTTCGCGCCGGCGTACCAGGGCAGCACGATGCCCAGCACGAACGACACCATGACCGGGAAGGTCGCCGTGTAGAGGTTGACCAGTGACGCGTCGAACGTCGAAGCCGCCCGGACCAGGCCGGAGGACTTCCGCGCGAACACGTCGGAGGTGCCCCCGACGGTCAGATCGGCGAGGGACCGTGCCCTCGGCTGTTCGGTGTCCATGAGCGCTCTCCTTCAGCCGGCGACGAGTTGGCAGCGCTTCACACGGCCTGGCTTGATCTCCAGGACCGCACCCAGGAGCGAGCCCTGCTCGTACTCGCTTCCGGGGTTGACGACGGTGGAGGCGCCGACCTTGGCGACGCCCCGTCCTTCGTGGATGTGACCGTGCAGGCTGAGCACCGGCTGGAAGTCGGCGATCGCCTCCGCCACGGCGGTCGAGCCCACCGGCACCATGTCCGGCTGTCCGCCCACCAGCTGGATCTGCAGCTCGTCGTCCAGGCGCGGGGCCTGGTCGAGCCCGCAGTCGTAGGGCGGCACGTGGACGTTGAAGATCGTCCGACCGGGGTCACTCGAGCGACGCAGCTCGACGAGCCGCTCGCGCAGTTGGTCCTCGGTCAGCTCCCGGTTGGTCTGCCACGGCGTGACGTTGCTCCAGCCCAGCGAGGCCAGGGTGAAGTCACCCACCTGCACCAGTCCGTCGTGGGCGTAGTGCACCGGCCCCTGGTCGAGCAGCGGCACCATGTCGTCGTAGTCGTCGTTGCCCAGCCCGATGTACAGCTCGGTCCGCGAGCCCGCCAGCCGTTCCACGGCCCAGGCGATCCACTCCTCGGTGCGCTCCAGCGCCAGTTCGTGCAGGGTCTTCTCGACCAGGTCCTGGTCGGACCGGAGCGCCTCGACGAAGGCCTCGTCGGTGCGCAACGGGTAGGCGCCGACGGTGGCGACCCGCCGCTCGAACTCCGCTGCCTCGGCGTCTGTCTCCAGGTCGAAACGGGTTCCGCGGAAGGTGGCCCGGTGCCTCGAGCCGTCGCCGATCACGGGAACGAGTTCCTTGCCGGCCAGGTCACCGCCCATCAGCAGGTGGTCGACCCGGTAGAAGGCCGCGGCATTGACGAGCTTGCGGAAGCAGGTGGTCGAGCCGTGGATGTCCGAGGCGAAGAACAGCTTCATGTCGCACCACCTCTCGCGCCTTCTGCGCTCGCGTGACTGGGCCTCGCCTGAATGGGCGGAGCGTCGTGGAGGTGACGGTAGGGACGAAGCCGTCATTGCGTCAAGCGCTTGACGTAACGGTGCGGTTAAGACTCGTGACGGCCTGCACAACCCGGTCGTCCCCGCCGGACCAGGCGCGAGTCCCGCCCAGGCTCTCGGCAGGCGTCCGCGCAGACCACGGTCGGCACATGAGGACCGGAAACGGCTGAAATGGTTCCGCGAGTGGTTGACCGAGGCCCCGGAGGGGTCCACCGTCGAACCGCACGTGTCATCACGACGGGGCCACACATCGAGGTGTCGGGGCATGACCGACGACGGACAGGGACGCGCGGCCGCTCAGGCCTCGACGGACACCCGCAGCACCACCGGCCGGGTCCTGCTGATAGCGGTGGTGGCCGCGATCGGCGGGTTCCTCTTCGGCTTCGATACCGCGGTCATCAACGGCGCGGTCAACGCCATCAAGGACCAGTTCCACCTCAGTTCCTTCGCGCTGGGCTTCACGGTGGCGATCGCGCTGCTGGGGTCGGCGGTCGGGGCGTGGTTCGCGGGTGCCATTGCCGACCGGTGGGGGCGGGTGCGCGTCATGGTGGTCGCCGCCGTGCTGTTCGCGGTGGGGGCGGTCGGCTCCGGCCTCGCGGTGGCCGCCTGGGACCTGGCTCTGTGGCGGTTCATCGGTGGGGTGGGGGTCGGTGTCGCGTCGGTGATCGCGCCCGCCTACATCGCCGAGATCTCGCCGGCCCACATGCGCGGCCGGCTCGGCTCGCTGCAGCAACTCGCGATCGTCAGCGGCATCTTCGTGGCGCTGCTCTCCGACGCCTTCCTCGCCCGTGCGGCAGGTGGCGCAGAGCGGGACCTCTGGTTGGGTCAGCCGGCCTGGCGCTGGATGTTCCTGACCATGCTCGTGCCCGCCCTCGCCTACGGGATCCTGGCGCTGCAGATTCCTGAGTCCCCGCGTTGGCTGGTCGCCCGCGGCGATCTCGTCAGGGCCCGTGACGTGTTGCGGCAGGTGCTCGGCGCCGCACGGGTGGAGAGCAAGGTCACCGAGATCGAGGACAGCCTGAACCATGAGCACCGCCCGAGGATGAGCGACATCCGCGGACGGGCTCTGGGCCTGTTGCCCATCGTGTGGGTCGGCATCCTGCTGTCGGTCTTCCAGCAGTTCGTCGGGATCAACGTGATCTTCTACTACTCCACGACGCTCTGGCGCTCGGTCGGCTTCACCGAGTCCGGTGCGCTGACCATCACGGTCATCACCTCGGTCACCAACGTCGTGGTGACGCTCGTCGCCATCTCCCTCATCGACAAGATCGGCCGCAAGCCCCTGCTGCTGATCGGCTCGGCGGGCATGGCAGTCACCCTCGGCATGATGGCGATCTGTTTCACCCACTCCGTCGGCTCAGGCAGCGACGTCTCCCTGCCCTCCCCGTGGGGGACGATCGCGCTGGTCGCGGCCAACCTCTACGTCGTCTTCTTCGGCGTCTCGTGGGGCCCGGTGGTGTGGGTGCTCCTGGGCGAGATGTTCACCAACCAGATCCGGGCCGCCGCACTGGCGGTTGCCGCAGCGGCCCAGTGGCTGGCCAACTTCGCGGTGTCCACGACCTTCCCCGGCCTCGCCAACGTCGGGCTGACCTTCGCGTACGGCCTGTACACGGCATTCGCCCTCCTGTCGTTCTTCTTCGTGCTCCGGTTCGTCCACGAGACGAAGGGCCAGGAACTCGAGGCCATGGACAACCGGGTGGGCCGCCGCAGCCGCGCCGACGTTCCGGGTCCCCGGCCCGCGTCTGCGGCCGCGGCCGCGCAGCAGACACCGAGGTCCGGCACCGACCGCACCTGACCCGCGGTCGACGGTGCGAGCCGCGGGCACGGGCCAGGACCAACGAAGGAGAGCGCCATGAGCCAGGCCATCGGCGTGGACGTCGGCGGCACCAAGATCGCCGCGGGGCTGGTCGACGAGGACGGCACGGTCAAAGCCACCACTCGGCGGGACACGCCCTCCACGGACCCGGACAAGATCGAGGGAGCCATCAGCGACGTCGTCCGCGAACTGGCCGACGGGCACGACGTCGAGGCGGTGGGCCTGGCCGCGGCTGGGCTGGTCGACGCCGACCGGTCGACGGTGCTCTTCGCCCCCAACCTGGCCTGGCGCCGCGAGCCGCTGCGCGAGGCGGTCGAGAAGCGCTGCGGGCTACCGGTCGTGGTGGAGAACGACGCCAACGCCGCCGCCTGGGGAGAGGCCCGGTTCGGCGCAGGACGGGGCGAGGACTACGTCGTGATGCTGACCGTCGGCACCGGCCTCGGCGGCGGGATCGTGGTCGCGGGCCGCATGTACCGGGGCCGCAACGGCATCGCCGCCGAGTTCGGTCACATCACCGTGGAGGAGGGAGGACGGCGCTGCGGCTGCGGAAGCCGCGGCTGCTGGGAGCGCTACGCCAGCGGGACCGCTCTCGTCCGGGAGGCTCGGGAGCTCGCCGCGGTGTCCCCCGCGGTCGCGGTGCGCCTGCTCGAACTCGGCGGCGGCCGCCCTGAAGGGATCACCGGCAAGCACGTCAACCAGGCGGCGCAGGAGGGCGACGAGGCCGCCCTGGAGTGCTTCTCGGTCATCGGCACCTGGCTGGGCCACGGCATGGCCGGAGTGGCCGCTGCCCTGGACCCCGGGACCTTCGTGCTCGGCGGCGGTGTGTCGGAGGCCGGCGAGGTGCTGCGCAGGCCGACCGTGCGTGCCCTGGAGGACCGGCTGACCGCGGCCAACTACCGGCCACAACCCCGCGTCGAGCTGGCCGCCTTGGGCTCGCTCGCCGGCATCGTCGGCGCGGCGGACCTGGCGCGGCGCCGCTGACCCGAACGCAGGAAACCTCCGGGAGGACGTCATGACCGGTCCGGCGGGAGCAGCCCGGTCGACCGGAGCTCGTGGCTTCGGCATCGACATCGGCGGCAGCGGGGTCAAAGGCGCCCCCGTCGACCTGGACACAGGCGCTCTTGCCGGTGAGCGCGTTCGGCTGCCCACGCCCACGCCATCGACGCCCGAGGAAGTGGCGAAGGTGGTCGCCGAGATCGTCGGCTCGTTCGGCTGGACCGGGCCGCTCGGGGTGACCGTCCCCGCCGTGGTCACCCACGGAATGACACGAACCGCGGCAAACATCGACCACGCCTGGATCGGTGCCGAGGCGGAGGTGCTGCTGCGCGAGATGACCGGCTGTGACGTGACCGTCGTCAACGACGCCGACGCGGCAGGCTACGCAGAGGTGCAGTTCGGCGCCGCCCGCGGCCATCACGGCCTGGTGCTGGTCACCACCCTGGGCACGGGCATCGGCACGGCGCTGATCTACGACGGCCGGCTGGTGCCGAACACCGAACTGGGACACCTCGAGATCGACGGCCATGACGCCGAGCACCGAGCCAGCGACGCCGCGCGCGACCGTGACGACCTGAGCTGGGAGAGGTGGGCCACGCGGCTGCAGCACTACTACCGGACCCTGGAGAAGCTGTTCTGGCCCGACCTCTTCGTCGTCGGCGGTGGGGTCAGCAAGAAGGCCGACAAGTTCCTGCCGTTGCTGGAGCTGCAGACCCCGATCGTCCCGGCCGCACTGCGCAACGAGGCAGGGATCGTCGGCGCAGCTCTGCTGGCCGCCGGAGGCGACTCGAAGCGGTGATCCCCGACGCGCCCCAGGGCGCTCGGCCCGGACAGCCCCGGGTGGCTCAGCCGCCGACTGTCACCGCATTGAAGGGCAGCTGCGGCTCGACCCACGGAAAGACGACGAAGAGCAGCAGCGCGCAGACCCCGAGCACGAGAACCATGGAGATGAGCGCCCGGCTCGCGGTGCCGCCGGGCAGATGACGCCAGATCCAGCCGTACATGCAGTTCCTCTCGGGTCAGCGTTCGCTCAGCGCCGGCGGGCCGTCGGGTTCGGCCGTCTTCGCGATCGCCGCGCCGTCCAGACGGGCGTGGATGACGAGCCGCTGCCGGGCGGAGAAGCGCGGGTGGCAGGTGGTCAGGGTGAGGTACGAGCCGGTGGGCGCGGCGTTCTCGGGCCCGTTCGGGGTCGGCGACAGCACCTGGACGTCGGTCGGGCGGACGATCTGCTGCCCCGGGATGCCGCTCGGATCGGCCGTGAGGTCGCCGGTCGCGACGTCGCCCAGCACGCGATAGACGAACCAGCTGTCCACCGTCTCGACGACGATCGGGTCGCCGGGGCGGAGCTGGTCGAGGTCGAGGAAGGGCGAGCCCTTGCCGACCCGGTGCCCGGCGAGGCCCACGTTGCCCGGTTCCCCCGGCAGCGCCGTCCCCTCGTAGTGGCCCGGCCCCTGGCTCAACTGCTTCTCGCTCGTCCCGTCGAGGACGACGCGCTGGTAGTCCAGGCCCAGCCGCGGGATGTAGAGGACGGCGAAGGCGCCGCCGGTCAGGTCGGCGCGGGGCGTCGTCCCCGGCGTGCCGGTGCTCTCGTCCCACTGCGCGTGCAGTTGCTGGCTGAGGTCGCTCTGCTTGCCCTCGTTGAGCAGGTCGGTCACGAACAGCTCGTAGACGACGAACAGGAGGACGACGAGGCCGCCGGTGAGGAGGAGCTCGCCCACCAGTCCGGCGAGGGCCGGCCACCGGGACGCGCGGCGGTGGCCGGGATGTGCGTGGGCCACGGAACTCCCGGAGGTCGGCGTGCTCTGCCGACTGCGCCGGCCTGAAGTGTCCTTGCAGTTGATGGTAATTCGGGACGACCCGCGTTCCCGTCAGCCGGGCGGCCGTTTCGCGCATCCGATTCGGGACCGGACGGGCCGGGACCCGAGCCCCGCCCGGCGAAGGGCGGAACCCGGGTCCCGGGTCGTGCGGTAGTGCTCAGGCGGCGACGTCGGCCGACCGGCGACGGGAGGCCACGATCAGGCCACCGCCGACGACGACGGCCACGAGGCCGCCGATGGCCGGGAGGACGACGTCCGCACCGGTGTAGGCCAGCGTCGCGGTGCCGGCTGCGGAGACGGTCACGGCCAGGTTGACGTACCGGACGTTGCCCGAGTTGTCGACGCCCGAGGCGACCAGGGTGTGCGACCCGGCCGCGAGACCGGCCGGCACGGTGACGGTGGCGGTGAAGTTGCCCGACGCGTCGGTGACGACCGTGGTCAGCACCTGCGGCGTCGAGTAGATCGCCAGCGTGACGGTCGAGTTCGGGGCGTAGCCGCTGCCCGAGATGGTCATCGTCTTGCCCGCCGCGACGGTGCTCTTCTCGCCGGCGGGGAGGGTGAGGTCACCGTTCTTGGTCGGCACGGTCGCCGGCACGGTCGGGGCGGGGACGACGCCGCTGTTGACCGGTCCGGCCTCGTCGCTCACGTTGTCGTTCGTGTCGCGCGCGACCACCGCGACGTCGTAGGTCCTCCCGGCCTTGACCGGTGCGGTGCACGAGGTCGTCGCCGCGTCGACCGAGCAGATGGCCGTCGGACCACCCATCTGGGCGCCAGGGGCCAGGTCCAGGTTCGCCAGCACGTCGTAGCCGGCCATCGGGTAGGTGCCCGTCGTGGTGGGTGCGGTCCAGCTGATCGTCAGCGACGACGGGCCGACGGTCACCGTGGGCGTGCCGGGCGCACCGATGGCCTTGAACGGCGTGCCGGTCTGGGGCGCGGACTCGGCTCCCTGGACGGGGTCGCCGTTGTCGTCGAGGCCGATGCCACGGAGCGTGACGGTGTACTGGGTGCCGTTGGTCAGACCGGTCAGCTCGAAGTACTGGAGGCCGCTCCGGCCCTCGGGCACGACGCTCTGGAAGCCGGAGGTGTTGCCGGCCCCGCCCGTGCTAGTGAGCTCGTACTCCCAGCTGTCGGCGTACTGAGAGTTGTCGGTGTTGTCGTCCGCAGGCCAGGTCGGCTGGAACCAGACGTCGAGCTGGCCGTCCTCGCCGTACACGTCGATCTGGGTGGGGGCGGCGGGCCCGGCGAAGGTCGCGGCCGCGACCTCCGGCTCGCCGGCGGCGGCGACCGTCGCCGGGTCGGCCGAGGCCACGCCGGTGACGCCTAGAAGTGCGGTGGACAGCCCGATCGTGCCCGCGGCGAGGATGCCGAACACGCGTCGGGACGGGGACGTGAGCTGCACGTCGACTCCCTTGATGGTCCCGGTGCGCCGGGGCGGTCGTCCGGGATGCCGGACGGGGAACCAGACCACGGCGGAACACCTTCGGCCGGTGCCGCCACGCCTCACAGGAAACTTGGTGCTCGGCGTGACCTAACCGTTACCCAAGGGCAAACACACAGGTCAGCAGCGTGGCATCTCGAGGAGAGAACCGACGAACCGGGTGTCCGTAGTTGTGCAGAAACGATCAAAGCGGGCGGATCGTCCCGACGACGTGCTCGGTGCCGCTCTTCGCGTTGCGCACGGCGACGTCCCAGCCGCCGCCGGCCTGCGCCGTCGACAGAGTGACCGTCGACGGCAGGAACAGCGGCTTGCGGAAGCTGACATCGAGGGCGATCTCGTCCGGCAGCCGGCCGGCCAGAGCCCCGACCACCCGAGCCTTCACCCACATGCCGTGCGCGATGGCCCGCTTGAACCCGAACGCCTTCGCGGTCAGCCCCGAGAGGTGGATCGGGTTCACATCACCGGACACCTTCGCGTAGCGGCGGCCGGCGTCGTCCGGGATCCGCCAGGTGGCGGCGACCCGCTCGAGATCGCCGACGGCCACCTCGATCCCGGCCTCCGGCGCCCCGTCCGGCGCCTTCGCGCCGCGGGCCAGGTAGGTCGACGTCGAGCGCCACACCTCACTGCCGCCGACCGAGACGGACGCGCGGAGGTCGACCGCCGCGCCACTGCGGTGCTGGGCGAAGTGCTCGGCCCACACCTCGAGGTCCAGCGGCTCGTCGGACCCGATCGCGTGGACGACCTCGATCCGGTTCCGCACGTGCACCAGCCCAGGCAGCGCGAGCGGGAACGAGCGGCCGCTCATCAGCGCCATCTGCAGCGGGAAGGTGAGCATGTGCGGGTAGGTCGCCGGCAGGGTGTCGTTCAGCGGCAGCCGGCAGACCCGCGCGGACGCGGCGAGATGCGCCGGGTCGACGGTGACGCCCTTCCGGGCGACATGGTCCTCGGGCAGGCCACCGCTCCGTCCGAAGGCGGTGACGGCGGCCTTCGCGTAGAGCACCCCCAGGTTCGGCGCCGACTCCAGCAAGGTCGTGGCCATCAGGCGCCCAGCAACGACTGACCGCACACACGCACCGTCTGGCCGTTGACCCCGCCGCTGCCCGGCTGCGACAGCCAGGCGATCGTCTCGGCGACGTCCACCGGCAGCCCGCCCTGCTGCAGCGAGTTGAGGCGGGCCCCCACCTCGCGGGTGCCGAGCGGCATCTTCGCCGTCATCTCGGTGACGATGAAGCCCGGCGCGACGGCGTTGATCGTGGCGTTCCGTTCGGCGAAAGCGGGCGCCCAGGCGCGCACCATGCCGATGACCCCGGCCTTGCTCGCCGCATAGTTGGTCTGGCCACGGTTGCCCGCAATTCCCGACTGCGAGGAGACGCAGACGATGCGGGCGTTCGG
>JAOPWM010000047.1 GCA_025965695.1 Blastococcus sp.
GGGATCAAGGGCGCCGGCGAGGCCGGGGTCATCCCGGGGACGGCGGCCATCGCGTCGGCGATCGAGGACACGGTGGGACGGCGGATCGCATCCATGCCGATCTCCCCCACCGAGCTGTACGACCTGGTGCGAGACGAATCTTCGGAGAGGACCGCCGCTTCCCTTCGGCGGTCAGGAACAGGAGCGATGGCGTGAACCTCGACGGATCAGCGGTGCTGCATGCCGACCCCGAGCAGGTGTGGGCGGTCATCACCGACCCCGCCGTGCTCGCGCGCACGATCCCGGGCTGCGAATCGCTCGAGCAGGTCGGGAACGACGAGTACAAGATGAACGTGACGGTCGGCGTGGGCGCGATCCGTGGCACCTACGCCGGGGACGTCCGGTTGTCGGACCAGCAGCGGCCGAAGTCGTACGTGATGCACGCGTCCGGTGCAGGCGGCCCCGGCAACGTGCGGGCGACGGTGACCATCAACCTGGAGCCGCACGGCGACGGGACGGCGCTGACGTACTCCGCTGATGCAGTCGTCGGTGGGCCGGTGGCGGGCGTGGGCCAGCGGATGATCTCCGGTGTGGCCAAGCGGATGGCCGGCCAGTTCTTCAAGGCGATCGACGACGAACTGACGGGTGTGGTCGCTCCGGTGACCGCTGCTTCGGCTCCGGCCGCTGGTGCCGCTGCTCCGGTGGCGGCCGCTCCCGGCGCCGCGCCGCAGGTGTTCACCGGCAGGGCCGCTGCTGCCGCTGCGGTCCCGGCCGACGTGCGGACGCTCGCTCTCGCTGCGGCCGGCGGCGCGGTGCTCACCCTGATCGGCGTCCTGGTGGGCTACCGCCTGGGCCGCCGTTCCTGAGTGGCTACCCGAGATTCATCCGGTATCGGCGCGCTGCGATCCCCGCGCGGCCCGGAGAGATAGCCAGACGGCCACACCCATGAGCAGCAGGGCGAGCGGCACGTGAACGGGCGTCAACGAGTCCTTGCCGTCGTCCCCGATGAGGCCCCCCATGTACGCCTCGAGGACGAGCAGCACCGTCAGGACGATCGCCCCGACGACCAGGTCGCGGCGCCCGCGTAGCCGGACGAGCGCCCAGACCACAGCGACGGCGGCGAGCGCGATCGCCACCTCGCCGCCGGTCGCATGAACCTCGATCCAGCTCTCCGCCTCGTCGCGCTGGCCGGCGTGCTCGAGGAAGAGTCCCGCCCAGAGGCCCTGCAGGAGGATTGCCAGCGCCGCGAGGCCGGTCAGGGCGGCAAAGATGCGGCGAGCTCCGGCGGCATCACGGGATCGTGCATGCTGCGTACGGCTGGATGCGGGGGTTGTCATGCTGTCGTTCCCCTGTTCGGCGGAGGGCCGTCCGGTCGCCTGGCGGCAGGCTGGACAGCCGGGTGGTCGGCTGCGAGCCGTGAGCGAGGTTCCCCTCGCCGCGAGGCAGGTGCGCACCTACCCGGACGACAGTCGCGCCACGCGCCCGTTCCAGCAGTTGTCCGAGCAGGGGTGATCTCCAGACGCCGGTCATCAGCCGCGAGACTTCGGCTCGCCCGTGTCGAGCGGCCCCCGACGGAGCGAGTCCGTCGGCCTCGATCGGAGGAGACCGCTCCTACCCGAGCGCTTCGTACACGGCGCGGACGTAGGCCTCGCTGCGGTCGGAGCCGAGGATGCCGGGCGCCATCCGGTTCATCATGTAGCTGATCGTCAGCCGGCGATCGAGATCCATGATGATCATCGAGCCGCCCCAGCCACCCCAGAAGAAGGTCCGCCCCTCAGGCACGTACGGCACGACCGGTGACCCCAGGCAGAACCCGATCCCGAACCGGAACGGCTCCCCCAGCACGAGGTCCACGCCGTCGGACTGCTGGTCGAACACGAGGTCGATCGTCTTCTCCGACAGCAGCCGCTTGCCACCGGCCTCACCGCCGAGCGACATCACCCGCAGCACGTCCAGCACCCCGCGCGCGTTCGAGTGCCCGTTGAGCGCCCCCATGTCCGCTGCGCGCCACTCCGGTGAGTTCGCCGCCTTCGCTGACGCCACCGGCCCGGTATACGTCTTGACCATGATCGACTCAGGGTCGAGCTCCCGCGGGTCGGCGTCCGGACGCGGCGGCGGCACGACCGGCGCGATCCGGCCGAAGTCCGATTCCTTCGCGCCGATCTGGAAGTCCGCTCCCAGCGGCCCGGCGATCTCGTCCGCCACGAACTGCTTGAACGTCTTGTTGGTGATCCGCCGGATCACCTCGCCGACCAGGTGCCCCTGGTTGTTCGCGTGGTAGCCCGACGCCGTCCCGGGCTCCCACCACGGCCGCTGGCCCGCCAGCCGCTCGGTCGACGTCTCCCAGTCGTACATGTCCTTGATCGAGAACGGCTGGTCCCAGCCCGAGACCCCCGACGTGTGCGACATCAGATGCCGCACCTGGATGTCCTTCTTGCCCTTGGCCACGAACTCCGGCCAGTAGTCGGCCACCGGCGTGTAGACGTCCAGCTCACCGCGCTCTACCAGCATCAACGCCGCCAGCGACAGCACCGTCTTCGTCGTCGACCAGACGTTGACGATCGTGTCCTGGGTCCACGGCGTCGTCCGTTCGACGTCCCGGTAACCACCCCACAGGTCGACAACCGTCTCCCCGTCGAGGTCGACGGCGATCGACGCCCCCAGCTCGTCGGCGTCCAGATGGCGCTCCAGCGCCTCCCGAACACCGGAGAACCGGTCGTCGCAGCTGCCCTGAACCTCGGTCATGCATCCCCCTCGAGACGGCGGAACCCCTCTGTCCCGCCGTCGGCGATCAGACCATGGCCCCACCGACGTCACAACGGCGGTGCAACGTTCCCGCCGGAACGTCCGGCAAGCCGCGCGCCTTGCGCAGGCGTTTCCCGCGGGAACGTCGAGGTCAGCAACCTGTTCAGCCGGTCCAAGCTCGACCTGACCAACTGCACGCAGGCTGCGATCCTCGCCCACGAGGCCGGCCTGCTCGAAGGAGACACATGAGCGTCGTCGGGCCCGCTGTGTACGTCGAACACCCCGTGGTGGCCGGGCTACGCCGCAAACGGGCCGACAACCTGCAACTGCGGGTCGCCGACGCGATCACCCGGTTCGCCGGCTCCATGCCCTTCGTCTACGTACACGTGGTCATCTTCGCCGCCTGGATGCTGTTCGGCGAAGCCAGCCCCTGGCCCACGCTCACGCTGGTGGTCTCGCTGGAGGCGATCTTCCTGTCGACCTTCGTGATGATCGGCCAGAACCGGGCGGCCGTCTTCCAGCAGGCCAAGGCCAATCACGACTTCCTGGAGCAGGAGACCGAGCTGAAGACCAACACCCAGCTCACCCGGGAGATCCACCTCCTGACGACGGAGCTGCACCGGCGGGTGATCGGCGGCGGATGACCGTCACTCCGGGTCGTCGCCCACCAGAGTGCCGGCGGCGACGAGCGCCGCCTCCGGGTGCCGCAGCGGCACGGGCGGCTCCTGGTGGGTCACCGGGTCGCGGCGCACCGCCGGGATGAGCAACCCGGCGAAAGCTGCCAGCACGAGCGCTCCGGTCAACAGCAGGAACCCGTTGGTGTAGCCGGCCTCCTTCGGCAGGCCACCGGCGCCCACGTGGGCGGTCACGACGCTCGCCATCACCGCGGACCCGATCGAGCCGCCGATCGTGCGGATGTTCGCGTTCATGCCGCTGGCGACGCCGGTCTGCTCCTTCGGGACCGCCGCCACGATCAGGTTCGACATCGTCGCGAAGGCCGCGCCGAAACCGATGCCGATCACCGTGACGATGACGTAGATCTCCGCCCGGTGGTCGTGGACCAGGGAGAAGAGCAGGTAGCCGACCACGGAGATGCAGATGCCGACGAGCAGCACCCGCTTCGACCCGAACCGCTCCCCCAGCCGCCCGGCGAAGAGGCCGACGACGAACGAGGCAGCGGTCTGCGGCAGGACCATCAGCCCGGACTCGGTGACCGTTGCCCCGAACCCGTACCCGGCCGACATCGGCGTCTGGAGGAACTGGGAGAGGAAGGCGAAGGAGGCGTACATCGCTACCCCGATCAGCAGCGCGACGACGTTGGTGGTCCAGACGCCGCGCAACCGCATCATGCGCATGTCGATCAGCGGGTGCGTCGCCCGCGACTCGACGACGACCCAGGCCACGGCGAGCACCACGGCTGCCGCCAGGAGACCCAGCACGGTCGGTGAGCCCCAGCCCCACGCCGGCCCCTGGCTGACCGGGACCAGCAGGGCGATCAGCCAGCCGGAGAGCAGCAGCGCCGCGACCCAGTTGATCCGCCCCGCGGTGCGCACCTGCGACTCGGGGACGACGAAGTGGGCCGCCGTCGCCGCGACCACCAGGACGATCAGGGGGAACCAGAACAGCCAGTCATGACCCAGCAGATCGACGATCGGACCGGCCAGCACGAGGCCCACACCGGCACCCGCGGCGGCCATCGACGCGATCGCGCTGATCGCGCCCGGCACCTTGTCCTCCGGGAACTCGTCCCGGACGATCCCGAACGCCAGCGGCAGCACGCCGCCACCGACGCCCTGGACGACGCGCGCGAAGATCATGACCGGGAGGGACGTCGCCAGCGCGGCAAGCAGACATCCGAGGGCCAGCGCGCTGAGCGCGACGACGAACATCCGCTTCTTGCCGGTCATGTCGCCGAGCCGACCCACGATCGGCGTGAAGATGGAAGCCGACAGCAGGTATGCGGTCAACACCCAGGTGACGTCGGCCTGCGTGGCGCCCAGCGCCTCCTGGATCGTCGGCAGCACCGGGATCACCAGGGACTGCAGCAGAGCGAAGGCCATCACCCCGGCCGCGAGCACCACGAAGGTGAGCTGCCGGGGAGCGCGTCGTTCGGTGGTACCCACGTCGTCGTCCGCCCTCAGCCGCACACCGTTGCATCGGTCAACGGTCAGCAACAGCGCCGGGAGTCACTTTGCTCCCGGCCCGGCGGATCAGGCTGCGAGGAACGTGCGCGGGGGGTGCGTGGCCGCGCTCTCGCCGTCCCCGGGTAGCGACTCCGAGGGCCCGGCGTGCCCCAGCCCCTGCACTGCGGCCACCGTCCAGCCGACCGCGACGACGCCACCCAGGCTGATCAGCCGGTAGAGAAGGACGGCGGGGAGCGCCGCCGCGGCCGGGATGCCGCCGGCGACCAGGGTCAGGACCAGCGCGGCATCCACGACGCCCAGGCCGCCCGGCAGCAGCGAAAGCGACGACGCCGCCATCCCCGCGGTGTAGGTGAGCAGCAGTAGTGCCAGCGACAGCCCCTGCACCCCCAGGGCTGCCACGCACGCCGCCAGGCACCCGATGTCGAACGCCCAGTTGGCCAACGCGAACACCGCCGCGATCAGCCAGTCACGCCCGGTGGGCCGCACCTCGCGAAGCTGCGCGAAGGTCTGCTCGACGATGTCGAGCCCGGCGGCCGGAGGCCGACGCCGGAGGGCGTTCACCCGTCGCACCAGCCACCGGCCGATCGCCAGGGCTGTGGAGGGAGAGCGCCCGAGGTGCCGGACCGCGAGCGTGACGGCGATGATCCCGGCGGTCGCCAACGCCAGCGAGAGCCAGCCGGGCCCGCTCCCGATGAGCAGAGAGCCCAGCACTCCCACGGCGGCGAGGGAGGCCGACGCCACCACGCCGCCGCTGGCCAGCGTCCAGGTGGCCGCGGGCAGGCTGGCACCCCGGCTGCGCATCCACCGGTACGTGTATGCGGTGGAGAAGGCCGCGCCGCCGGGCAACGTGGTGTGCAGCGCGTTCGCGACGTAGACGGCGGCGACCGAACTGCGGACGGGCACGCGGACCCCGGCCGCGCGCAGCAACCGCCTGCGGCCGCGCGCGAACATGCTCATGGAGGCAGCAGCGGCCACGAGGGCAACGGCCAGCCATCCCGGCTGCGCGGTCAGCACCGCGCCGAACGCGTCGCTCAGCGACGGTCCGGACTCGACGACCTCGAACGCGATCAGGGCCACCGCGCCCCCGCCGAGGACGCCCCGCCGCCAGCGCCTGCTGACCGGTGACCCCCGCGGCTCGGGCGCAGTGGCGACCTCCCGGGGTCGGAGGAGGGTCGCGGTCATGCGATGACCCTGGCGTGCGGAGCTGGGGAGCAGCTGTAAGTCCCCGGCGGACCGGCTGTGCTTCCGAGAGCGGAACAGATGCCTGACCGGCGTCCTTGTCCGTGGGCATGTCGAAGACCTGGTTCATCACCGGCGCATCCCGCGGCTTCGGCCGAGAGTGGACGATCGCCGCCCTCGAGCGCGGGGACACCGTCGCCGCCACCGCCCGCGACACCTCGACGCTCGACGACCTCGTGCAGCAGTTCAGCGACAGGATCCTGCCGCTGCGGCTCGACGTCACCGACCGGGACGCCGTCCTCTCGGCCGTGAAGCTCGCGCATGACCGGTTCGGCCGCCTCGACGTCGTCGTCAACAACGCCGGCTACGGGCAGTTCGGAATGGTCGAGGAGATCAGCGAGGCCGAGGCGCGGGCTCAGTTCGACACCAACGTCTTCGGTGCGCTCTTCGTCACCCAGGCGGCGCTGCCGTACCTGCGCGAGCAGGGCTCCGGCCACATCCTGCAGGTCTCGTCGATCGGCGGGATCAGCGCGTTCCCCAACATCGGCATCTACAACGCGTCGAAGTGGGCGCTCGAGGCGCTGAGCCAGTCCCTGGCCGCCGAGGTCGCCGACTTCGGCATCAAGGTGACGATCATCGAGCCCGGCGCCTACTCCACCGACTGGGGCGGTGCCTCGGCCAAGCACGCCACGGCCGACCCGGCGTACGAGGCCTTCCGCGAGAAGGCCGCAGAACAGCGCAAGGCCCGCGCGGGCAACCCCGGAGACCCGGTCGCCACCCGCGATGCGGTGCTCGAGGTCGTCGACGCCGAGAACCCGCCGCTGCGGATCTTCTTCGGGAACGGCCCGCTGGCCATCGCGACGAAGGACTACGAGTCGCGGCTGGCGACCTGGCGCGAGTGGGAGCGGGTCTCGATCGCCGCGCACGGCACCAAACCCTGATCGACACGTTCGGGGAAGCGACGACCGCCCGGTAGCCGGCAGCCGGCACCTGCCCCACGATGAGCCAATGCCGACCCCCGCCGCAGACCCCCTCGCCGGGTGGTCGCCCAATCCGTTCACCGCCGCCGGTGTCACCCACGACGTCTTCATCTGCGGGACCGGCCCCGGGGTGGTGCTGCTGCCGGAGATCCCCGGGCTCTCCCCGCAGGTCATGGGGCTGGCCAATCACCTGGTGGGCGAGGGCTTCACCGTCGCCGTCCCCTCGCTGTTCGGCGAGCCGGGCCGCGAGCTCTCTGCCGGCTACGCCGTGCGCACCATCGCGAAGGCCTGCATCACCCGCGAGTTCGCGGCGTTCACCCGCAACGCGGACCGTCCGATCGCCCAGTACACCCGGGCGCTGGCCCGCTGGCTGCACGAGCGGGCCGGCGGACCGGGCGTCGGCGTCATCGGCATGTGCTTCACCGGCGGCTTCGCGCTGGCCGCCGCCATGGAGCCCGCGGTCCTCGCGCCGGTCGGCAGCCAGCCGTCGGTGCCGTTCCCGCTGGGCGAGGCCCGGCGGCGCGACCTGGGGATGTCCGAGCGGGAGCAGGCGGTCATCGCCGAACGGGTACGCACCGAGGGGCTCTGCCTGATCGGGCTCCGGTTCAGCGAGGACTCCGCGTCTCCGGCGGACCGCTTCACCGAACTGGCGAAGGCGTTCGGGCCGGGCTGGCGCGCGATCCCGCTGAACTCCAAGCCCGGCAACCCCGACGGCATCGGCAAGCACGAGCACTCGGTGCTCACCGGCGCCGACGTCGAGAAGCCCGGGCACCCCACCAACGCCGCGCGCGCCGAGGTCACCGCCTTCCTGCACGAACGCCTCGCGGGGGAGCCCGACCCGGAGCGCTGACGATCTCGGAGGCTGCTCGCCACTGGAACCATGATCGTGATGGCGCGGGTCACGCGGCCGAAGCGTCGACCACGCCTCTCCTCAAGACGTCGAACGGCGCGGGCACTCATCGCCACCTTCTCGGGAAACTTCTCCAGAAACCCCCCGGGGAGGCCGATGAACTGCCCAAGAGGCACGTCGACGCGGGGAGGGTCAGTTGAGCAGGCAGCGATCGGAGGCCGAGCAGCAGATCGCCGACCTGCTCCAGACCGCCAGGAAGTCGCTGCGGCTCAGCGTCGCCTTCCTGAGCCGGCTCGACGGCACCACCCAACACCTCGAGGTGGTCGAGACCTCGGTGCCCTTCCTCTTCCAGGAGGGCTACCAGCAGAAGCAGGAAGACACGCTCTGCCAGGCGATCCTCGACAAGAAGATCCCCCCGGTCATCACCGACCTCACCGCGTTCCCCGAGGCGATGAAGCTGCCGGCGGCCCGCATGCCGCGGCTGCGCAGCTACGTCTCGGTGCCCGTGACCCTGAGCGACGGCTCGCTCTACGGCACCTTCTGCGCGGCCGGCCTGACGACGGACAAGGACCTCACCAAGCGCGACAAGGCCCTGATGGACGTCCTCGCCTCGGCGGCCGCGGTGATCATCGAGCCCGAGGTGCGCGCCCAGGAGCGCCGAACGGAGATCTCCGACCGGCTGGACCCGCTCATCGCCACGGGCGGCCCCATCGTCGCGCTGCAGCCGATCGTGGAACTCGCGACCGGTGACCGGGTGGGCGCCGAGGCGCTCAGCCGTTTCCCCGCGGAGTGGGGCATGGCGCCCGACGTCGTCTTCGCCGAGGCGCACAGCATCGGCCTCGGCCACCGCCTGGAACTGCTCGCCCTCGATCGGGCGGCCGAACACCTGAACCGTGTCGGCGGCTACATCGCGATGAACGTGTCCCCCGCGACGCTGCTCACTCCGGAGTGCGCCGGCCTGCTGAGCCGGCTGCCCCTGCCTCGGGTCCTGCTGGAACTCTCCGAGCACGACCAGGTCGAGGACTACAGCACGCTGAACGCGGCGCTGGCGCCCTTCCGGGCCGAGGGCATGCGGCTCGCGATCGACGACGTCGGCGCGGGCTTCTCCTCACTGCGGCACATCGTGGTGACCTCCCCCGACGTCATCAAGATCGACCGGAGCATCGTCACCGGGCTGAACACCGACCCGGTGCTGACCAAGCTGGTCCGGTCCCTGGTCGAGTTCGGGCACGGCTGCCGGGTCCGCGTGGTCGCCGAAGGTGTGGAGACCGCCGGCGAGGCCGCGGCGCTGCGCACGCTCGGGGTCGACTACGGCCAGGGCTGGCACTACGGCCGGCCCGGTCCGCCCGAGGCGTTGAGCGAGGCGCAGTCCGTGCGCATCCCGGTGCCGCGGCAGAGCCGGACCGAACTGCTGCCCTCCTGAAAGTTCCCGGCCTCGCCCACGAAACGGGTGCGTCCGGTCACTATCCGATTGCCGCGGACCTACTGGCGGGTAACAGCCGGCCATGGCCAATTCGAATACAGCAGCGCATGCGCACGAGGGCGACCTCCGTCACGACCGACGGGCCAACCCGATGGGTGCCTACGTGGCCACCGCAGGCGTCGTCGTCTTCCTGATCGCGACCTTCCTGGACTGGGTCTCCACCGACGAGCCCGTGACCGGCTCCGGATACGAGACCGACACGACCATCCCGCTGGTCGCCTACCTGGGCCTCGGTCTCGCAGCGGCCCTGCTCTACGCGCTCAACCGCGCCCGCGGCCGTCAGCACCGCGGCCTCTCACTGACCACCATGGCTGCTGGCATCGCCGCGGCCGGTCTGGCACTGAGCTACATCCTCGACGCTCCCGGCGCCCTCGAGCGCGGCGGCGACTACTCCGCCGAGGTGGGTGCCTGGATCGGGCTCGTCGGCGGGATCGTCTGGGCCGTCGGCGCCTACCTGCTGGCCAAGGAGCCCGAGGGTGACGACGACTGGCACGGCACCGAGCACCGCACCTCGGGGCACCGCACCTCGGGGCACACCGCCACGGGGCACACCGCTCGCTGACGCACTGATCTCCGCGGTCCGCGGTGCAACTCGCGCCCGACCGCTGTAAGCCACGGGTGCCCGTGCCGGAGTCACGACTCCGGGACGGGCACCCGTTTCGATGTCAGGGCGACCTGCTGCGCCTCGCTGAGGCACATCGTCGTGACCTCAGCTGGTGCCGGCGATGTCGGGGACCACGGCCCCGGAGGGGACGCCGGCCCGCACGTGCGCCTCGTAGACCGGTTCCCACGGCTCGGTGTCGTCGCTGTGCGGCCCCCGCGACGGCACGCCGTCCACCAGCTTGGCGAGCTCGGCCAGGCAGACGTACCAGCCTCCGGCGTTGCGGGCGGCCGTCGTGCGGTCGGCGAGCACGTTCACCAGGGTGAGCCGGCAGTTGCCGTCGTCCACCGGTTCCAGGGTCAGGTGCAACTCGTCGGTGAACCAGACGAAGCTGAAGCGTCGCGGCGGCTCGTAGGCGAGGACGGTGCCCGTCCCGCCGTCGGTGTACGGATCCTCACTGAACCGGACGGAGCCACCGACCCGCGGCTCGAACGTCACCGCCGATGGGAACCAGCGCACCAGCTCCGCGGGGTCGGTGATCGCTGTCCACACGCGCTCGATCGGATGCGCATAGGTGCGCACGAACCGGACGGCGGGGCGTCCGTCGTGCTCGATGTAGGTGCCGAGATCACCGGTCAGATCCATCATGTCTCCCTTTGCTCGTCGGTAACCGTGGCGTCGAGGTGCCGACCGAGTGCGTCCAGGCGGTCGTTCCACAGGGCGCGGTACGGGGCGAGCCACGCATCCAGTTCGGCCAGCGGAGCCGGGTCCAGCGCGTAGATCCGCCGTTGCGCCGCCGGGAGCACCCGAACCAGCCCCGCCTCGCGGAGCACCCGCAGGTGCTTCGACGTCGTGGGCTGACTCAGGCTGAGGGCGCCCACCAGCTCTCCCACAGCGTGCGGGCGCTGCCGCAGAAGCGTCAGGACCGCCCGCCGATGCGGATCGTTCAGGGCCGCCCAGACCGCCTCATGCACACGTGGAGTATTCCGATACCAGTATATGCCTATCAAGGCATGCAACCCGACTCAGCGCGGGGCTCGGCGCCGCTGGTGGGTCTTCACCCCGTACATGGCGCGGTCGGCCCGGCCGATGAGCTCGTCCGCGGACTCCCCCGCCCGCCCGATCGCTATCCCGACGCTGACCCCCAGCGACAAGGGACCCTCCGGCCCGGGGAAGGGGCGGCTCACCTCAGTGGCGACGCGCTGGACCAGCTCCGCCACCGCACCCTCGTCGGGGGTCGGGCAGAGAATGACGAACTCGTCGCCGCCGAAGCGCGCGACCAGGTCGTCCGGCCCCGTCAGCCCGACCAGCCGGCCGGCGACCTCGGCGAGGATCCGGTCCCCGACGGCGTGCCCGTGCTCGTCGTTGATCGCCTTGAACTGGTCCAGGTCGCAGAAGAGCAGCGCGCAGCCGGGGCCGTCCTCCAGCCGCCGGTGCAGGGCGTCGAACAGCGCGCCGCGGTTGGCGATCCCGGTGAGCAGGTCGGTCTGCGCTCGCTGGTGCAGCTGCTCCTCCCGCCGGCGGTCATCGGTGACGTCCAGCCCCACGCAGGCGAGCGCATAGGGCAGCCCCTCGTCGTCGGCGAGCACGGTGTTGCGCATGGCCACCCTGCGGCGCTCGCCGTCACCGGTCAGCCAGTCCCCCTCCTGGGGGTGGGCCGTGCCGGTCGCCATGGCGCGCTCGACGGCGTCCTGGGCGAGGAGGACGTGCTCGGGTACGACGAACACGTCCCAGAACCACTGGCCGTGCAGGTCGTCTGCCGAGCGGCCGGTGAACCGCTCGAGGGCATGGTTGGCCACGAGGATCCGTCCGGTGCCGTCGACGATGCAGACCAGCGCGTCCGTGGCCTCGACGAATGCGCGCAGCAGGTCGTCGTCGAGCCGGCCCCCCGCCGACGCGTGTCGTCGCGGAGGATCCCCGTGATCAGCCACTCGTCGGTACTCCCGCAGCTTCCGCTCGGCGCGCCCCGCTGCGCACCGGTGCCGGGACGATACGGGGGACGAGGCGGTTCCGCATCAACATCTGCCGGGAGACATCCGGTCCGTCACTGTCCGCGCCGCAATGTTTCCGGAGCGCGAGGGGAGTGACGACGCGATCGTCCGCGGTTTGCCTGGGCGGTCGCCGACGGGGTCAGTTCCGGCCGGCCGCCAGGGTCGGGTAGTCGGTGTAGCCCTCGGCGCCGGCGGCGTAGAAGGTCGCCGGGTCGGGGGCGTTCTCCGGGTGCTCGCCGGCCCAGCGCTCGACGAGGTCCGGGTTGGCAATGACCATCCGGCCGACAGCCACGGCCTCGGCGTGCGCCGCGCCGATCAACTGCACCGCCTCGTCGCGGGTGGTGGGCGACGCGAAGCCGCTGTTGGCGATCAGCGGGCCGTCGAACCTGCGACGCAGGTCCTGGACCAACTCACCGGCCGGCTCGTGGTGCAGCACGCTCAGGTAGGCCAGCCCCAGCGGGCGCAGCCCGTCGAGCAGGGCGTCGTACGTGGCCCGCACGTCGGCAGCATCGGTCTCCAAGACGTCCTGGATGTTGTGCTCGGGCGAGATGCGGATGCCGACCTTCCCGGCGCCGATCGCCGCGGCCACCGCGGTGGCCACCTCGACGACGAACCGGGCACGGTTCTCCGGGCTGCCGCCGTACACGTCGGTGCGCTGGTTCGACGCCGGCGAGAGGAACTGGTGCAGCAGGTAGCCGTTGGCGCCGTGGATCTCCACGCCGTCGAGGCCCGCGGCCACGGCCCGCTCCGCGGACGCGACGAAGTCGGCGAGCGTCGCCCTCGCCTCCTCGGTGGTCAGCGCGTGCGGGACGGGAAAGGCGTGCTTGCCGGTGGGCGTACGCACGTCGCCGTCGATGGCGACAGCACTGGGCCCGACGATCCGGCCGACGCCGTTGATGTCGGGGTGGGAGACCCGGCCCGAGTGCATGAGCTGCATCACGATGCGTCCGCCACGGGCGTGCACCGCCTCTGCGACCCGCCGCCAGCCCTCTACCTGCTCGTCGGTGACGATGCCGGGCTGGCCGGCGTACGCGCGCGACTCCGCGTTCGGGAACGTGCCCTCGGTGATGATCAGGCCGACGCTCGCCCGCTGGGCGTAATGCTCGGCGACGAGCTCACCCGGCACGCCGGCGTCGCCGGAGCGCAGCCGGGTCAGCGGGGCCATGACGACGCGGTTGGCGAGCTGGAGGTCGCCGAGGGAAACGGGCGCGAACAGGTCCATGGCGAACGTGGTGCCTTCCTGGTGCTGGGGCCGGCCGGCGGCGAAAGCCGTCCGTGGCCGGGCTGTCACCGGGGGCAACCGGTGCCGACGCGGGACGCATTCCGGAACACGGCCGACTGCGTCCCTCGTCACGTATCAGGCAACGAGGACGGCGTCCCGCTGAACGATCCCGGCCAGCCGGGCGTACCGGCCGTCGTCCGCCATGAGTTCCTCGTGCGTGCCCTGCTCGACGATGCGACCGGCATCGAGGACGACGATCCGGTCGGCATCCCGCACGGTCGAGAGCCGGTGCGCGATGGTGATCGTCGTCCGGCCCCGGGCCGCCTCGTCGAGCGCGGCCTGCACTGCCCGCTCGGTCTGGTTGTCCAGGGCACTGGTCGCCTCGTCGAGCACCAGGACCCGCGGGTCGCGCAACAGCGTGCGGGCGATGGCCAGGCGTTGCTTCTCACCGCCGGAGAACCGGTGGCCGCGAGCGCCGACGAGAGTGTCGTAACCGTCGGGCAGGGCGGTGATGAGTTCGTGGATCTGCGCCCGGCGGGCGGCGGCCACCATCTCCTCGTCCGTGGCGTCGGGGCGGGCGTGCCGCAGGTTCTCCCGGATCGTGCCGTGCAGCAGGTAGGTCTCCTGCGAGACGACGCCGACCACCCGGGCGAGATCGGCCAGTGCCAGGTCCCGGACGTCGACGCCGTCGATCAGGACCCGGCCCGTCGTGGGGTCGTTGAGCCGCGCGACGAGCGAGGCGAGGGTGCTCTTGCCGGAGCCGGTGGCGCCGACCAGCGCCAGACTGCTCCCAGCGGGCACGGTGACATCGATGTCGCTCAGCGCCGGGCGAGGGCCCTCCGGATAGCGGAAGCCCACGTGCTCGAAGCGCACCTCGCCGCGGACGGCGGCCGGGTCCACTGCCACCGGGTCGGCCGGGTCGTCGATGTCGACGGGCAGGTCCAGGTACTCGAACACCCGGCTGAACAACGCCATCGAGCTGGTCAGCGTGACGCCGAGGTCGAGCAGCCCCATCAGTGGCCGGAAGAGCGTGCCCTGCAGCGCGGTGAACGCGACCAGGGTGCCGATCGTCATACCGCCGGAGGTCGCCGGAAGACCGGCGGCCAGGTAGATCAGTGCCGGGATGCCGGCGAAGACGATGCTCATCGTCGCCATCCGCCAGCGGCCGGCCAGCTGCGAGCGCACCTCGAGCGCGACGAGGTCGTCGGACGTGCCGGTGAAGCGCCGCGACTGGGCGGGCCCGGCACCGAGAGTCTTGCCGAGCAGCACCCCGCTGATCGACAGGCCTTCCTCGACCTGGGAGTGCAGGTCGGCAAGGTGCCGCTGGCGCTGCGCGGTGATCGTCCGGCGCATCCGGGCCACCCGGCGGGTGAGCCAGATCGCCGGCGGGAGGACGGCGAGGGAGAGCAGCGACAGCCGCCAGCTCAGGGCGGCCATCGCGACCGCCGTCCCGATGACCGTGGTGGCGTTGGAGGCGGCCGACGTCGCGGTCGAGGTGACCACCGACTGCATGCCGCCGATGTCGTTCATCAGCCGCGACTGGACCTCGCCGCCCTTGGTGCGGGTGAAGAAGCCCAGCGACTGACGCTGCAGGTGCGAGAAGACCGCCGTCCGCAGGCCGTGCATGACCCGCTGGCCGACGGTCGTCGACAGCCAGGTCTGGACGACGCCGAAGACGGCCGTGACGACGGTGACCGCCAGCATGCCGCCGACCGCCCACACGAGCAGCCGGACGTCCTGGCGGGGGAGCGCCTCGTCGATGATCAGCCGCACGAGGAAGGGGGTGGCCAGCGCGACGGTGGAGGACGCCACGATCAGGGCCACCACGACTGACAGCTGCCATCGGTAGGGCCGGAAGAGTGCGGCGACGCGGCTCCAGCGAACGGGCGACCGCTCGAGCTGGGCCTTGTCGGCCGGGTCGGGGTTCCGGGAGCTGGCTTCCCGTCGACCATGACCGTTGTTCGTCGTCATCTCGTCGATGCCGACCACCTCCTGGGATCAGATGCTGAGGTTACCTCACGGTGTGGTAACCGCGGGGCCCTCGCTACGATTCCCCGGTGACGGACGACGCGACGGCTGAACTCGGCGACCTGCTGATGCGGGCCGCCCGGACCCTGCGCCGCCGCTGGCGCGCAGTCCTCGCACCCTGGGACCTCTCCCCCCACCAGGCCCGCGCACTCGGCGTCGTCGGCGAGCGGGACGGTGTCCGGCTCAGCGACCTGGCCGAGGCCCTGCACATCGCCCCGCGGTCGGCGACGGAGGTGGCCGACGGGCTGCAGGAACGCGGCCTCGTCGAGCGGACCCCGGACCCCGGCGACCGCCGGGCTGTGATCCTCCGGCCGACCGACGAGGGACGGCGGGTCCGGGCCGAGATCGACGCCGCCCGTACCGCGGACTCCGCGGAACTCTTCGCCCGGCTGCCGGCCGCCGACCGGACCGCCCTGGCCCGAATCCTGCGGACCCTCGCGGACTGACGCCGGGAGGGACAAGATCAGCACACGCGATGGCCCTCTCACACGGTCGGAGAGGGCCATCAGCGTGCCCCGTCGGCCTCCGGTGCGACGATCGGCCGCGTGGTGATCGCGATTGCGCGGCGGCAGGTGCTTGATCACCGGCTGCGGGCCCAGCAGCTGGACCGCGACTCCGGGACCGTCGCCGACACGGCCGTGCTCGACATCGGAGTGCAGGACACGGGTGCGGACGGCGCGCTGTGGGCGCTGGCGATCCGCGGCGTGGACGCCCCGGCTCCGGACGAACTGGCCACGGTCTGGACGGTCCGCGGGGCGCCGCACGTCTACCGGCGCTGCTCGGCCCCTTCGACCTCTACCTGCAGGCGCGGAACCGTTCCCTGCTGGTGGGCGATCCGGATCGGGCCAAGGACCTCTGGCGCATGCTCGGCCGCCCCCGCGGCGTGCTCGTCGACGGCGAGATCGCCGGCACCTGGCGGGCACGAAAGGCCGGTTCCGCCGTCACCGTGTCCGTCGAGCTCTGGAGCCCTGCGTCGCCGGCGGTGCGGACGGCGATCGGCGAGCAGGCCGAGCGCCTCGCCGCGTTCCGGCGGCTCCGCCTGTCGGGCGTGGAGGTCACCGACTGAGTGCGGCGGAATCCGGGCTCCACGTCTTCCCCGTCCAATATCTCACCGCTAAGGTATCTGCATGACTGAGCGCCGGGTCCGCATCGGCATCGACACCGGCGGGACGTTCACCGACGTCGTAGCCGTGGACGAGGAGACCGGCCAGACCACGACGACGAAGACGCCGTCCACGCCTGCCGACCCGGCCGAGGGCTTCCTGAACGGCGTCCGCAAGGTCCTGGGCATGATGGAACTCGACGGCTCCGCCGTCACCGCCGTCAGCCACGGGACGACCGTTGCGACCAACCAGCTGCTCGAGGGCAAGCTCGACCGGATCGGCTTCATCACCACCGAGGGCTACGAATCGGTGCTGGAGATCGCCCGCCAGTCGGTGCCCGACGGCTACGGGAACAGCTACTTCTGGGTCAAGCCGCCACGGATCGTCCCCGCCGACCTGGTGCGCACCGTGCGCGGCCGGCTCGACGTCACCGGCACCGAGGTGCGCCCCTTCGACCGGGACGACGCCGTCGCGGCCGCCCGGTTCTTCAAGGACGCCGGGATCACCACCGTCGGCGTCTGCTTCCTGCACTCCTACGCCAACGACGAGCACGAGCGGGCGATGCTCGACGTGCTCCACGTGGAACACCCGGACGCGGTCGTCAGCATCTCCAGCCAGGTGCTGCGGGAGTACCGCGAGTACGAGCGGTCGGTCACCACGCTGGTCGACGCCGCGGTGAAGCCGAAGGTCGGCGCCTACGTCACCAACATCCGCCGCCGGCTGGACGAGATCGCCCCCGACGTCCCCTTCTACGTGATGAAGAGCAACGGCGGCGTGCTCAGCGCCGCCGAGGTGGTCAACCAGCCGATCACCACGATGCTGTCCGGCCCGGCCGCCGGCGCGCTGGGCGCGGCGCTGATCGCCGGAACGGCGGGCTTCGGCCGGGTGCTCACCTGCGACGGCGGCGGGACGTCGACCGACGTCACCGTGGTCATCGACGGCGAGCCGACCCTGACCACCGAGGGCTCGGTCGGCGACTACCCGTCCAAGATCCCGATGATCGACGTCGTCACCGTGGGCGCGGGCGGCGGTTCGATCGCGTGGCTGTCCCCCGAGGGGACGCTCAAGGTCGGGCCCAGGTCGGCCGGCGCCGACCCGGGCCCGATCTGCTATCCCAACGGCGGCGACCAGCCGACGGTCACCGACGCCCACGTCGTCCTGGGCCGGATCCCCCCGCACCTGCTGGGCGGGGAGATCCCGCTGTCGGCCGAGGCGGCCCGCACCGGGCTGGCGGACCTCGGCGCGAAGCTGGACCTGTCCCTGGAGCGCACGGCGACCGGGATCCTGGAGATCTCCGCCTGGAACCAGGCCAACGCGCTGCGCCAGGTGACCGTCGCCAAGGGCCTCGACGTCCGCGACTTCACCCTCACCACCTTCGGCGGCTCGGGCTCGCTGCTGGCCTGCCGGCTGATGGACATCCTCAACCTGCCGCGCACCCTCGTCCCCCCGAACCCGGGCAACGTCAGCGCCTTCGGGCTGCTCACCGTCGACGTCCGCAACGACTACGTGCAGACCGTCGTCTCCACACACCTCGACCTCGACCTCGCCCGCGTGCAGTCCGTGTTCGCCGCGCTCGAGTCGCAGGCCCAGGCCGCACTGGACGGCGAGGGGTTCGAGCGGAGCGCCCAGCGCATGCAGCGGACGGCGGACCTGCGCTACGTCGGCCAGGCCTTCGAGGTGCGGGTTCCGGTGGCCGACGGAGAGCTCGACGGCGCCGCTGCCGACGATGTCGCGCAGGCCTTCCACGCCGCACACCGCCAGCTCTACGGCTACGACTTCGCGACCGACCCGCGCCAGGCCGTCGAGTGGGTGAATCTGCGGGTCAGCGGGGTCGGGCCGATCCGGCGTCCGGACCTGGTGGAGCTGCCCACCATGGACGGCGGTACGGACCGGGCCGTCACGGGATCGCGCCGGGTCTACTTCGACGCCGAGGACACGGCGCCGTCCTCCGGAGGCGGCTGGATCGATACCCCGACCTACAACCGGCCCGACCTCGCCCCCGGAGACGTGGTGACCGGCCCGGCGATCATCGAGGAGTTCGGCTCCACCGTCCCCGTGCACCCGGGCTTCGCCGCCACCGTCGACGCCTACGGCA
>JAOPWM010000059.1 GCA_025965695.1 Blastococcus sp.
CAGCAGCGCGCGGGCCGCCGGCGGGGCGGGCGGGAAGGGGCGGCCGAGCGGGCCGACGACGTCGACGACGTCGCCGGGATGGCGCTCGGTGAGCCAGGTCGAGCCGGGCCCCGCCGCGGACACGACGACCGTCACCAGGCCGTCGTCCGCGGTGCTGATCGCGATCGAGCGGCGCAGCAGCAGTGCGGAGGTGTCACCGCCGATCGCGAACGCGACGAACTGCCCGGGCTGGGCCCGCTCGGCGATCTCCGGGGCGGCCAGGGTGAGCTCGACGTAGGCGTCGACCGGCCGCCGGCCGACCACCTCGGCGACGGCCTGCACCGGCGGACGGGAGGGCGGGGGCGCGGGCGCCGTCAGACGGCCGACATGGCCATTGTGACCGGTCACGGGCGCCTCCCGTCCAGCGCGGCATGGACCTCCTGCAGGCTCCGGACGCCGATGTCGCCCCGGCGCAGTGCCTCCACGCCCTGCACCGCGGCAGCCATGCCCTGGACGGTGGTGATGCAGGGGATCCCGGCGGACACCGCGGCGGTGCGGATCTCGTACCCGTCGAGGCGGGGGCCGCTGTTGCCCGGTGACCCGAAGGGCGTGTTGACGACGATGTCGACGTCGCCGGCCAGGATCCGCTCGACGCAGTTGCCGGGGCCCTCGCTGTACTTGCCGACTACCTCGCACGCCACGCCGTTGCGCCGGAGCACCTGCGCCGTGCCCGCGGTGGCCAGCACCCGAAACCCGAGATCGGCCAGCCGCTTGATCGGGAAGACCGCCGACCGCTTGTCCCGGTTGGCCAGCGAGACGAACACCGTCCCATCGGTGGGCAGCGAGCCGTAGGCGGCGGCCTGGGACTTGGCGAAGGCTGTGCCGAACTCGGCGTCGAGGCCCATGACCTCGCCGGTGGACTTCATCTCCGGCGACAGCACGGTGTCCACGCCGTGGCCCTCGACGGTGCGGAACCGGTGGAAGGGCAGCACCGCCTCCTTCACCGCGATGGGCGCGTCCTCGGGCAGGTCGGTGCCGTCGCCGGTCGCGGGCAGCACGCCGGCGACGCGGAGGTCAGCGATCGACTCCCCCACGGCGATGCGGGCCGCGGCCTTGGCCAGCTGCACCGCGGTGACCTTGGAGACGAACGGGACGGTGCGGCTGGCACGGGGGTTGGCCTCGAGCACGTAGAGGATGTCGTCCTTGAGCGCGTACTGGACGTTCATCAGGCCGCGGACGCCGATCCGGGCGGCCAGCTTCTCGGTGGCCGCCCGGATCTTGAGCAGGTCGGCCGAGCCCAGCGTGATCGGCGGCAACGCGCACGCGGAGTCGCCGGAGTGGATCCCGGCCTCCTCGATGTGCTCCATGACGCCGCCGAGGTAGAGGTCGGTCCCGTCGTAGAGGGCGTCGACGTCGATCTCGACCGCGTCCTCCAGGAAACGGTCGACCAGCACCGGGTGCTCGGGGCTGACGTCGGTGGCCTTGGCGATGTAGGCCTCGAGGGTCGCGTCGTCGTAGACGATCTCCATCCCCCGCCCGCCCAGCACGTAGGAGGGCCGGACGAGCACCGGGTAGCCGATGGTCGCGGCGATCTCCCGCGCCTCGGGGAACGTCGTCGCCATGCCGTGCTTCGGCGCCTGCAGGCCGGTGTCCGCCAGCACCCGCGAGAACGCGCCGCGGTGCTCGGCGTGGTCGATCGCCTCGGGCGAGGTGCCGAGCACCGGGACGCCGGCGTCCTTGAGCCGTTGCGCCAGACCCAGCGGCGTCTGCCCGCCCAGGGTGCAGATGACCCCGGCCACCGGGCCGGCCGCGCGCTCGGCCTCGACGACCTCGAGGACGTCCTCGAAGGTGAGCGGCTCGAAGTACAGCCGGTCGGCGGTGTCGTAGTCGGTGGAGACGGTCTCGGGGTTGCAGTTGACCATCACCGCCTCGTAGCCGGCGTCCTGCAGCGCCATGACCGCGTGCACGCAGGAGTAGTCGAACTCGACGCCCTGGCCGATGCGGTTGGGGCCGGAACCGAGGATCAGCACCGCCGGCTTCTCGCGGGGCTGCACCTCGTTCTCCTCGTCGTAGGAGGAGTAGTGGTACGGCGTCCGGGCGGCGAACTCCGCGGCGCAGGTGTCGACGGTCTTGTACACCGGCCGGATGCCGAGCCGCCAGCGCAGCGTCCGGACGCCGTCCTCACCCGCCAGTTCCGGCCGCAGCGCGGCGATCTGACGGTCGGACAGGCCGAACCGCTTGGCCCGGCGGAGCAGCTCCGGGGTCATCGACGGCTCGTCACGCACCTGCTCGCCGATCTCGCGGACCAGTGCGATCTGGTCGACGAACCACGGGTCGAACCCGCTGGCCTCGGCCACCTGCTCGACCGTCGCACCGGCGGCCAGCGCCTGCTCGGCGATGTAGAGCCGCCCGTCGACCGGGGTGCGCAGCGTCTCGAGCAGTTCCTCCGCACTCCCCTCCGCTTTCGGCCCCGTCCAGAAGCCGGCGGCCGTCGTCTCGGTGGAGCGCATGGCCTTGCCCAGCGCCTCGGCGAAGTTGCGGCCCAGCGACATGATCTCGCCGACGCTCTTCATCGTCGTCGTCAGCCGCGGGTCGGCGCCGGGGAACTTCTCGAAGGCGAAGCGGGGGATCTTGACGACCACGTAGTCCAGGGACGGCTCGAAGGACGCCGGCGTGACCCCGGTGATGTCGTTGGTGATCTCGTCGAGTGTGTAGCCGATGGCGAGCTTCGCGGCGATCTTCGCGATCGGGAAGCCGGTCGCCTTCGACGCCAGCGCGCTGGACCGGGAGACCCGCGGGTTCATCTCGATGACGACCAGGCGGCCGGTCCCCGGGTGGACCGCGAACTGGATGTTGCAGCCGCCGGTGTCCACGCCGACCGCGCGGAGCACGGCGATGCCGACGTCGCGCATCTGCTGGTACTCGCGGTCGGTGAGGGTCATCGCCGGGGCGACGGTCACCGAGTCGCCGGTGTGCACGCCCATCGCGTCGATGTTCTCGATCGAGCAGATGACCACCACGTTGTCGCTGCGGTCGCGCATCAGCTCGAGCTCGAACTCCTTCCAGCCGAGCACCGACTCCTCGATGAGAACCGTGTGCACCGGGGCGTCGGCCAGTCCGAGGGCGGCCATCCGCCGGAGCATCGGCTCGTCGGTGGCGATGCCCGAGCCGAGTCCGCCCATGGTGAAGCTGGGCCGGATGACGACGGGGTAGCCCACCTCCTCGGCGGTGGCGATCGCCTCCTCGACGGTGCCGCAGACGGTGGAGCGGGGGGCGTCCGCGCCGATCGAGCGAACGATGTCCTTGAAGATCTGTCGGTCCTCGCCGCGGTTGATCGCGTCGACGTCGGCGCCGATGAGCTGCACGCCGTACTTCTCCAGCACACCGTTCTCGTAGAGGCCGATGGCGATGTTGAGCGCGGTCTGGCCGCCGAGCGTGGCCAGCAGGGCGTCGGGACGCTCCTTGGCGATGACCTTCTCGACGAACTCCGGGGTGAGCGGCTCGATGTACGTGGCGTCGGCGACCTCGGGGTCGGTCATGATCGTCGCCGGGTTGCTGTTGACCAGGCTGACCCGCAGGCCCTCCGCCTTGAGGACGCGGCAGGCCTGGGTGCCGGAGTAGTCGAACTCGCTGGCCTGCCCGATGATGATCGGCCCGGAGCCGATGACCATCACGTGCTCGATGTCTGATCTCTTGGGCATCAGTGGGTCTCCCCCGTGCTCGAGTCGACGACGGGTGGCGGACTGACGGCGTCCCCGTTCTGCCGGGTGGCCGCCATCAGATCCACGAAGCGCTGGAACAGCGGTGCCGCGTCGTGCGGGCCGGCCGCGGACTCGGGGTGGAACTGCACGCTGAACGCCGGGACTTCCAGGCAGCGCAGGCCCTCGACCACGTCGTCGTTGAGCCCGACGTGGCTGACCTCCACCTGCCCGTAGGGGGTGTCGGTCGGCCGGTCGAGCGGGGCGTCCACGGCGAACCCGTGGTTGTGGCTGGTGACCCGCACCGTGCCGCTGACCCGGTCGAGCACCGGCTGGTTCAGCCCGCGGTGGCCGAAGCGCAGCTTGTAGGTGCCCAGGCCCAACGCCCGGCCGAGGATCTGGTTGCCGAAGCAGATGCCGAACAGCGGACGGCGGGCGTCCAGCACTCCGCGGACCGCGTCGACCGCGTAGTCGGCCGCGGCCGGGTCACCGGGGCCGTTGGACAGGAAGACGCCGTCCGGCCCCGCGGCGAGCAGGTCCTCGGCGGTCGCGGTCGACGGCAGCACGTGGGTCTCGACGCCGAGCTCGGCCAGGTGCCGCGGGGTGGCGGTCTTGATGCCGAGGTCGAGCGCCGCGATCGTGTACCGCTTCTCCCCCACGGCCGGCACGACGTAGGCCTCGCCGGTGCTCACCTCGGGGGCGAGGTCCGCGCCCGTCATGCTCGCCGCGGCTGCCACCTGAGCGAGCAGCTCGTCGGGGTCGGTGATGACGCTGCTGATGCCGGCCCGCATGGCGCCGCGGTCACGCAGGTGGCGGGTGAGTGCGCGGGTGTCGATGCCGCTGATGCCGACGACGCCCTGCTTGACCAGCTCGTCGTCCAGGCTGCCGGTGGACCGCCAGTTCGAGGAGCGCCGGGCCGGATCGCGCACGACGAAGCCGGCCACCCACATGCGGCTGCTCTCGTCGTCCTCGCCGTTCACACCGGTGTTGCCGATGTGCGGAGCGGTCATCACGACGACCTGACGGTGGTAGCTGGGGTCGGTGAGCGTCTCCTGGTAGCCGGTCATCCCGGTGGAGAAGACGGCCTCGCCGACCGTCGTCCCGACCGCGCCGTAGGCCTCGCCCCGGAACGTGCGTCCGTCCTCGAGCACGAGGATCGCGTCACTCAACGTGTTGCCTTTCCGTCCAGAACGGTCGGCGTTCCCCGCAGGAACGTCGCGACCACCCGGCCGGGCAGTTCCCGGCCGGCATAGGGGCTGTTGCGGCTGCGGCTGGCCAGCGTGGCCGGGTCGACGGTGGCCCGGGTCGTGGCGTCCAGCAACAGCAGGTTGGCCGGCTCACCGGGGGCGAGCGGGCGGCCCTGGGAAAGATCACCGAGTCCGGAGAGCCGGCCGATGACCGCGGGGCGGGCTGACATCCGGTCGGCCACGCCCTGCCAGTCGAGCAGCCCGGTCTCGACCATCGCCTCGACGACGACGGAGAGCGCCTGCTCCAGCCCGAGCATCCCGGGCCGGGCCTGCGCCCACTCGCTCTCCTTGTCCTCCACCGCGTGAGGGGCGTGGTCGGTGGCGACGGCGTCGATCGTGCCGTCGGCCAGCCCGGCGCGGAGGGCGTGCACGTCCTCGTCCGTCCGCAGCGGCGGGTTGACCTTGAACACCGGGTCGTAGCTCTCGGCGCAGGCGTCGGTGAGGAGCAGGTGGTGTGGGGTGACCTCGGCGGTGACCCGCACGCCGCGCCCCTTGGCCCAGCGCAGGATCTCCACCGAGCCCGCCGTCGACACGTGGCAGACGTGCAGCCGGGCGCCGACGTGACCGGCGAGCAGCACGTCGCGGGCGATGATCGCCTCCTCGGCGGCGGCCGGCCAGCCGGTGAGGCCGAGGCGGGCCGACCGGTCTCCCTCGTGCATCTGGGCGCCGACCGTCAGCCGCGGCTCCTCGGCGTGCTGGGCGACGACGCCGTCGAGAGCCTTCACGTACTCCAGCGCGCGGCGCATCAGCGCCGGGTCGCTCACGCAGGACCCGTCGTCGGAGAAGACCCGGACGCGGGCGGCGGAGTCGGCCATCGCACCCAGTTCGGCCAGCCGCTCACCGCGCAGGCCCACGGTCACGGCCCCGACCGGGACGACGTCGACCAGCCCGGCCTCCTGACCGAGCCGCCACACCTGCTCGACGACGCCGGCGGTGTCGGCGACCGGATCGGTGTTGGCCATCGCGTGAACTGCGGTGAACCCACCGAGGGCGGCCGCGCGGCTGCCGGTCTCGACCGTCTCGGCGTCCTCCCGGCCCGGCTCGCGCAGGTGGGTGTGCAGGTCGACCAGGCCCGGGAGCGCGATCAGCCCGGCTGCGTCGACCACCTCGACGCCGGTCGCGGACAGCGATTCACCGATCGCCGCGATCCGGCCGTCCTTGATCAGGATGTCGGCGGGGTCGCCGCCGTAGGGGCGCGCGCCCCTGATCAGGTAGCTCATGCGGGCTCGTTACCTCCGAGCAGCAGGTACAGGACGGCCATACGGACGCTGACGCCGTTGCCCACCTGTTCGACGATGGTGGAGCGCACCGAGTCGGCCACCTCGGCGGCGATCTCCATGCCGCGGTTCATCGGACCCGGGTGCATGACGATCGCGTCGTCGTCCAGGAGCGCCATCCGGCGGCCGTCGAGGCCGTAGCGGCGGCTGTACTCCCGGGCGCTGGGGAAGAACGAGGCGTTCATCCGCTCGGCCTGCACCCGCAGCATCATCACCACGTCGGCCTTGGGCAGAACGGAGTCGAGGTCGTAGCTCACCTCGACCGGCCAGCTGCCGACCCCGACCGGGAGCAGGGTCGGGGGCGCGATCATCGTCACCTCGGCGCCGAGGGTGTTCAGCAGCCAGACGTTGGACCGCGCCACCCGGCTGTGCAGCACGTCGCCGACGATGGCCACCCGGACCCCCTCGAGCCGGCCGAGGCGCTGCCGGATCGTGTACGCGTCCAGGAGGGCCTGGGTCGGGTGCTCATGGGTGCCGTCGCCGGCGTTCACGACGCTGCCCCGCACCCAGTGGGCCAGCCGGTGCGGGGCGCCCGAGGCCCCGTGGCGGACGACGATCGCGTCGCTGCCCATCGCCTCCAGGGTCAGCGCGGTGTCCTTGAGGCTCTCGCCCTTGGAGACGCTGCTGCCCTTCGCGGAGAAGTTGATGACGTCGGCCGAGAGCCGCTTGGCCGCGAGCTCGAAGGAGATCCGGGTCCGGGTGGAGTCCTCGTAGAAGAGGTTGACCACCGTCCGCCCGCGCAGGGTGGGCAGCTTCTTGACCTCACGGCCGGCCAGCGCCTGGTCGATCTGCGCCGCGGTGTCGAGCACCAGGGTCGCGTCGTCGCGGTCGAGGTCGGCCGACTCCAGCAGGTGCCGTTTCACTTCTCCGCCTCGGTCACGAGCACCTCGTCGGCGCCGTCCACCTCGGCCAGCCGGACCTTCACCTGCTGCGTGCGCGAGGTCGGCACGTTCTTGCCGACGAAGTCCGCGCGGATGGGCAGTTCGCGGTGGCCGCGGTCGACCAGGACCGCCAGTTGCACGCTCCGGGGCCGGCCCAGGTCGCGCAGCGCGTCCAGCGCCGCACGGACCGAGCGCCCGGAGAAGAGGACGTCGTCCACGAGGACGACGAGCCGGCCGTCGATGCCGTCGTCGGGCAGCACCGTGGGTTCCAGCGCGCGGACGCCGCGCAGTCGCAGGTCGTCCCGGTACAGGGTGATGTCGGCGGTCCCGACGTCGACCGGGGTCCCGGAGAACGCCTCGATCCGGGCGGCGAGCCGACGCGCCAGCGGGGCGCCGCGCGTCGGGATGCCGACGAGGACGAGGGAGGACAGGCCGCCGTCCGGTGAATCGGGATCGCTCGCAGCCGCCCGCTCGATGAGCTGGTGGGCCATGCGGTCGACCACGCGGGCGACGTCGGCGGCGCTGAGGACGGGCTTGCTGCCGGACGGGCCTTCGGAGGGCGGGTCCTGCGGGTTGCGGGCGTGCGGCATCGCGGGCCTCCTTGTCCGCCTCACGGGACGGTCTCGGTGGAGGAACAGGGACGTTCTGGTGCACCTCGCGGTGCAGGACCGACGTTACCGCAGCGGAGACGACGCGCCGGTCACCAAGCGCTTGACCGTCGTCACTCTCGGCGCCTATCGTCACTGACAGTAAGCGGCGAGGCGATGACTTCAGAAGGTGCGACGGTCACCCCGTCCTACGGACGGACCTTCTGGACGAGCCAGTGGTGAGACCGACGCCAGCACAGGACCTCCTGTGCCGACGACGGGAGCCTTGTTCCGTGACGGACTACGCGAAGTCCCTCGGTGCGCGCCTACGCGCGATCCGCACCCAGCAGGGGCTCAGCCTGCACGGCGTCGAGGAGAAGTCCGAGGGCCGC
>JAOPWM010000084.1 GCA_025965695.1 Blastococcus sp.
TGTTGGCGTCGGGCAGCAGCAGCATGTCCGACTCGTTGATCGCCTGGAACCCGCGGATCGACGAGCCGTCGAAGCCGAGGCCCTCCGAGAAGGTGTCCTCGCCGAAGGTCGACGCCGGGATGGTGAAGTGCTGCATGACGCCGGGGAGGTCGCAGAAGCGGACGTCGACGTACTCGACGTCGTTGTCGCGAATGTAGGCGGCGACCTCGTCGGGACTCTTGAACATCGATCCTCCGGGATTGAGCGGACTGCTGACCTGCCAAATTACGAGCGGGGAGTTGCCCCCGAGTGTCCCGAGTGTTTCGGAGCGGTAACACCGCGTTTCAGCGTGTCGCCAGGGTCGGTCTTCTCGGGCTTCGGGGGGTGCTGCAGTCGGGTCTTAGGCTGGCGGACATGGTCAGGGACGTGGAACCACCCTCTCAGCAGCGCGTGCGCGGCGCCTCTCTGGGGTTGCCGGGAGACGGACCCGGGTCCCTGGCGAGCTTCGGGAGCCGCGTCGGGGCCTTCTGCGTCGACGCCCTCGGGTCGGCCCTGGTCGCCGGCCTGTTCACGGCGCCACGGCTGCCGGGCAACTGGGCGCTGGCCGCGTTCGCGACCGTCACGGTGCTCACGCTGATCGCCTTCGGACAGACCCCGGGCATGCGGCTGCTCGGGCTGCGCCTGGCCCACCCGAGGCCGGGGGAGCGGCTGGTGCCGTGGCGGGCCGTCGTCCGGACGGCGCTCCTGTGCCTGCTCGTGCCCGCGCTCGTGGTCGACGCCGACGGCCGCGGACTGCACGACCGGCTCACCGACACGGCCGTCGTCCGGGGTTGACGTGAGGCCGGGTGAACCGATCGCGGGGGCCGGAGGCTTCCCGATCGGCGAATGGGCAACGGCTCAACGCGACCGGGGGACGGCCGTTGGCCGCGGTGTCGTCCGGTAGGACGACCGTGTTATCGCGGGTCAGCCGCGGCGGCGCACCTGACGCTGGCTGACCGACATCTGCTTGCCGCCGGGCAGCGGCCCGCCGGGCACCGGCATCCGGCCACCGCCCATGGCGCTCATCCGCCGCCCGAGCGCGTTGACGTCGGCCGCGGTCAGGTTGCGGGGAAGCTTCATGACGTGGGTGCTGAGCTTGCGCAGCGGCACCTGGCCCTCGTCGTCGCCGACCACGATGTCGTAGATCGGGGTGTCGCCGACGATGCGTGCGACCTTCCGCTTCTCCTGGGCGAGCAGGTTGCGGACCCGGCTGGGTACGCCCTCGGCGACCAGGATCACCCCGGGACGGCCGAGCACCCGATGGACGGCGTCCATCTGTGCGGTGCCGGCGACGCCGGAGGTGACCCGCCAGTCGCCGCGCATGCCCTCGAGCACCCAGGCGGCCGCGCCGGGCTGACCCTCGACCTGCCGGTAGGCCGATCCCTGCGCGCGACGGCCGAAGAGGATCAGCGCGGCGAGACCGCCGGTGATCACTGCGAGCGGGATGAAGACGAACGGCGAGCCGAGCAGGATGCCGATGAGCTCGACCACGGCCGCGACCGCCACGAAGGCGATCAGCATGATCCAGGGGAGTTTCGGGTCGTTCTTCTGCGTCAGCGAGTAGGCCTGCTTGATCATGCGGGCCTGGCCGCCGAGCTTCTTCAGCCGGCCGACCTTGGGCTGGCCCTTCTTGTCCAGCTTCGGGGTCTTCCCCGAAGCCGTCGAGCCGGACGCCGCCCCCGAGGAGCGGCCGCGGCCGGCGTCCTTCGGGCCACGGCCTGCCTTGCCGCTGGGAGCGGACGCGTCTGAGGGCTTGCTGCGTGCCATGCCCCAAGGATAGGGGCGAGGTCGGTTCCCTCCCGCGTCGCCGGGCGGATCGGCCGCAGGTCAGGCCTGGCGGGACAGTCCGCGGGCCTCGACGGCCTGCTGATAGAGCCGGCCGGCTCGGTAGGAACTGCGCACCAGCGGCCCGGCGAGCACGCCCGGGAAGCCGATCCGCTCGGCCTCGGCCTGGAAGCCCACGAACTCGTCGGGCTTCACCCAGCGGATCACCGGGTGGTGCCGCGGCGAGGGGCGCAGGTACTGGGTGATGGTCAGCAGGTCACAGCCCGCGTCGCGCAGCGCCTGCATGGTCTCCACGACCTCGTGCGGCTCCTCGCCCATGCCCAGGATCAGGTTGGACTTGGTCACCAGGCCGGCCTCGCGGGCGGCGGTGATCACCGACAGGGAGCGGTCGAAGCGGAAGCCGGGGCGGATCCGCTTGAAGATCCGCGGCACCGTCTCGACGTTGTGCGCGAGCACCTCGGGGCGGGAGGAGAAGACCTCGGCGAGCTGGTCGGGATCGGCGTTGAAGTCGGGGATGAGCAGCTCGACGCCGCAGCCGGGGAGCGTCGCATGGATCTGGCGGACCGTCTCGGCGTAGAGCCAGGCGCCGCCGTCGGGCAGGTCGTCGCGCGCGACGCCGGTGATCGTGGCGTACTTCAGCCCCATCGTGGCGACGCTCTCGGCGACCCGGCGCGGCTCGTCGGCGTCGAAGTCGGCCGGCTTGCCGGTGTCGATCTGGCAGAAGTCGCAGCGCCGGGTGCACTGGTCACCACCGATGAGGAACGTGGCCTCGCGGTCTTCCCAGCACTCGTAGATGTTCGGGCAGCCGGCCTCTTCGCAGACGGTGTGCAGGCCCTCGCGGCGGACCAGCGACTTGAGCTCGGTGTACTCCGGGCCGGTCTTCAGGCGCGTCTTGATCCACTCGGGCTTGCGCTCGATCGGCACCTGGCTGTTGCGGACCTCGAGGCGGAGCAGTTTGCGGCCGGCCGGCTCGAGCGGGGAGCCCGCGGCAGGGATCGGGGCGGCCGTCTCGCTCATGATCTCCACGGTACCCGCCGGACGCACGACGCCCCCGCTGCACGAGGCAACGGGGGCGTCGGGTGGCACAGGCGCGGGATCAGACCTGCTTGTCGGCCGGACCGGCGGTCGGGCCCTCGTCGGCGCCGCCGCCGGAGCTGAAGGGCTCCGGGGCGGTGGTCTCCGGCGGCGTGACGTCGTCGGGCCCGTCGCCCTTGACCTCCTGGGCATCTCGCATGCCCATGTCGGACTCCGGCGGCGTGGAGTCGCTGGGTGTTTCCATCGCCGTCGATACGGTCTTGCCGGAGTTGCTGTCGGAACTGGGCACGGGGTCCTCTCGGTAGCTGGGCACGGGACCGTCCCCGGTCGGGGCGGGGGTCCAGGGCTCGTCCTTCTTGCGACGCAGCAGGACGACGACGCCCGCGGCGAGGCCGAGCGCGGCGAGCAGCCACGGCCAGCGCCGGGGCTTGCGCTCGACCCCGATCTTGCGCTTGACCTGCTTGGCGGTGACGGCCGCCTTCTTCTCGAACGTCCGGCGCTTCTTGCCGGCAGTCTTGCGCGCCTTCTTGGCCGCCTTGCGGGCCTTGCGGGTGGACTTCTCCGCCGTGGCCACCAGCTCGGCCCGCCGCGCCTCGAGCTCGCTGCGGGCACTGTCCACGCCGGCCGCCAGCGTCTCTCGAGCACTTTCCAGCGCCGGCGTCATCACGTCCCGCGCGGCTGCCACGCGGGGGACCGCGTAGGCGACGGCCGCCGTCTGCGCCGCTCCCAGTCGGGGGACGACGTCCTCCTTGAGCGTCTTCTGAGCCGCCCTCTGGGCCGCCTCGACCCGTGGGCCGAGGTCGGCGGCGGCACGGGCGGCGGCGTCCTGGGCGGCGCTCACCACGGAGGCCACGCGAGGTGCCGCTGCCTCCCGGGCAGCTTCCACGCGGGGGCCGATCGCCTCCCGGGCAGCCTCCACCCGGGGGCCGATCGCGTCACGCGCGGCCTCCATCCGGGGGCCGATGGTGTCGCGGGCCGAGGCCACCGCCGGTGCGGCAGCGGCCACGGCAGCGGCCACCTTGGGGGCCACCGCCTTCTGGGCAGCCTTCTGGGCGGCGTCGAGCGTGGGGCCGGCAGCCTCACGGGCAGCCGCGACCCGGGGGCCGAGTTGCTCGGCCGCGAGGCGGCCGGCCTCGGTGGCCGCCACCCCGATGTGGGCGAGGCCCTCCTGGAGCTCGGCACCGATGACCTGACTGCGCGTCTTCTTGCGGAACACGAGCTGCACCTCCGAGTTGATCGTCTCGCGATCATCCTGCCCGGTCCGGCCGATCGGCACACCCCGAGCGCCCACGTCGTTCGGTGGGACACGCAGGGACTCGGTAGCGTCGGGGGGTGCAGCTCCGCATCATGACCGAACCGCAGATGGGCGCCACGTACGACGACCTCCTGGCCGTCGCCCGGCGCACCGAGGAGACCGGCTTCGACGCCTTCTTCCGGTCCGACCACTACCTGACGATGGGCGGGGACGGTCTGCCCGGGCCGACCGATGCCTGGATCACGCTCGCCGGCCTGGCCCGCGAGACCAGTCGGATCCGGCTCGGCACGCTGATGACGGCGGCCACGTTCCGGCTGCCCGGCCCGCTGGCGATCTCGGTCGCCCAGGTCGACCAGATGAGCGGCGGCCGGGTGGAGTTCGGCATCGGCGCGGGCTGGTTCGAGGCCGAGCACACCGCGTACGGGATCCCGTTCCCGCCGGTCGGTGAGCGCTTCGACCGCTACGAGGAACAGCTCGCCGTCATCACCGGCCTCTGGAGCACCCCGCCCGGCCGGACCTTCGACTTCGCCGGCGAGCACTACCAGCTGTCCGATTCACCAGCGCTGCCCAAGCCCGCGCAGGACAGCATCCCGATCCTCGTCGGCGGGGCGGGCAAGAAGCGCACGCCCCGGCTGGCGGCCCGGTACGCGAACGAGTTCAACGCGCCGTTCAGCTCGGTGGAGGACAACGCGCGGCTGTTCGCCGGGGTCCGGGAGGCCTGCGAGGAGGCCGGCCGCGATCCGTCGTCCCTGGTCTACAGCTCGGCTCTCGTCCTGTGCGTCGGCAAGGACGAGGCCGAGATCGCCCGCCGGGCCGCAGCCATCGGCCGCGAGGTCGATGACCTCCGCGAGCACGGGGTCGCGGGCACTCCCGCCGAGGCGGTCGACATCCTGGGCCGGTACATGGAGGCGGGGGCGGAGCGGTTCTACCTGCAGATCCTGGACCTGTCCGACCTCGACCACCTCGACCTGGTGGCCGCCGAGGTCGCGCCCCAGCTGGGCTGAGTCGGCGACCCCGGCGGCCGTCCGGGTCCGGTCGGTTCCGCCGTCAGGCGGTCAGGCCCTGGGGCGCCACTGCGGGTCGCGGCCCTGCCAGGCGACCAGCCGGTCGACGGCCGGAGCGTCGTCGGGTACGGGGACGGCGGTTGCGAACGGGATCCCCGGCGCACGTTCCTCGGTGGGCAGCTTGCGGCGCACGTCGGTGAGCGCGTCGGTGAGCACCCGCTCGTCCCAGGCCGGGGACTGGCCGGTGGCGACCGCGACGTCCCACGTGTGCGTACTGATCTCGCCGGTGTAGGCAGCCAGGGCGGCGGCGCCGGGAAGCGTGCCGAAGGGCAGGTGCATCTCCCGCTCGAGGACGGCCGGATCCGCCCAGGCGGCCTCGAGGTCGGGTAGCGCCGCGCGGGCGGCCGCGCCCCAGGCGTCGTCGGTCACGTCGGTCACGACGCGTGGGGTGGTCGACGCCGCGACGCCGGACGCCACCGCCGTCACCCGGTTGAGGACCGCGACCAGATGGCCCAGCAGCGTGCGGACGTCGTACTCACTGCAGGGTGTCGGGTCCGAGAGCTGGGTGGGGGAGACCGCTGCCACGACGTCGCAGGCGGTGCTCACCGCGGAGAAGAAGGCGGGACGGGGATCGGTCCGGGTCGGCGCCCGGTCGGGTGTGGAGATGTGGGTAGTCATGCCCCGACCCTCGCAGCGAAAGTGGTCACCCTCTGGCCACTTTGCCGCGCATCCTGTCGAGGTGCGCGCAGACCGGTTGATCGCCGTCCTCCTGTTCTTGCAGACGCGTGGGCGGGTCACCGCAGCCGAGGTCGCCCGTGAGCTGGAGGTGTCGTGCCGGACGGCCCGTCGCGACCTCGAGGCGCTGGGGACCGCCGGTGTTCCGGTGTACAGCTCGTCGGGTCGGGGCGGGGGATGGTCTCTGGTCGGGGGCGCCCGGACCGACCTCTCGGGGCTGACCGCGGGCGAGGCCCGGGCCCTGTTCATGGCCGCCGGTCCGGCCACCGCGGCGACGCCGGGCGTCCAGGCGGCGCTGCGCAAGCTCCTGGCCGCGCTGCCCGCGCCACTGCGGCAGGGCGCCGAGGCTGCCGGC
>JAOPWM010000101.1 GCA_025965695.1 Blastococcus sp.
GCGATCCCGGCCGCGCCGGCGATCATGAACGGTTCGAGGACCAGCCGGAACTGCGGGACGTCGAAGTCGTACTCGCCCTGGAAGACCGACAGCCCGAGCAGGAGGCCACCCATCGCCGACGCCTGCCGTATGAAGCGGGTGCGGCTGCCGACCTTGCGGTCGCCGTCGTCGGTGGACAGTCCGCCGTGGCCCTCCTGCTCGAGGATCAGCAGGCCGATGATCGACAGCCCGGCGCCGGTGATGAGCATCAGGTGGGTGGGGCCCCACAGGGTGACGTCCTGACCGAAGAGCCGGTGCCAGACGTCGTCCAGCGGGAACCCCAGCAGCGCGTAGAAGCCGGCACCGGTGATCAGCACGCCGCCGACCGGCACGTCCCAGCCGCGGATGAAGTGGATCGCGGCCGGGCCCGGCTTCTCGTCCAGCGGCATCGCGCAGGCGAAGATCCCGCCGGCGAAGACACCGAAGAGGCCGAAGAGGATCAGGTAGTGCGCGGGGTTGGCCAGCGGCCCCTGGTCGCGACCGACGCCGATGTGCAGCGAGATGTCCCAGAGCATCCCGAGCAGGGCGACGAGCAGCGACAGCGTGGTCAGCACGGTGGGCAGGGCCACCCACGGTGGCACCCCGGTCGCCTTGCCCAGCCGGGTGCCGACCCGGGTCAGGATCTGGGATCGCCGGGTGCGGTGGAGCCAGACGAGCCCCAGCAGGACCGCGGTCAGGCCGAGGCCGATCGCGGACGCCAGGAACACCTCGCCGAGCGCGGCGCCTCCGGCAGGACGTGTGTCAGCAGCGAGCAGCACGGAACCCCCTCTGGCCATGCCGGCCATGGAACACCCATCACCGTGACATCGCCAACTGACACATAGAACGAGCGGTTTACCGTGGGGTCACGATGGCGAGGGAGTGGCAGTGACCACGTCGGAAGAATCCGAGCTGCCCGAAGAGGACGTCGACCGGGAACTGACGGTCGACGAACTCGCCGCGCGGGTCGGGGTGACCGTGCGCAACCTGCGGGCCTACTCCGCCCGCGGCCTGCTGCCTGCTCCGCGCATGGTGGGCCGGACCGGCTACTACGGCCGGGAGCACGTCGCCCGGCTGCTCCTGGTCCGGGAGATGCTCGCCGAGGGCTACTCGCTGGCGATGATCGAGCGGACGCTCGCGTCCGCCCCGCCGACGGCCAGTTCCGCGACCCTCGCGCTGCACCGTGCCCTGCTGGCCCCGTGGCTGCCGCCGGAGCCGGAGAACCTGACCGGCGCGGAGCTCGCGGCGCGTGCCGGTGTTCCGGAGGATCCCGCCCTGGTCGATCGGCTCGTCGGTCTCGGACTGGTCGAGCGTCTGGGTGAAGGGGAACTGCGCGTCCTCGACCCTGCGCTTCTCACCGCCGGGCTGCAGGTCGTAGCGCTGGGGGTACCGCCGGACGACCTCATCGACGCGCAGACGCGGGTCAACGAGCACGTGCGCGAGATCGCCCAGACCTACGTGCGGATGTTCGTCCGGAGCGGGTGGCAGGCCTTCGTCGACGCCGGGGCACCGCCGGAGCAACTGCAGCGGGTCCAGGACACCGTTGCCCGCCTGCAGCCCGCCGCGGCGCAGGCGCTCCTGGCGGCCTTCCGGACGGAGATGGCGGCGGCGGTCGAGGAGACGATCGAGTCGGTGCTCAGTCGGCTGGCGGAGGAGTAGGGATCTCCTCCCGCTCCATCGCGGCGCGGTGCGCCTCCTCGGCCTCCTCGCGGGCGTTGAGACGCCGGTCGCGGACGACCGCGAAGACGACGAGGCCGATGAGGATCGCGGCTGGCACGAAGAAGCCGAGGGTCCCGAGGACCTTCAGGCCGTCGGTCGCCAGGACGTCGAAGGGGCCGGGCACCCGTCCATGTGACACCGCCTGCTGTCAGGGTGTCAAACCGAGGCGTAGGGGGTCAGGTGGACCTGGGCCGCGCCAGGCGGACCAGCGCTCCGGCCGCAAGACACGAAGCCCAGGCGAACTGGACGCCGACGACGACCGGCGACGGGTCGGCGCCGATGAGCACGACGGCGACGATCGGGAGGGTGCCGACGACGCCCACGTCGATGCCCTGCACGAGCGTGGCGCCGATGCCGGCCGGCAGCACGCCCATGGGCGTGGCGACGACCGGCCCCGACCAGTCGAGGTCGGGACGGTAGGCCCCGCGCAGCGCCGCCGCCGTCCAGGCCGGCACGGCTGCGAGGGCGAGGGCCGCCCAGGCGAGGGGTGAGGAGCTGCCGAGGCCGACGAGCAGCCCACTTCCCCCGCACACGACGGTGAGCACCAGGGCGGGTGCCACGCCACCGCGCGACGACGATCTGACCCGTGGACAAGGGCAGCAGCCGGTCGAGTGCGGGGGACGCGTGCGCGAAGCGGGCCGGGTGGCCCACGGCGACGGTGGCCCCCAGCCAGCCGAGCAGCAGGCCGGCGGCCGCAGCGGGAAGGCGGTCGAGGCCGTCGGTGCGGGCGGCCAGCACGGGGACGGCGGTGGCGACCACGATCTGGCCGCACTGCCACGGACTCCGGGTCAGCAGCAGGAGATCGGCCGCGGCCACTGCCTGCCAGGGCCGGCGGACGAGGGCGAGCCGCCGGCGCCCGCCCCGCGGCCGGCGCGGTCCGACCGTCAGCGCGCGCCCGAGGTCGCGGGTGTCCAGTGAGAACACCGAGGTCGACGCGAACGCGGACGCCGTCCCGTGGGCCCGCAGCGATCCGGCGCGCAGCCGGCCGAGCCCGCGGTCCGCGGCGATCAGGAGGAGCGCGGCGACGGCAGCCAGGCCGAGCGCGCCGGGCCAGGAGACTGCCGGGGGGCTCGTGAGGGCGGCCAGCGCATCGGCTGCCCAGGGGGACACTGCCGCCCCGGCTGCCACGGCGGCGGCCGCGACGGCGACAGCCCCCGTGACCGGCGCGAGGACGCCGTTGCGGCCGCGGGTCTGCAGGACCGCGACCGTGCCGACGAGCACCGACGCAGACGCTGCTGCGCCGAGCACCGTCGTGGCGACCCCGGAGAGGGAGGGCGCCGCGGACCAGGCCATCGCGAGCGGCGTGCACAGCAGGGCGGTGGTCCCGGCGCACACGCCGGCGACGCGGACGAGGTCGCTTCGCAACAGCCCGGCCCGCGCGGCGGGGAGGGGAAGCCACCAGGCCGCGGCGGCCGTACTGGCGCTGACCGGACCGAGTCGATCGAGCAGCGTCGTCAGTCCCGCCACCGCCACGACCGCAGCCGCGAGGGCGGTCACCGATGTGGGGAGCGAGGTCCCGGATCCGGGGGCCCGACCGGCGATGTTCTCGCGGACCGAGGCCAGCCAGCCACCGAACACGGCCAGCCCGATGCCCACCGAGGCAGTCGTGGACCACGCCTCGCTGAGGCGCGCGCCCCACGTGGTCACGGCCCGTTGGGCGGCGCTGCGACGGGTCAGGCGGCGTACGCCCGGAGCGTCGAGTTCGGCCGCCCGGACGGCGGCGGGACCGGGCACGTCAGCCTTGGATCCCGGACATGGCCTCCGGAGCGTCGCCCGGTGGCACCAGCCGGCACTTCTCCTCGCCGAGCAGCAGCGCCTGGTCGGCCACGGTCTGCACGAAAGCAGCGTCATGGCTGGCGAAGAGCACCGCGAGCCCGTCGTCCCTCGCGCCCGCCAGCCGCTCCGCGAGGTCCTGCCGCATGTCGGCGTCCAGGCGGCGTTCCGGCTCGTCGAGCACGATCAGGCGGGCCGGACGCACGAAGGCGGCCGCGAGGGCCAGGCGTCGACGCTGGCCGGAGGACAGTTTGGTGGGGAGTGCATCGGCGCGGTCCTCGATGCCGAATGCCGCCAGTTCGGCGTCCACCGCAGCCTCGGCGGCGACCACGCCGTGACCGCGAGCGCTCAGCAGCAGATGCTCCCGTGCCGTGAGCGAGGGGAAGAACGCGTCGTCGTCGAGCACCTGCGCGACGTCCCGCCGGAAGGACGAACGTCGCTCGTCGACCGGCTCTCCATCGATGAGGACCTTTCCGGCGAGCGGCGTCAGGAGGCCCACGAGGGTGTGCAGGACGGTCGACTTCCCCACGCCGTTCGGCCCGATCAGGGCCAGGGCGGCAGCGGGGTGGAGCCGCACCGTCACGGGCGCACACACCTGGACACCGTCATGACCGGCCGCGAGATCGTGGGTGCTCAGCAGCGGCACCGACGGATCCGGGCGATTGTCCATCCGGGTCAACCTAGATGACGCACGATCGTGGCCCGGACGCAGCGAGGGCCGCCTCCCGGTTCGGGAGGCGGCCCTCGAGTGCTACGGGGAGGCGGTCAGGGGGTCTCGGTGGAGATCTGGGCGGCCAGGTACTGCGGCAGCCCGACCCGCTGGATGGCGCCCAGCTGGGCCTCGAACCAGTCGGCATGCTTTTCCTCGTCGCGCACCATCTCCTCGAAGACGGCAGCGGTGCCGTGGTCGCCGAGGTCGTGGCACTCCTGCGCCGACGCGTTGAACTGCGCGACGGCGGCCTTCTCGCTGTCGAGGGCGAGGACCAGCATCTCTTCCGGCGTCTCGCCGACGCGGATGGCGCCGAGGCGCTGCACGTTGGGGTGACCGTCGAAGAGCAGGACCCGCTGGATGAGGGCGTCGGCGTCGCGCATCTCGTCGATGGAGAGGTCGTAGAAGACCTTGCCGAGCTTCGGGAATCCCCAGGCGTCGAGCATGCGCGCGTTCAGGAAGTAGCCGTTGGTGACGGTCAGTTCGAACGTCAGCGCGTCGTTGAGCAGTTCGACCACACGGGGGCTAACGGGCTGCACCAGCGACTCCCAGTTCTCGTTCGGCATCGAGTTCGGCAGCAAGAGCGGCGCCGCTCTCGTCTCGTGCCGGGCAATGCTGACACACCAGATCACGCAGCGAACGGATGCAGTTCCCACAGGTGCGGCCCGCGCCGGTCCGGCGGGCGACATCGGCGACGCAGCGGGCACCGTTCGCGATCGACTCGAGCACATCGCGGTCGGTGACGACGGCGCAGTGACACACGTACATGAAGCAGACGCCTTACCGGTAGCTGGGCGGGGCCGCGTGCCAGGCGGACCACCGCACGGCACCGCCCTGGAGGTTAGCCTGACCTAAGTCATTCCGCCAGTGTTACCCGGCGAACGATCGGCCCCGCCCGTAGGTTCGGTGGCATGCCGGACCTCGCCGCTCGCGCCCGCGCCCTCCTCGACCTGCACACCGCCCCCGGGATCCTCGTGCTGGGCAACGTCTGGGACGTTGTCTCCGCCCGGGTGGTCGCCGCGACCGACGGCGTCCGGGCACTGGCTACCGCCAGCCATTCCATCGCTGCGACGTTCGGCTACGAGGACGGCGAGAACATCCCCCTCGACCTGCACCTCGACATGGTTGCCCGCATCGTCGGTGCGGTGGACCTGCCGGTGACCATGGACTTCGAGGCCGGCTACGGCGACGCCGGTGAGACCGCCCGCCGGGCCATCGGGGCCGGCGTCGTCGGCGGCAACCTCGAGGACCAGATGAAGCCGCTCGACGAGGCGGTCGCCGCCGTCGAGGCGGTGCTCGCGGCCGGACGGGACGCCGGCATGGACTTCGTCCTGAACGCCCGGACGGATGCCCTGGTCCGGGCCACTCCGGACGCCGACCGGGGCGAGTTGCTGCAGGAGGCGATCCGCCGTGGGCAGGCGTTCCTCGAGGCGGGTGCGCCGGTGGTGTTCGTGCCCGGCGCGATCGCGCGCGAGGAGATCGGCGCGCTGGTCGACGGCCTGGGGCCGCAGAAGCTGAGCGTCATCAGCGTTCCCGGGCGATCGCTGCCGGTGAGTGAGCTCCAGGCGCTCGGGGTGGCCCGCGTGTCCACCGGCCCGTTCACCCAGCGGGTGGCGCTGACTGCACTGCAGGACGCGGTCGCCGCCGTGGTGGCCGGCGGCACCCTCCCCGGGGGGACCCGCGCGCTGAACTGACCCCGGCTCCCAGGGAACTTCCAGGGAGTGTCCCGGCCAGTCCCAGTACCGCGCCCGAGGCTGTGCGCCATGACTTCTGCTGTCCGCACGACCGACGCACACCAGCACGGCGAGCACGGGATCGAGGACCACGACCGCGGCCTGCTGTTCGACGTGCAGCGCCTCGTGGGGCGTCGCCGCGCGCTCGCGTTGTTCGGCGGCACCGCCCTGGCTGCTCTTGCCGGCTGCGCTACGACCACGACGGGCACGAGCACTGCCACCACCGCCGCCTCGTCCGCGGCGGGAGCCGCCGCCGTCGGCGATGTCGCCGTCATTCCGCAGGAGACCGCCGGCCCGTACCCGGCCGACGGGTCCCACGGGAAGAACGTCCTGAGCGAGAGCGGCGTCGTGCGCAGCGACATCCGGTCCTCCTTCGGCTCCTCGACGACGACGGCGGAGGGTGTGCCGCTGACCATCCGGCTGACGCTGGTGAAGGCGGACGGGGACACCCCGGTCGACGGTGCGGCGGTCTATCTGTGGCACTGCAACCGCGACGGCCAGTACTCCATGTACGACCGCGCGGTGACCGACGAGAACTACCTGCGCGGCGTCCAGGCGTCGGCCGCCGACGGCACCGTCACCTTCACCAGCGTCTTCCCGGCCTGCTACTCCGGGCGCTGGCCGCACATCCACTTCGAGGTCTACACGAGCGTCGACGAGGCCACGGCCGCCGGCCAGATCCTGTCGACGAGTCAGCTGGCCCTCCCGATGGACACCTGCTCCGCCGTCTACGCCACCACCGGCTACGAGCAGAGCGTCAGCAATTTGGCCCGCGTCTCGCTGGCCCGGGACATGGTCTTCGGCGACGGCGGGGTCTCGCAGCTGGCGACGATGACCGGCGACGTGTCCGGTGGCTACACCGCCGCGCTCACCGTGGGCCTCTGAGTCGACCGCGGTCAGCCGACGACGACCGACTCCTCCAGTTCGGACTCGAGGCCGTCGTCCTCGGGGTCGCGCACGGTGTCCGCCTCGGGCAGGGGAACGGGAGCCGGTGCCACGGCGACCGCGGCCCGACGGCGTTCGGTGAGCGCGGCGAGCCCGACCAGCAGGAGTCCTGCGGCGAGCCAGGCGAACAGGATCAGGACGTCGTGGCCGATGCCGAGGCCCGGGAAGTACTCGAGGGTGCGACCGGCCTCGACCAGCCCGGAGCCGATCCAGAAGGAGTGCAGGGAGGCGAAGAAGCCCGGCTGCAACTCGGGTGCGAAGACGCCGCCGGAACTGGTGAAGTTCAGCATCACGAACAGGAGGACGAGCGTTCCCGTCGTCCAGCGCCCCAGGAAGGGATGCAGGCCGACACCGATCAGCACGACTGCGCTGGCGTACACCCAGGCGAGCACCCCGACGGCTCCGGCCGAGTGGGGCAGCGCGCCGTAGACCGGCCCGGCGATGACCGTGGCGATCGTTGCGATCGCGGCCGCGGCTGCGACCGCGAGCAGGACGCGGGTCCGCATGGGCAGGCGGCCGCCGGCCGCGCCGATCGCGATGGCGCCGCTGTAGGCGCCGACGGTCAGCGAGACGAGGTAGAAGAAGATGCCCTGCCCGGTCGGGTCGGTGTCGTCGGTCGGGGCCACGTCCTCGATCCGCAGCGGCAGGCCCTGAGCCAGTGCCACGGGGGCGAGCATCCGCTGGACGGTGACCGCGGTGGTGTCGGAGGCGGCTCCGGCGAGGAGCATCGTCGGCGACGGCAGGCCGGGAACGTAGGCGCCGGAGATCTTTCGGTGGGCGAGGGCGTCACGGGCTTCGTCGGCGGTGGGCACGGTGCGGACGGCCGCCCGGTCACCCAACTGGTCCTGGATGGTCTGGGCGAGGACCGCGACCCCGGGGCCGGTCCCGACGACGTCCAGCCGGACGCCCTGCGGTTCGGGCTGGTGGAAGGCGCCGAGGTAGGCCAGCGCCATCCCGGTCGCGAGAAGGATCGGCACGACCAGGTGGCTCAGCACGTGGCGGAGGACGGTCCGGGTCGATGCGGCTTCGGCGTGAGCGCTCATGGAAGGTCCTTGAAGTTGTAAACTGCAACTCAACTGGTTGTATCTTACAACTTTTTGATCGGGAGGACGCTGTGTCCCGGGACACCACTGAGGACCTCCCCGCCGACGTGCAGCGCGAGCTCACGGTCTTCGCCCGGCGGATCCGCGCTCAGAGTGGGCGGCTGCATCCCGAGCTGCCGTTCGTGGCGCACTCGATGCTGAGCCAGATCGCGGCCGACCCCGGGTGCAGGTCGGTCGACCTGGTGCACCTGTACCGGCTGGACAAGTCGACCGTGAGCCGGCAGGTTGCCGATCTCGAGCGCCGCGGGCTCGTCGATCGCGCCGCCGGCCCGGAGGGCGGGCGTCCTCAGGTGCTGCAGGTGACGCCTGCCGGGGCGGAGCTGCTGGCAGAGGCGGCCCGTCTCCAGCGCGAGGAACTCGACAGCCGGCTCGTCGACTGGAGCGAGGCGGAGGTCGGGGAGTTCGCCCGGCTCCTGCGCCGGTACAACGGCGACTGATCGCGGTACGAGCCTCGACGCCGATCGCCGCGCCGTACGTCACCAGTTGGGTCGGCGGCGTGGTCGATTCGGGGTCCAGGCCCGGGAGCCAGGCGGTCGCCGAGAGGCATTGCTCCCTCATCAGGGGGAGGGGCGGATCCGGCACGTTCAGCGCTCGGCTCAAGCTGGCGCTCCGCCCTGCCGATCACCCGGTCAGGTGACGAATGGCTCTGCCGCTCGCGCTGTCTGTTGCCGGTGAGGAGGAGAGGTCGTGGCCGAACAGTCCGTGCTCGTCGTGGAGGACACCGACGAGATCCGTGAGCTCGTCGTCACGGTGCTGCGGCGGGCCGGTTTCGACGTCCGTGAGGCCAGTTCCGGGGCTGCCTGCCTGGAAGAGGTCCGTCGGGACGCACCCGACCTCATCGTGCTCGACCTGGGACTTCCGGACGCCGACGGCACCGAGGTGTGCCGCCAGATCCGCGCCGAGACCCAGTGCTACGTCCTCATGCTCACCGCGCGCGCCGAGGAGGTCGATCTGCTGATCGGTCTCGCCGTCGGCGCCGACGGTTACATGGCCAAGCCGTTCTCCCCGCGCGAGCTCGTGGC